>JAATFG010000053.1 GCA_015655355.1 Lysobacterales bacterium
CACGCACATCTTCCGCATCAGCAACCGGATCGGGCTGGCGCCGGGCAAGGACGTGCGCGCGGTCGAGGACAGGCTGCTGAAAGTGGTGCCGCCCGAATTCCTGCTCGATGCGCACCACTGGCTGATCCTGCACGGCCGCTATGTGTGCAAGGCACGCAAGCCGGACTGCCCACACTGCGTGATCCGCGACCTGTGCCGGTACAAGGACAAGACCGTGGAATGACGCGCACGGGAAAAGCCGCGCCGCGACCCGCCTTCCGCAGCCGTGATGATTGGCGCGTCGCAACATGCACGCGGGTCTGGCAGCCATGAAAAAAGCCCCGGTCTCCCGGGGCTTTTCGCATTGCAGCGATGCAGGTTCCGCTCAGAAGCGGAATTCGCCGAACACGCCGAATTCCTTGGTTTCGTTGCCGGCGCCGTACAGCGAGTTGAGCGCCGAGCCGCCCTCGTTCTTGGCGTACTTGTACACCGGCGCGATCTTCACGCCCTTGACGATCGGGAACTCGACGCCGATGTCGTAGTAGGTGAATTCCGGATCGATCGCCGCGTCCTTGTTCAACTTGGACTTGTCGTAGCGGGCGAACAGCGAGATGCCGCTGTCGGTCAGGTTGACGTTGCCGAAGATCGAGTAGCCGTCCTGCTTCAGGTCGGTCGCGCCGATCGGCATGAACGGGTTGGCGTAGTCCTTGGCCTGGAACCATTCGCCGCCGATGCGGAAGCTGCTGTTGGCGTAGGCGATGATCGCGTTGGTGCGCGAAGCGGTGTTCACTTCGTTGGTGGTCGACGCGTCGTTGGCGTAGGTGTCCTTGCCCTTCTTGCCCGAGTAGCCGCCGACGGCGATGTTCAGGCCCGGGATCGGCTGGAAGCCGATGCGCGCTTCGAAGTCGACGCTCTTGCTGCGGTTGTTCAGGCCGTTGTCCGGCGCGGTCTTGTAGCCGTAGCCGTTGACCACCGCGGCGGCGTAGTTGAACACGCCGCTGCTGGTCGCGCCGAAGGCGTGCAGGCCCCAGTCGGACGAGGTGCCCTGGCCGAGCATGTCGGTGATGGTCTTGTCGACGTAGCGGTAGCCGTACAGGTTTTCCGCGTACGGAATCCACGGCATGTCGTTGGCGCCGGCGCGCAGGGTGAAGAGCTGGTCGAACTTGCCTTCCAGGTAGGCCTTCTTGATGTACAGCTCGGACGCGCCGAGGGTGGCGTTGTACTGGAAGTCGGTGGTCAGGTCCAAGGCCCACACGTCGTTGAACTTGTGGTCGACGCCCAGGTAGAAGCGCTTGATGTCGAAGTTGGTGCCCGACGGATCGACCTTGTTGCCGCCGCCGGTGATCGGCCGTTCGTTGATGTTGCTGACGTCGTAGTACATGCGGCCGCTGAGCGTGGTGCCGTTGACCAGCTTGGCCAGCGCGGCGGTGGCGTCGCCGCCCTTGCTCGCGGCGTCGATCGCCTGGGCCTGCTGCACGTTGACGTCGGACTGCGCATCGGTGCGGGCATCCAGTTCGTCCACCTTGGCCTGCAGCGCGGCGATCTGCGCCTTGAGCTCGGCGACTTCGGAAGCGGACTGCGCATGCGCAGCATTGGAGGTGGCCGCAACGCCGATGCCGGCGATGATGGCGACGGAAAGCAGGTTGGAACGCATTGGAATACTCCGGAGGTTGTTGAGGGCGAACAAAAACGAACGGAACCGCGAGTTGTTCGGATTCCGTTAGCGGCGCCATTACGAAGCAACAACATGACATCCGTGTGACATCGGCAACGCCGTGCCATCACGCGTTCGCCGCATGCGCAAAAAACCCGGCGGCAACGCGCTGTCACATTGGTGCAACACGAACGCCGCACCATGTGCGCCAACCCGGAGCGGCATGCGCCGTTGCGGTTGTCCATCAATCCCAGTGGAGTCCCACGTGAATCATTTCCGCACTCTCCGCATCGCCGCCGCGCTCGCCGCGTCGATCTTTGCCCTTTCCGCGAACGCCACCGACGTCACCGGCGCCGGCTCCAGCTTCGTCGCCCCCGTGCTGTCGAAGTGGTCGGCCGCGTACAGCGCGCAGACCGGCAACCACATCAACTACCAGTCGATCGGTTCGGGCGGCGGCATCGCCCAGATCGAAGCGGGCACCGTCGATTTCGGCGCCTCGGACAAGCCGCTGTCGGAAGACGAGCTGAAGAAGTTCGGCCTCGGCCAATTCCCGGTGGTGATCGGCGGCATCGTGCCGGTGGTGAACGTCGCCGGCTTGCAGCCGGGCGCGATGAAGCTCGACGCCGACACCCTCGCCGACATCTACCTCGGCAAGATCACGACCTGGAACGACCCGCGCATCGTCGCGTTGAACGGCGGCATCAGCCTGCCCGACCAGAAGATCACCGTCGTGCACCGCTCCGACGGCTCGGGCACCACCTTCAACTTCAGCAACTACCTGAGCAAGGTTTCGCCGGAATGGAAGTCGAAGGTCGGCGAAGGCACCGCGGTCAACTGGCCGGTCGGCATCGGCGGCAAGGACAACGAAGGCGTGTCGGCCTACGTGCGCCAGGTCAAGGGCGGCATCGGCTACGTCGAATACGCCTACGCGCTGCAGAACAACCTGATCTTCACCCGGGTGAAGAACGCCGCCGGCAACTACGTGCAGCCCAAGAGCGAAGCCTTCTCCGAGGCCGCGGCCAGCGCCGACTGGGCCCACGCCACCAACTTCAACCTGATCATGACCAACGCGCCGGGTCCGAACGCGTGGCCGATCACCGCCACCACCTGGGCGATCATGTACAAGAAGGCGAAGAACCCGACCTCCGCGAACGCGGCCAAGGACTTCTTCAAGTGGGGCTACGAACAGGGCCAGCCGCTGGCATCCTCGCTCGACTACGTGCAGCTGCCGGATTCGCTGGTGCAGAAGATCGAAGCCTACTGGGCGCAGAACCTGAAGTAAGTGCGGTTGCATCACCGGAAGGCGGACTCTCTCCCCCGCCTTCCGCGACCTCGGGCGCGGGCCGCAATGCCCGCGCCTTTTTGTTCGCCCTCGCCGCACGAGACACGATTGCCATGCCAACACTGCTCCGACACGGCCCCTCCACGTCATACGGATGTAACAAAAACATCATTTCATTGGCGTCTGCCCAAGGCATGATCCGCGCATGAACTCGACCTCCTTGCCTGTTGCTTCTCCGCGCGACGAGCGCGATGCCCGCCAAGACCGCCTGTTCCGCTGGATCCTGGTCGCCACCGTTGCCTTTGTCCTGCTCGCGCTGGCCAGTGCCGCGTTGTCGATGCTGTGGGGCGGCCGCCACGCGCTGCTGCACCAGGGCATCAGCTTCTTCTATTCGGCCGAATGGAACCCGGTCGAAAACAAGTACGGCGCGCTCGCGCCGATCTACGGCACCCTGGTCACCGCGCTGATCGCGATGATCATCGGGGTGCCGGTGAGCTTCGGCATCGCCTTCTTCCTCACCGAAGTGGCGCCGCGCTGGCTGCGCACGCCGATCAGCACCGCGATCGAACTGCTCGCCGGCATTCCCTCGATCATCTACGGCATGTGGGGCCTGTTCGTGCTGGTGCCGGTGATGAGCGACCACGTCACCCCGTGGATCAACGACCACCTCGGCAAACTGCCGCTGATCGGCAAGGTCTTCCAGGGCCCGCCGCTGGGCATCGGCCTGCTCACCGCCGGCTTCGTGCTGGCGATCATGGTGGTGCCGTTCATTTCCTCGGTGATGCGCGAAGTGTTCCAGACCGTGCCGCAGCGGCTGAAGGAATCGGCCTACGCATTGGGCAGCACCAAGTGGGAAGTGGTCTGGGACATCGTCCTGCCGTACACGCGCAGCGCGGTGATCGGCGGCATCTTCCTCGGCCTCGGCCGCGCGCTCGGCGAAACCATGGCGGTGGCCTTCGTGATCGGCAACAGCGTAAGCCTGTCGGTGTCGCTGCTCGACCCGGGTACCACGATCGCCGCACTGATCGCCAACGACTTCTGCGAAGCGGCCGACACCTATCGTTCGGCGCTGCTGCTGCTCGGCTTCTTGCTGTTCATCGTCACCTTCGTGGTGCTCGCGGCGGCGCGCTACATGCTGCTGCAACTGGCGCGCAAGGAGGGCAACTGACATGGCCGGCAATCAGACGATCTACCTGCGCCGTCGCATCTTCAACCTCATCGCCATCGGCATGTCGGTGGTCACCGCGCTGTTCGGCCTGTTCTTCCTCGGCTGGATCCTGTGGACGCTGCTGACCAAGGGCATCGGCGGCATCCACTGGACGATCTTCACCCAGATGACGCCGCCGCCGATGGCCGAGGGCGGCCTCGCCAACGCGTTCTTCGGCAGCGTGGTGATGTGCGTGCTGGCGCTGCTGATCGGCACGCCGCTGGGCATCCTCGCCGGCACCTGGCTGGCCGAATACGGCAACGCGCAGAAGGCCGGCACCGTGGTGCGCTTCGTCAACGACATCCTGCTCAGCGCACCGTCGATCGTGCTCGGCCTGTTCGTGTACGCGATGCTGGTCTCGGTGACCGGCTTCTCGGCGCTCGCCGGCGCGGTCTCGCTGGCCTTCATCGTGCTGCCGGTGGTGGTGCGCACCACCGACGAAATGCTGCGCCTGGTGCCGCAGCAGATGCGCGAAGCCGCGCTCGCGCTCGGCGTGCCGCAGTGGAAGGTGATCGTGCAGGTGCTGTACCGCAGCGCCTCGGCCGGCA
>JAATFG010000047.1 GCA_015655355.1 Lysobacterales bacterium
ATCGCGCTGGTCGCGCTGCCGATCGTCGGCGTGCTGCAGGGCTGGTTCGCCGCCAACCGCTGGCCGGTCACGCAGTTGACGGTGCAGGCACAGTTCAAGCACGTGACGCCGGCGGATATCCGTGCCGCAGTGCTGCCGCGCCTCGGCAAGGGTTTCTTCGCGCTCAACCTCGATGCCGTCCAGAAAGCGGTGGCGGCGTTGCCGTGGGTCGAGTCGGCGGAAGCGCGCAAGCGCTGGCCGGACACGTTGATCCTTCGTGTCTACGAGCGCGTGCCGTTCGCCCGCTGGAACGAGAAGCGGCTGATCAGTCGCCAGGGCCTGGTATTCGACGCGCCTGGAGCCAGCGACACCGATGCGTTGCCTGACTTGCGCGGTCCGGACGACCGGCTGGCCGAGGTGGTGAGTTTCTACGCCGAAACCGGCAAGGCGTTCGCCGGCACGCACCTGCAGATCACCGGCGTCGCATTGACCGAGCGCGGCAGCTGGAGTGTGACCACGGCGACCGGCGCGCAGATCGTGATCGGTGATCGCGACCAGGCCGGCCGCCGGCTGCGCCGCTTCCTCGACGTGTACCCGCAATTGATGGCCGGGCATGCCGACGGCTTTGCCTACGCCGATCTTCGCTACACCAATGGATTCGCCGTGCGCTGGCAGCAGTCGCCGGTCGGCACCCACGCTGGAGGCTCGCCCCGCACATGAAGACGATCAGCCTATGGAAGGCCGCCCTATGAAATCGCGCAACGACAAGCAACTGGTGGTCGGGCTCGATATCGGCACCTCGAAAGTGGTGGCGATCGTCGGCGAGTATGAGCCTGGCGAGCCGATCACCGTGATCGGCATCGGCACTCACGTGTCGCGCGGCATGAAGCGCGGCTCGGTGGTAGACATCGAATCGACCGTGCACTCGATCCAGCGCGCGGTGGAGGAAGCCGAGCTGATGGCCGGCTGCGACATCCGCTCGGTCTATGCCTCGATCTCGGGCAGCCATCTGGAAACGCGCAACTCGCACGGCAACGCGGCGATCCGCGACCGCGAAGTGACCGCCGGCGACCTGGAGCAGGTGCTGGAGGCCGCCAGCGCGGTGGCGATCCCGGCCGACCGCAAGGTTCTTTATAAGGAGTCGCAGGAATACCGCATCGACGGCCAGGACGGCATTCGCTCGCCGGTCGGCATGAGCGGCGTGCGGCTCGAAGCCAACGTGCACCTTGTCACCGGTGCGGCCGCGGCGGTGCAGAACATCACCAAGTGCATCCAGCGTTGCGGTCTGTCGGTGGACGAACTGGTGCCGTCGGCGCTGGCCAGCGCCAAGGCCGTGCTGACCGACGACGAACGCGAGCTGGGCGTGTGCCTGGTTGACATCGGAGCCGGCACCACCGACATCGCAATCTATACCCAGGGTTCGATCCGCTATACCGCCTCACTGCCGATCGGCGGCGACCAGGTTACCAGCGACATTGCCTATGGCGTGCACACGCCGACCGCGCATGCGGAGGAAATCAAGATCAAGTACGCCTGTGCGCAGACCGGTCTGGCGCATGCGGAAGAAACCATCCAGGTGCCCAGCGTCGGCGATCGTCCGCCGCGCCGGCTGGCGCGGCAGTCGCTCGCGCAGAGCGTGCAGGCCCGTTACGAGGAAATTTTCGAGATGGTGCAGGACCAGTTGCGCCGCTCCGGCTACGAGAGCCTGGTCGCCGCCGGCGTGGTGCTGACCGGCGGCGCCTCGAAGATGGAAGGCGCGTTGGAGCTGGCCGAGGAGATTTTCCACAAGATGGTGCGCATCGGCGTGCCGCAGCAGATCAGCGGCCTAGGCGAAGTCGTCTCCAGCCCCTTGCACGCGACCTGTGTGGGCTTGCTGCTACATGGCGCGCGCGCTGGCGGCATGCGGGTCAGCGGGCCGGCCGGCGGCAGCGTGGGCGGCATGGTCGACAAGTTGCGCGGCTGGATCACCCGGAATTTCTAGGCCGGGACACTTTTAAAGCGGCGCACGGATGCGTTGCTTCGGGCCGAAGGAAGCTTGCCCACCACCAGCGACCGGCAGGAGCCGCGTTCACTGGTTACAACGACAACAACTCTTAGGAGGACGGGAAATGTTTGAACTGATCGATAAACTCGCACCAAACGCAGTCATCAAGGTCATCGGCGTGGGCGGTGGCGGCGGCAATGCCGTCGCACACATGCTCAACTCCAATATCGAAGGCGTGGAATTCGTCGTCGCCAACACCGACGCCCAGGCCATGACAAGCTGTGGTTCGCGGACCCATCTGCAGTTGGGTGGCAATGTGACCAAGGGCCTCGGTGCAGGCGCCAACCCGGAAGTCGGCCGCCAGGCGGCGCTGGAAGACCGTGAACGCATCGAAGCGATGCTGGAAGGTGCCGACATGGTGTTCATCACCGCCGGCATGGGCGGCGGCACCGGCACCGGCGCGGCGCCGGTCGTGGCGCAGCTGGCCAAGGAAAAGGGCATCC
>JAATFG010000126.1 GCA_015655355.1 Lysobacterales bacterium
CGACATCACCATCGCGCTGGGCGTACGCAGCCTGGTCGTGGCCACGGCGAGCGGTGCGAGCGGGATCGCCACGGGCCTGTCGGCATCCGGCGGGAACGTGTCGGTGAGCAACGTGGGGTCGCTCAAGGGCCTCGACGACGATGCAGGCGCCAGCGCGTTCGGCATGCAGCTGGCCTCTACCGGCAGCCTGGCGGTGAACAACAGCGGCCATATCCGCGCCCGCGCCGACCACGCGGTGGCCGTCGACCTCACCGGCGCCACCGCCACCACCCTGATCAACAGCGGCTCGATCATCGCCGTCTCGCTCGCCAACGACGCCGTCGCGGTCCGCAGCGGCGCCTCGAACGATTCGATCCAGAACAGCGGCACCCTCATCGGTTCGTTGCAGACCGGCGATGGCGACGACTCGTTCATCAACGCTCTGGGCGGCAGCTGGAGCGCGGCGGGCAGCTCGGACTTCGGCAGCGGCGACGACTTCGTCCGGAACGAAGGCACGATCCAGCTCAACGGCAGCACGATCGATCTGGGCAGCTTCGGGGTCCTGGGCAACAAGTTCACCAACGCCAGCACCGGCACGATCACGGTCGCCGGCAGCAACCGCATCGACATGGGCGCGGCCAACCCCGTCGCCTTCATGAACAACGGCACGCTGAACTTCCAGAACGGCGTGGCCGGCGACACCCTGGCGATCACCGGCGACTTCGGCGGCCACGGCACCATCGCGATGGACGTCAGCGGGCTGCACGGCACCGGTGACCAGTTGCAGATCACCGGCAATGTGCTTGCCGGCACCGTGAACCGGGTCAACCTGCGCGTGCTGGACGATCCCACCAGCGCCTCCACGATCATCCCGCTGATCACGGTCAGCGGCACCTCGGTGGCCGGTTCGTTCGTGCTCGGCACGGTGGTGCAGGACAAGAGCTTCCTCGATGTGCTGATCAGCAACATCGATCCCAGCAACACCAACAGCGACGTGTTCTCGCTGGGCCTGACCGCGCCCACCACCACACCGGCACCGCCCAAGCCCGGTGTGCCGGTGACGCCGCCTCCGCCTGGCGCGCCGGTGACCCCGCCGCAACCCGGCACGCCGGTGGTCGTGGCGCCTCCGTCCGGCACACCGGGGGGTTCGCCGATCGCACCGGCGTACGGCGTGGTATCGGCCACGGCCGTTGCCTCGCAACAGGCGGTCGGCTTTGCCGAGAGCGTCAACGGCCTGAGCAACCTCGGCACCCTCGCCGTCTCCGCGGCACCGGGCGCGCAGAGCCTGATGAACAGCCAGATCGGCACGCTGCAGCAGCGCATGGGCGCGATCAGCCAGACGCTCAAGGGCGGCGTGAGCCTGTGGGCCCGGGTGTTCGGCGACAGCGGCACGATCGACCCGAGCCACAACGCCAGCAACTTCGGCCAGGGCGGCAACTTCGGCTTCGACCAGAGCAACACCGGCGAAGAGATCGGCATCGACGTGGCCGTCACCGACGAACTGAAGGCCGGCCTGCTGGTGGCGAAGGATCAGGCCAACCAGCACCTGGACCAGGGCAACGCCGGATCGAGCCGGATCAAGGGCACCACCGGCGGCGGCTACATCACCTGGATCTCCGCCACCGGGGTGTACCTCGATGCGTCGTTCCGCGCGATGGACTTCACCGACCGGCTGCACGCCTCGGCCGGCGAAGCCTGGGTCAAGGGCAACGCCGATGCGTTCAACGTGGAGACCGGCAAGACCTGGACGCTGGACAACGGCCTGCAGATCGCCCCGCAACTGCAGTACACCTGGAATCGGGTCAACGACGTCAAGTCGGTCTCCGAGACCCTGGCCGGCTTCCGCTCCAACGGCGACACCTCCTCGCGCGGGCGTCTGGGCGTGATGGTCAGCAAGAGCTACACGGCGGACAGCGGCACCCTCTGGACCCCGTACGTCTCGGTCTCGGCGGTGCACGAGTTTGACGGCAGCAACCGCTACACCATCAACGACACGTTCTTCGGTGAAACCAGCACGCAGGGCACCAGTGCGCTGGTCGATGCCGGGATCAACGTGAAGCTGCGCAACCTGTCCTTCTACGGCGGCGCGAACTGGCTCGATGGCGGTGCGATGAAGAGCTTCCTCGGCGGTCAGGTCGGCTTGCGCTACAGCTGGTAAGCCACCCCACGAACCTGGCGGGCACAAGCTCGCCAGGTTTTTGTTTTTGTACCGCGCCCACCGCGTTGCGACGCGCCCGAACCAAAGGGACTACTGTGGACCGCTTGATGACAACGCCATCGATGCCCGCGCGTCGACCTTCTGGAGAATGACGTGGCAGGCAAACGCAAAAGTCCGGCGACGGACACACCAGAAGTGATCGAAAGCACGGCTGCCGAAACCGCGACGGAAGCTGCACCCGATCAGCTGATGACGCCCGAATCGGTACCCTCGGAAACACCACCGCCCGTGGTCACCCGGCAGGTCGAGAAAAGCTGCTCGCGCGGACTGGCCGCGTGGCTGGCCGGCAACCACCTGTCGCTGGCGATTTCGTCGTACCAGACCGGACGCGTCTACCTGGTCGGCAGCGACAAGCAGGGCCGGGTGTCGTTCTTCGAGCGGTTGTTCGAGCGCGCGATGGGCATCGTCGGCAATGCCCAGCGCCTGTATCTGGGCAGCCTGTACCAGCTGTGGCGCTTCGAGAACGTGCTGCGCTCGAACGAGATCATCCACGGCCAGTTCGACAAGTGCTACGTGCCGCGCAATGCGCAGACCATCGGTGATCTGGACATCCACGAGCTGGGCATCCGCAAGAACGGCAAGGTGGTATTCATCAACACCAAGTATTCGTGCCTGGCCGAGCTGAGCCAGACGCACAGCTTCAAGGCGATCTGGAAACCGGACTTTATCAGCAAGCTGGCACCGGAAGACCGCTGCCACCTCAACGGCCTGGCGATGGTCGATGGCGCACCGAAATACGTCACCGCGGTGTGCAAGAGCGACGGCGTGGACGGCTGGCGCGACCGCCGCAGCGAGGGCGGCGTGGTGATCGACATCGACACCAACGAGATCGTCTGCGAAGGGCTGTCGATGCCGCACTCGCCGCGCTGGGCCAATGGAAAACTCTGGGTGCTCAATGCCGGCACCGGCCAGCTGGGCTGGGTCGACTTCGCGACGAAGGCGTTCGTGCCGCTGGCGTTCCTGCCCGGCTTCGCGCGCGGGCTGTCGATCACCGGCAACACCGCCGCCGTGGGCCTGTCCAAGCCGCGCAACCAGCGCTTCGAAGGGCTGCAGCTGGATGCGGAACTGACCAGGCGCGATATCGAACCCTGGTGTGGCGTGCAGATCGTCTCGCTCACCAACGGCGACGTGCTGCAATGGATCCGCTTCGAAGGCGACATCTCCGAGATCTTCGACCTGTGCTTCCTGCCCAACGTGCGCAACCCGATGATGGTCGGACTGCGCACGCCGGA
>JAATFG010000094.1 GCA_015655355.1 Lysobacterales bacterium
GCGGACACGTAACGGCTGGCGCCGCGGAAGCCGATCATCGGGTTTTCTTCGTGCGGCTCGTAGCGCGCGCCGCCGATCAGGTTGGCGTATTCGTTCGACTTGAAGTCGGACAGGCGCACGATCACCGGGTTCGGCGCGACCGAAGCGGTGATCGTCGCGATGCCTTCGGCCAGGCGGTTGACGTAGAAATCCACCGGCGCGCCGTAGCCGGCGATCTTGGCATCGATCTTCTTCCTCGTCTCCGCGTCCTGGCGGTCGTATTCGAGCAGGGCCAGCGGATGGATGCCGATGTGCGAGGCGATGATCATTTCCAGCCGCGCCAGGCCGATGCCGGCGTTCGGCAACTGGCCGAAGTCGAACGCGCGTTCCGGGTTGGCGACGTTCATCATGATCTTCAGCGGCGCCGGCGGCATGTTGCCCAGATCGGTGGTGGTGCGCTCGAACGGAAGGCTGCCTGCGTAGATGAAACCGGTATCGCCTTCGGCGCAGCTGACCGTCACCGGCTCGCCGTCCTTGATCACGTCGAGGCCGTTGCCGGTGCCGACGACCGCCGGCACGCCGAGTTCGCGCGCGATGATCGCCGCGTGGCAGGTGCGGCCGCCGCGGTTGGTGACGATGGCCGAGGCGCGCTTCATCACCGGTTCCCAGTCCGGGTCGGTCATGTCCGCGACCAGCACGTCGCCGGGCTGCACGCGGGCCATGTCTTCCAGCGAACGCACCACGCGCGCCACGCCGCTGCCGATCTTCTGGCCGATGGCGCGGCCTTCGGCGATCACCTCGCCCTTGCCCTGCAGCGCATAGCGCTCGATCTGGGTGGCCTTGGCGCGCGACTTCACCGTTTCCGGGCGCGCCTGCACGATGAACAGCTTGCCGCTGACGCCGTCCTTCGCCCACTCGATGTCCATCGGCCGGCCGTAGTGCTGTTCGATGGTCAGCGCCTGCTTCGACAGCGCCTGCACGTCCTCGTCGCTGATCGAGAACTGGCCGCGCAAATCGGCGGGCGTGTCTTCGGTGCGCACGCGCTCGCCGGGCTTGTCCGAATACACCATGCGAATGGCCTTCGTACCGAGCGTGCGGCGCAGGATCGCCGGCTTGCCTTGCTTCAAGGTTGGCTTGTAGACGTAGAACTCGTCCGGGTTGACCGCGCCTTGCACGACCATTTCGCCGAGGCCGTAGCTGGCGGTGACGAACACCACGTCGCGGAAACCGGATTCGGTGTCGAGGGTGAACAGCACGCCCGCGGAACCGACGTCCGAACGCACCATCAACTGCACGCCGGCGGACAGGAACACGTCCTCGTGCTTGAAGCCGTGGTGCACGCGATAGGCGATCGCGCGGTCGTTGTACAGCGAGGCGAACACTTCCTTGACCTTGCGCACGACGTCGTCGGCGCCGGTGACGTTGAGGAAGGTTTCCTGCTGGCCGGCGAACGAGGCGTCGGGCAAATCCTCGGCGGTCGCCGAGGAGCGCACCGCGACGGCGATGTCGCCGCCGCCGTTTTCAGCGGCGAGCTTGGCGTAGCCGGTGCGGATGTCGGCATCGAGTTCCGGCTGCAGCGGCGCGTCGATCACCCACTGGCGGATTTCCTTGCCGGCGGCGGTCAGCGCGGGCACGTCCTCGACGTCGAGCGTGGCCAGCTTGTCGAAGATGCGCTGCGAGAGATCATTGTGGGCGATGAAGTCCTTGAACGCTTCGGCGGTGGTGGCGAAGCCGCCGGGCACCGAGACGCCGAGGCCGGCCAGATTGCCGATCATTTCGCCGAGCGAGGAATTCTTGCCGCCGACGCGGGCCAGGTCGGAAAGACGCAATTCGTGCAACCACAGGATGTTCTGGCTCAAGCGAAAGCTCCGGAGGTAGTGGGGATTGTCCGTGTCCGCATGCTACGGCCACCGCCTGCATGCGCACATGAAACTGCGCGCTATTTTGCGGCAGAATACCAATTGCAGACAAGCTCGGTTTCGGGCGGATTATTCTTCTTTCCAGCAAAATCAGGAACTTGGCCCATGAACGATGCCGCAGCGCCGTCCCGCCCCGTGTTCTACGTCTCCGACGGCACCGGCATCACCGTGGAAACCATCGGCCACAGCCTGCTGACCCACTTCCCGGATGCCGGATTCGTCACCGACCGGATGAGCTTCATCGACGCGCCGGACAAGGCGCGCGAGGTGGCGCGGCAGGTACGCGCCGCCGGCGAGCGCCACGGCACCCGGCCGATCGTGATCTATTCGCTGGTCAATGCCGATTCGATCGCGGAACTGGAGCAGAGCGGGGCGCTGATGCTCGACGTGCTGCTGCCCTTCATCGCGCCGATGGAAGGCGAGCTGGGCCGCCCGCGCCAGTCGCGCGCAGGCTCGGCGCATCGCATGGCGGATTTCGGCCGCTACCACCAGCGCATCAACGCGATGAATTTCGCCCTGACCCACGACGACGGCATCGCGATCAACTACGACGAAGCGGACGTGATCCTGGTCGCGGTGTCGCGCGCCGGCAAGACCCCGACCTGCGTGTACCTGGCGATGCATTACGGCATCCGCGCGGCGAACTATCCGCTGACCGATTCGGACCTGGAAACCGACCGCCTGCCGGCGCGTCTGCGTCCGTACCGGCGCAAGCTGTTCGGCCTGACCATCGACCCGGAACGCCTGCAGCAGATCCGCCAGGAACGCCGGCCGAATTCAAATTACGCCAAGCTCGAAACCTGCAAGCGCGAGGTGGCCGCGGCCGAGGCGATGTTCAAGGTCGAGCGCATCGAGATGCTGAGTACCACCTATACCAGCATCGAGGAAATCGCCAGCAAGGTGCTGTCCACGCTCGGCCTGCACCGCGAAATGCTGTGACCGCGCCGTTCACTGCCCCGGCGGCGGTTCCCACAATTCGATCTTGTTGCCTTCCGGGTCGATGACCCAGCCGAACTTGCCGTATTCGGAATCGCTGGTTTCATCCAGCACGTTGCAGCCTTCGTCGCGCAGCGCGGCGACGAGTGCGTGCAGGTCGGCAACGCGGTAATTGACCATGAAGCCGGCCGTGCCGGGCTTGAAGTTCGCGCCGTCGCCGAGCGACCAGACCGTGGTTTCGCCACCGCTGGCCACGAAGGCCGTGCCGCCCCAGTCCTGCACGTCGATGCCCAGGTGCCGCTGGTACCAGTCGCGCAATGTGGAGGGACTCTTCGCGGCGAAGAAGATGCCGCCGATGCCTGTGACGCGCTTCATTTCCGGGGCTCCGGCGACGTTGGCGAACCATGACCATAGGCCGCATCGCCGCGTGCGTCAATCCTGTCGCAATGCGGCATCCGCGTGTAGGATCGCGTCCATGGATTCAATCCTGTCCCGCGTTGCGTCGATTCCCCGGCTCAGCCGTTTTGGCTGGCTGATGGCGCTGTATGCGGAGAACCATGCGCACCTCACCCGCCTGTTCGCGCCGGCGGACCTGGCACCGGGACGCTATGTGTCGAGCATCGGCGATGGCATGGACCTGTTCGTCGACGTGATCGAAACCCATCGCTACACGGTCGAATTGCGCATCACCTACGGCGTGATCGACGCGGTCACCGGCGAGCCGGACCCGTCCGCGTTCGTGCGCCTGTACCGCGACGCGAAGCAGGCCGAGGCCACGCATTGCTACATCGGCAAGCGCTGGCAGGACACGCTGGGCATGTTCCCGCCGCCGGCGCGGCTGATCGGCCACCGCGTGCGCATGAACACCTTCCTCGGCAAGTGGCTCGAATACCTTGCCGGCCTCGGCCACGGCGTGGCCACGCTCAAGCCGATGCCGGAAGTGGCCGCGGCGTGAATCCGTGGCGGCGATGAACGACAGCTCGGTGCGTGCCGAAAGCGCCAGCGTGCGCATCGACGTGTGGCTGTGGGCCGCGCGTTTCTTCAAGACCCGCGCGCTGGCCAGGCACGCGATCGAGACCGGGAAAGTCGAGGTTGCCGGGCAGCGCGCCAAGCCGTCGCGCGGGTTGCGTGTCGGCGACGCGCTGAAGATCGTCAACCTCGGCCACGAGACCTTCGAGGTCGAAGTGCTCGGCCTGAGCGAGGTGCGCGGCCCGGCCAGCGCCGCGCAAACGCTGTACGCCGAATCCGACGCCTCGAAGCAGCGTCGTGGCGAAGCGCGCGAACTGCGCCGCGCCGAATCCGCCGGCTACCAGCCGCCGCAACACAAGCCGGACAAGCGCGCGCGGCGCCTGATCCAGGCGCTGGGCGACATCGATGCGCTCTGAGTCCGCACCACTGGAAAAGGAATTCGCGTGAGTTCTTCGATCAAGCCTGAACGCCTACTGCCGCTGATCGTCGCCTGTGCGTTGTTCATCGAGAACATGGATTCGACGGTGATCTCGACTTCGCTGCCGGCGATGGCGCGCGACCTCGGCACCGACCCGATCGCCTTGAAGCTGGCGATGACCGCCTACCTGCTGTCGCTGGCGGTATTCATCCCGATTTCCGGCTGGGTCGCCGACCGCTTCGGTTCGCGCACGATTTTCTCCTCGGCGATCGGCGTGTTCCTGCTCGGCTCGGTCTGCTGCGGTTTCAGCAACGGCCTCGGCACGTTGGTGATGGCGCGTGCGCTGCAAGGCGTCGGCGGAGCGATGATGGTGCCGGTCGGAAGATTGGTGCTGCTGCGTTCGGTGCCGAAGAACCAGTTGGTGCAGGCGCTGAGCTGGCTGACGATCCCGGCGATGGTCGGGCCGGTGGTCGGGCCGCCGCTGGGCGGCTTCATCACCACGTATTTCCATTGGCGCTGGATCTTCTTCATCAACCTGCCGATGGGCCTGATCGGCATCCTGCTGGCGCGCAAGTTCATCCCGCAGATCCGCGAGAACGTCGGCGCGCTCGACACCACCGGCTTCGCGCTGACCGGCGTCGGCCTGTCCACCGCGATGTTCGGTTTTTCCACGCTTGGCCGGCACCTGCTGCCGCTGTGGCTGTCGATCTCCAGCTTGGGTGTGGGCACGGTCCTGCTGATCGCCTACATCCGCCACTGGAAGCGCGATGGCAAGGCGCTGCTGGACCTGCACCTGTTCGGCCTGAACACGTTTCGCGCCGGCGTGCTTGGTGGTTTCACTTTCCGCATCGGCATCGGCGCCACGCCGTTCCTGCTGCCGCTGATGCTGCAACTGGGTTTCGGCCTCAATCCGCTGCAGTCCGGCTCGCTGACCTTCATCTCCACGGTCGGCGCGATGTTCATGAAGACGGTCGCGGCGTGGGTGATCAAGCGCTGGGGCTTCCGCCGCGTACTGGTGTGCAATGCGCTGCTGGCGTCCGCGCTGCTGGCCGGCTTCGGCCTGTTCCGCCCGGGCATGCCGCATCTGGCGCTGATGGCGGCGCTGCTGGTCAGTGGTTGTTTCCGTTCGCTGCAATTCACCGCACTCAATGCGATCGGCTATGCCGAAGTCGACCAGGCGCGGATGAGCCAGGCCACCAGCCTGTCGTCGATGATGCAGCAGCTCGCACTCGGCCTCGGCGTGGCCATCGGTGGCTACCTGCTGGAAATTGCCGGTGCGATCCGCGGCGTGGCCGCGACCGAAGTGCACGATTTCTACTGGGCCTTCGCCGCGGTCGGGGTGATTTCGGCCAGTTCGGTGTGGTGGATGTGGCAACTGCCGCGCAACGCCGGCGCGGAAATGGCGGGCAGGGCGAAGGTCGGCAAGGAAGTCGACGACGATCCCAAGCCGGTGAAATTCCCGCAGACCTGAGCGCAAAAGAAAACCCGCGATTTCTCGCGGGTTTCCTTGGCGCAACCTGCGCCGGCTCAGTGTGCGGCCGGTGCGGCCGAAGCGGTCGCAGCCGGGCCGGCCGCGGTGCCGCACTTGGCGAAATGGCCCTTGGCGTCGCGGCAATGGGTGCCCTTCGCCGGAGCGGTCTTCGGCGGGCACTTGACGAACTTGCCGTCGGCGCCATGGCACTGGGTACCGGCGGCGAAAGCCGGCGCGGCGACGAGGAGCGACAACAGACCAGCGAACAGTGCTTTCTTCACGAGATTACTCCTAGGTGGTGGAGCCTTGCGGCTTCGGGGGCATGGTTGGAAGAGCTTGCCGCTTGCAACCCGGCGGCATCAACTTATTCCCGCGAACCTTGCGTGGCAACGACGGCAACATTACGGATTGGCAATGTTCGACGATGGTCGCGGTCGAAGCGGGCGCAAGAAAAACGCCGGCATCGCTGCCGGCGTTTTCGCGTCGCGACGGAAGCTCGGCGATCAGGCCAGGTCGAAACGGTCGAGGTTCGCCACCTTGGTCCACGCGGCGACGAAGTCCTTGACGAACTTCTCCTGCCCGCCGGCCTGCGCATACACCTCGGCCAGCGCGCGCAGCACCGAGTGGCTGCCGAAGATCAGGTCGTTGCGGGTGGCGGTCCATTTCACCGCGCCGCTCTTGCGGTCCTTGCCCTCGAACACTTCGGCGCCGGCATCGACCGATTTCCATTCGGTCGCCATGTCCAGCAGGTTGACGAAGAAGTCGTTCGTCAGTGCGCCGACCTTGTCGGTGAACACGCCGTGCCTGCCGCCGTCGAAATTGGCGCCGAGCACGCGCAGGCCGCCGACCAGCGCGGTCATTTCCGGCGCGGTGAGGGTGAGCAGTTGCGCCTTGTCGATCAGCAGGGCTTCGGTCGCCACGTCGACGCCGGCCTTCTTCCAGTTGCGGAAGCCGTCGGCGACGCCTTGCAGGTATTCGAACGATGGGACGTCGGTCTGTGCCTGGTTGGCATCGACGCGGCCCGGCGCGAACGGCACTTCGACGCTGGCGCCGGCGGCCTTGGCGGCGGTTTCGACGCCGAGGTTGCCGGCCAGCACGATCAGGTCGGCCAGCGACAGCCTGGTCGAAGCCTTGATGGCTTCGATCTTCTCCAGCACGCCGACCGCGATCTTGTTGGCTTCCCAACCGCGCTGCGGCTGCAACGCGATGCGCGCGCCATTGGCGCCGCCGCGCTTGTCGCCGCCGCGGAAGGTCGAAGCCGAGGCCCAGCTCAGCGAGACGAGTTCGGACACGCTCAAACCCAATGCGGCGATCTTCGCCTTGGCGTCGGCCACGTCGGCGGCGCTCGGCGTGGCGCCGGCAGCGGGCAGCGGGTCCTGCCAGATCAGGTCTTCCTTCGGCACTTCCGGGCCGAGGTAGCGCGCTTTCGGGCCCATGTCGCGGTGGGTCAGCTTGAACCAGGCGCGGGCGAAGGCTTCGTTGAAGGCCTGCGGATCGTCGAGGAACCTGCGCGAAATCTTCTCGAATGCCGGATCGAAGCGCAGGGTCAGGTCGGTGGTGAGCATCGTCGGCTTGCGCTTCTTCGACGGATCGAACGGATCCGGGATGATCGCCTCGGCGTTGCTGGCTTCCCACTGGATCGCGCCGGCCGGCGACCGGGTCTGCACCCATTCGAACTTGAACAGGTTCTCGAAGAAGTGGTTGCTCCACTGGGTCGGCGTCTGCGTCCACACCACTTCGATGCCGGAGGTGATCGCGTCCTTGCCGGCGCCGCTGCCGAAGCTGCTCTTCCAGCCCAGGCCCTGTTGTTCGATCGCGGCGACCGACGCGGTTTCCGGGTCGGCGCCGACGTGCGAGGCCGGGCCGGCGCCGTGGGTCTTGCCGAGGGTGTGGCCACCGGCGATCAGGGCGACGATCTCTTCATCGTCCATCGCCATGTTGCCGAAGGTGGCGCGGATGAACGGCGCGGCCGAAAGCGGATCGCCGCTGGCGTTCGGGCCTTCCGGGTTGACGTAGATCAGGCCCATTTCGGTGGCGGCCAGCGGATTGTCCTTCAGCGCTTCGGCGCTGCGGTGCTGCAGCCATTCCTTTTCGACGCCCCAGTTGACGTCGTTGTCCGGCTCCCAGCTGTCCTCGCGGCCGGCGGCGAAGCCGAAGGTGCGGAAACCCGCCGCTTCCAGCGCGATGTTGCCGGCGAGGATGAAGAGGTCGGCCCAGGAAATCTTCTGCCCGTACTTCTGCTTGATCGGCCACAGCAGGCGGCGCGACTTGTCGAGGCTGACGTTGTCCGGCCACGAACCCAGCGGCGCGAAGCGCTGCTGGCCGCGCCCGCTGCCGCCGCGTCCGTCGACCAGGCGATAGGTGCCGGCGCTGTGCCAGGCCATGCGGATGAAGAGGCCGCCATAGCTGCCCCAGTCGGCCGGCCACCAGTCCTGCGAATCGGTCAGCAGCTTCTTCAGGTCGGCCTTCAGCGCCGGATAATCCAGCTTGCCGAATTCCTCGCGGTAGCTGAAGCCCGTGCCCAACGGATTGGATTTTTCCGAATGCTGGCTGAGCAGTTCGACCGGCAGGCTGTTCGGCCACCAATCCTTGTTGGTGGTGCCTTGGCCGGCGGCGTGGTAGGGGCATTTGGCTTCGGTGGACATCTTCTCGCTCCGTGGCTGATGACGACGAAATGGATTCACAGCAGCGCTGTGGTGTGGCGACCATAAACGCGAAATCCCGTTCGCGCGAATTGATTGAATTTACCGGTGCAATGCGTTGCGGCTATGGCGCATCGCCGCAACGCGAACGCAGCTTCGGATTGCGCGGTGATCAGAGCTTGCCGGCGAGAAAGCCTTCGCCGAGCTTCAGCGCTTCGCCGAACAGGCCGCCGCCACTTTGTTGCTGAGCGCCGCCGCCGAGCACCGAGCCGAGCAGGTCGCCGACGATGCCGCCTGACTGCGCATGCGTGGCCTGCTCCTGGCCGAGCGCATCGCTCAGCGATGTGGCCGAGGCCTGCTGGCCGCCGCCGAGGAAACGCTGGGCGAGGAAGGACATCGCGATCGGTGCCAGCGTTTCCAGCAACTGTCCTGCCTGCGAGCCGTTCAAGCCGGTCGCCTGGCCAAGGTTGGCCGCCGCGTTCTGCTGGTTGCCGCCGAGCACCTGGCCGAGGATGCCGGCGCCGCTCGACTGTCCGCCCAGCACCGAGCCGAGCGCACCGAGCAGACCTTCGGCATTGCCCGGCTGCGAAGCGTGGTTGCCGAGCGCGCCCATCAGCAACGGCAACGCCGTGCCGACCGCGCCTTGCACTTGCGAAGAATCCAGGCCCAGTTGCCCGGCGATCTGCTGCAGCGGAGCGCCCTGCAGTTGTTGCAGCAATTCGGAAGCGAGGCTGTCGTTGCTCATGGTCGTTGTCCTTGTCGTGGTATTGGATGCCCGGCATGCGACCGGGGCACCGATACTAGCGCGGCGATGTGACCTTTTGCGCAACCGCGCGCAAGGCGACGCGGCGCGACAGCGGCGCATCGCGCAAAGATTTTCGTTAGGCCGTGCGCGCGACAGGGATCAGAGCAGCGCCTTCACCCGGTACAGGGCTTCGAGTGCCTGCTTCGGCGTGAGTTCGTCCGGATCGATCGCGGCCAGTGCTTCCTGCGCGGCGCTTGCAGGAGGCGCGAACAAGCCGAATTGCTGCGGCGCGTCCAGTGATTGCGGCGACACTTCGGCGGCGTGCGTTTCGCGTCCACGCTGTTCCAGTTCGGCCAGGCGGCGCCGCGCCTGCTGCAACGTCGCCTTCGGCAAGCCCGCAAGTGCGGCGACCTGCAAGCCGAAGCTGCGATCCGCCGCGCCCTCCTTCACCGCGTGCATGAACACCAGTGCATCGCCGTGCTCGACCGCATCGAGATGGACATTCGCGATGCCGCTGCCCGGTTCCGCGAGCGCGGTCAACTCGAAGTAGTGTGTCGCGAACAGCGTGTAGCAGCGGTTGCTCGCGGCGAGGTGGCGCGCGACCGCATCCGCGAGCGCAAGGCCGTCGTAGGTCGAAGTGCCGCGGCCGATTTCGTCCATCAGCACCAGCGACTGGTTTGTCGCGTGATGCAGGATGTAGCTGGTTTCTGCCATCTCGACCATGAAGGTCGATTGCCCGCGCGCGAGGTCGTCGCCGGCGCCGATGCGGGTCAGGATGCGGTCGATCGGGCCGATCGCGGCGCGCGTCGCTGGCACGAAGCTGCCGATGTGGGCGAGCAGCACGATCAGCGCGTTCTGGCGCATGAAGGTCGATTTGCCGCCCATGTTCGGGCCGGTGATGACCAGCATCCGGCGCGCGTCATCCAGCACCAGATCGTTCGGCTCGAACGGCACGTCGCGCACCGCTTCGACCACCGGGTGGCGACCGCGTTCGATCGCGATGCCCGGTTCATCGCGCAATTCCGGCTGCGACCAGTCCAGTTGCTGCGCGCGTTCGGCAAAACACGCCAGCACGTCGAGTTCGCTCAACGCGGCGGCGCAGCGCTTCAAGGATTCGATGTCGCGGTTCAGCGCGTCGAGCAATTCCTCGTACAGCAGTTTTTCGCGCGACAGCGAACGTTCGCGCGCCGACAGCACCTTGTCCTCGAACGCCTTCAATTCCTCGGTGATGTAGCGTTCGGCGCCGGTCAGCGTCTGCCGGCGGGTGTAATGCACCGGGGCCCTTTCGCTCTGGCCCTTGCTGATCTCGATGTAGTAACCGTGCACGCGGTTGTAGCCGACCTTGAGCGTCGGGATGCCGCTGCTTTCGCGCTCGCGCGTTTCCAGGTCGATCAGGAACTGGTCGGCGTTGGTCGAGAGTTGGCGCAGTTCGTCCAGTTCGGCATCGAAACAGGTGGCGATCACGCCGCCGTCGCTCAACTTCAATGGCGGTTGCGGCGCGACGGCGCGGGCGAGCAGCGCGGTGACGGCATCGTGTTCGCCCAGTTGCGCGGAAAGCGCTTGCAGGCGCGGCGAATCGGGATCGGCCAGCACGGCGCGGATCGCCGGCAGCAGGGCCAGGCCATCGCGCAGCGTGGACAGGTCGCGCGGCCGCGCCGAACGCAAGGCGACCCGGGTGAGGATGCGCTCGACGTCGCCGAGTGCGCGGAACTGTTCGCGCAGTTTTTCGCCGATGCCGTTTTCGATCAGCGTGGCAACGGCCTGATGGCGCTGGCCGACGACGTTGCGCCCGCGCAGCGGCCGATGCAGCCAGCGCCGCAGCAAGCGCCCGCCCATCGGCGAGATGGTGGTGTCGAGCACGCCGAGCAGGGTGTTCCTGGTGTCGCCATCGACGCGCGTGTCCAGTTCCAGGTGGCGGCGCGTGGCGGCGTTCATCGCGATCGCTTCGCTGGCGTTTTCCACCGCGATCGCGGTCAGGTGCGGCAGGCGCTGCTTCTGCGTCTCTTCGACATAGCCGAGCAGGGCGCCTGCGGCGGCCGTGGCGAGCGGCTTGTCGTCGATGCCGAATGCGGACAGGTCGTGCAGGCCGAAGAACGCAAGCAATTGCCGGCGGCCCGAATCGGCGTCGAACAGCCACGGTGCGCGCCGCCTCGCGCCGCTTCGCGTGTGCACGAAGGACGGCCAGCCGTCTTCGTCGGGCACCAGCAATTCGGCCGGCTCCAGACGCGCAAGTTCGGCTTCGAGCGCGTCCTCGCTATCGACTTCGTTGACCAGAAACCTGCCTCCGGCCAAATCCGCCCAGGCGAGGCCGAAGCCGTGCTTGTTGCGCGACACCGTCATCAGAAGCGTGTCGCGGCGTTCGTTGAGCAGCGCCTCGTCGGTGACGGTGCCGGGCGTGACGATGCGCACGACCTTGCGTTCGACGATGCCCTTGGCCAGCGCCGGATCGCCGATCTGTTCGCAGATCGCCACCGATTCGCCGAGCGCGACCAGACGTGCCAGGTAGCCTTCGTACGAATGCGCCGGCACGCCGGCCATCGGGATCGGCGCGCCGCCGGATTGGCCGCGCTGGGTCAGGGTGATGTCGAGCAGCTTCGCCGCCTTGCGCGCGTCGTCGTAGAACAGCTCGTAGAAATCGCCCATGCGGAAGAACACCAGCAATTCGGGGTGTTCGTTCTTGGCCCGGAGCCATTGCTGCATGGCCGGGCTGTGCCCGGAAAGGTTCTTCGCCTGTTCGTAGGAAGGCGCGGCGTCGGACGGTTTGGACATCGGTTTCAGGGTTCGAGGCGAGCGGGGATTGTAAGCGTTGGGCTTGCCGACTTGGGTTCTGGCATGGCGCGTCGCGACAGCGCACAATCGCGCCATGAGCTTTCCTTCCGATTCCGAACTCGAGGCCCTCGCCACCACGCTGGGCCAGCGCCTGCTCGCCGCGCGCGATTCGCTGGTCACTGCCGAAAGCTGCACCGGCGGCTGGATCGCCAAATGCGTGACCGACGTGGCCGGCTCCTCGGCGTGGTTCGATTGCGGCATGGCCGCGTACAGCTATGAAGCCAAGCAGGCGCTGCTCGGCGTGCGCCCACAGACACTGGAAACCTTCGGCGCGGTCAGTCGCGAAACCGTGGTGGAAATGGTGTCCGGTGCACTGACCAACTCCGGTGCGACGTTGGCGGTCGCGGTCACCGGCATTGCAGGTCCTGGCGGTGGCAGCGAGGACAAGCCGGTCGGTACGGTCTGGATCGGCTGGAAGCGTCGCGGCGGCTACGCGCGCGCCGAAGTGTTCCGCTTCGACGGCAACCGTGAGGCGGTACGCCGGCAGACCGTGGCGGCGGCATTCAAGGGGCTGGAAGTGCTTTAAGCGTTCGCGCGGTATTCGAGCAAATCGCCCGGTTGGCAATCCAGCGCCTTGCAGATCGCCTCCAGCGTGTTGAAGCGGACGCCCTTGACGTGGCCTTGCTTGAGCAGGGAAAGATTGGTTTCGCTCAGGCCAATTGCGTCGGCCAGATCCTTCGATTTCATCTTGCGCCTGGCCAGCATCACGTCCACGTTGACGACGATGGCCATCAGACGATGCTCCGCACGTCGTCCGCGGCCTCGGCGGCGAGCTTCATCAGGTGCGCGACGCTGTAGAGGCACAGGCTTGCGATGATGGGCAGATACAGTTCGCTGAAATAACCGACACAAAGATGGAAGGGAGGCATCGTCTTGCCGAGAAAGCCGTCAATGAAGCCGTTGACAAACTCCGGAATTCCTTGGAAAAGCGCGTACAGCAACGTCGAGTGTCCCACTCGGCGGAACGCATTGGCGACAGGCAAGCTCAATGCCTCTTCCCGCATCAGGCGGCGACCAAGACCATGCATTGCCATGAGTGGAAACAGGTAGGAAAGGAACAGGCTCAAATAGGCCATCGTGGGCGGGATATGTCCAAACTGCTTGTCCGGTTGCCACGGCATGATCAGATCGTAGGCCAGCGTCAGGATTTCGATGGCAATGCCGGCTATTCCCACCGACGACAAAATGCGACCGAGGCGCTTGATCTTTTCTCGGACTGTCAGTTCGGTGTTCGTATTCATCGTGTTCTCCATGATTTTTTACGGTCGATCCAAATATACGAAATAAATTTTCGTAAAACATAAAATAATTTCGATTAAAGTCAAGAGGCAATGACCAAAAATTTCATTTAGTGAAATTACCAATAAAACGCTTGCAAGTCAGATTTGGTAGTAGTAATACTACTCGCATGGACGATTTGACCGACACCCAGCAAGCCATCCTCGCCTTCCTCGCCGAACGCATCGCCGCCGAGGGCATGCCGCCATCGCAGACTGAAATCCAGCGCGCGTTCGGCTTCAAGTCGGTGCGTGCGGCGCAATACCACCTAGAAGCGCTGGAGGCTGCCGGCGCCATCGAGCGCGTGCAGGGCCGGGCACGCGGCATTCGCGTGCTGAAAGCGCCGCAATTGCCGCAGCAGGAGGAATTGTCTTTCTCTTCGTCAACGACGAGCGCGGCGGCGGCCAATGACGATGCATTGCGCCTGCCGATCCTTGGCCAAGTCGCCGCCGGCGCGCCGATTGGTGCCGATGCGGACAACCATGGCTATGTGATGCTGGATCGCACCTTTTTCCATCCTTTGCCGGATTATCTGCTCAAGGTAAAGGGCAATTCGATGATCGACGAAGGCATCTTCGACGGCGACCTGATCGGCGTGCATCGCACTCCGAGCGCGCGCAGCGGCGAAATCGTCGTCGCCCGCGTCGATGAGGAAATCACGGTCAAGCTGCTGAAGATTGGCAAGGACAGGATCCGCCTGCTGCCGCGCAATCCCGATTACCAGCCGATCGATGTGCAGCCGGACCAGGACTTCGCCATCGAAGGCCTGTATTGCGGCCTGATCCGGCCAAGCCGTTGAACAGGCACGAAGCCGAGGTGCACATGCGGATTTTCCCGATCCCGCAAGACGCTGCGCACCGATGCCCGATGATGGCCCTGAAAAATATTTTGCAATCGGGCGCAAACGTCTCAACCCGTGAGACGGCCCTTCGCTAGATTGATCCCATACCCACGAATTCACACCACTTGAGGAAGACCACGATGGACGAGAACAAGAAGCGCGCACTGGCGGCGGCACTGGGCCAGATCGAAAAGCAGTTCGGCAAGGGCTCGGTGATGCGCATGGGCGACCGCGTGGTCGAACCGGTCGATGTCATTCCCACCGGTTCGCTGATGCTCGACATCGCCCTTGGCATCGGTGGCCTGCCGAAGGGCCGCGTGGTCGAAATCTACGGGCCGGAATCTTCGGGCAAGACCACACTCACCTTGCAGGCCATCGCGCAGTGCCAGAAGCTGGGCGGCACTGCGGCCTTCATCGATGCCGAACACGCGCTCGACCCGATCTACGCGGCCAGGCTCGGCGTCAAGGTCGATGACCTGTTGCTGTCGCAGCCGGATACCGGCGAACAGGCGCTGGAAATCGCCGACATGCTGGTGCGTTCCGGCTCGGTCGACATCCTCGTCATCGACTCGGTCGCCGCGCTTACGCCAAAGGCGGAAATCGAAGGCGAAATGGGCGATCAGCTGCCCGGTCTGCAAGCGCGCCTGATGTCGCAAGCGCTGCGCAAACTGACCGGCAACATCAAGCGTTCCAACACCTTGGTGGTCTTCATCAACCAACTGCGCCAGAAGATCGGAATCATGATGCCCGGTCAGAGCAACGAAGTGACCACCGGCGGCAATGCGCTGAAGTTCTACGCCTCGGTGCGCCTGGACATCCGTCGCA
>JAATFG010000023.1 GCA_015655355.1 Lysobacterales bacterium
ACTGCGCTCCAGTTCGCGGCGGATCTGCCGGTATTCCGCGACGGTGCCGCGCGAGGGCGGCGCGATCTGCAGGAAGGTGACCTGCCGGCGCAGGTCCGGCGCCCGCTTGAGCAGCCGCGCAAACGCCTCGAAACGTTGCGGCAGGCCTTTCGAATAGTCGAGCCGGTCCACGCCGATGATCAGCGAGCGGCCTTCCAGGCTCTTGCGCAGATGGCCGATTTCCTCGATTGATTCGGCGGCGCGCGCGCCTTCGGCGATCGCCGCGGTATCGATGCTGATCGGGAAGGCCGCCGCACGGAACAGACGACCGTTCGGCATGCGCATGCGGCCGCCAAGGCGCATCGCGGCACCGGCCTCGTGCAGGAAATAGTCTTCCAGCGCGCGCAGGTCGCGCGCGGTATGCACGCCGACCAGGTCGTAGCTCGAGAGTGTTTCCAGCAGTTCGCGGTGATTGGGCAGGGCGATCAGCAGGCCGGCCGCCGGCAGCGGCGTATGCAGGAAGAAGCCGATGCGGTTCCTCATGCCACGCCGGCGCAGCATCGCCGCCAACGGAATCAGGTGGTAGTCGTGCACCCAGATCGTGTCCTCGCGGGTGACCAGTTTGCTCAGCTGCTCGGCGAAGATCTCGTTGACTTTCAGATAGCCGTCCAGGTGGTCGCGCTGGTAGTCGACCAGGTCGGGGCGGTAATGCAGCATCGGCCACAGCGTGCCGTTGGCGAAGCCGGTGTAGAAATCGTCATGGTCCTGGCGGGACAGGTCGATGGTGGCGTAGTGCACATGGCCGTCCTCGATGCGGTGAACTTCCGCCGCGCTTTCGGCGGCGACCTTGCCGCTCCAGCCGAACCACAGGCCGCCGCGTTCCAGCAGTGCCGCCTGCAACGCGGACGCCAGGCCGCCGGCGGTCACCTGGCGCGGCAATGCCACGCGGTTGGAAACCACCACCAGCCTGCCGGCAGGTTTTGCCGATGTCATCACAGCGCATCCTCCCAACGTCGCGACAGGCGCATCGCGGCCTGGATCAGGCCGACCAGCGAATAGGTCTGCGGATAGTTGCCCCAGTGTTCGCCGCTGCCGGGTGCGATGTCTTCCGAAAGCAACCCCAGCTTGTTGCGCTGCTTCAGCATGTGCTCGAACATCGCCCGCGCACGTTCGCCGCGGCCGGTGGCGGCCAGCGCCTCGATGTACCAGAACGTGCAAATGTTGAAGCTGGTTTCCGGCGCGCCGAAATCGTCCGGCGCGATGTAGCGGAACAGGTAGTTGCCGCGGCCGAGCGCCACGCCGATCGCGTCCACGGTGGCGACGAAACGCGGGTCGCGCGCCTCAACGAAGCCGATGTCGGCGAGCAGCAGCAGGCTGGCGTCCAGGTGCTCGCCGTCGTAGGCATCGACGAAGTGGCCGAGTCGTTCGTTCCACGCGCGCTTCTCGATGCGCTCGTGCAACTGCACGGCCGCATCGTGCCAATGGCGCGCGCGATCATCCAGGCCCAGTTCGGTGGCGATGTGCGCCAGCCGGTCGCAGGCGGCCCAGCACATCGCCGCGGAGTAGGTGTGGATGGCCGATCGGCCGCGGAATTCCCACAGCCCGGCGTCGGTCTGCTCGGCCATGCGCAGTGCCATGGTGCCCATGCGCTCCAGCCGGCGGAAGGTGATCTCGTCGCCGCGGTGTTCCAGCCGGCGGTCGAAGAAAAGCTGCGCCGACGCCAGCACTACCGAGCCGTAGACATCGTTCTGCCGTTGCCGCCAGGCATCGTTGCCGACCCGCACCGGCCCCATGCCGCGATAGCCGGCCAGGCTTTCGACCTGGCGTTCGGCGAGGTCGTGCTCGAAGGTGATGCCGAATACCGGGCCGATTTCCAGATCCTCCTTCGAGGCCACCACGTTGAAGGCGAAGCGGATGTATTCCTCCATCGTGCGCGTGGCGCCGAGCCGGTTGAGCGCGCGAACGGTGAACGCGGCATCGCGCAGCCAGCAGTAGCGGTAATCCCAGTTGCGCGCGCTGCCGCCCGAT
This sequence comes from Lysobacterales bacterium, assembly GCA_015655355.1. GTDB lineage: Bacteria > Pseudomonadota > Gammaproteobacteria > Xanthomonadales > Xanthomonadaceae > Pseudoxanthomonas_A. The sequence goes on from JAATFG010000023.1 coordinate 2,008, forward strand.
TCCGGAATCGACGTGGTCAGCGCGGCGACGATTGCGCCGGTGGCCTCGTACTGGCACAGCTTCAGGGTGATCGCCGCGCGTATCACCGGCTCCTGCCATTCGTATGGGATCGACAGGTAGCGCACCCATTCGCGCCAGTAGTCCAGCGTGCGTTCCAGCGCGAGGCGGATGAAATCGGCAGGGCTGTCATTCAAGGTTTCGTCCGGGCCGAAGATGAAATGCGCGGGTCGGTCGAGGCCGAACGGAAGACTGCGCTCGATCAACGGCACGGCCACGTCGCTGGTCAGCCGCTGCACCACGTCGCTCAACATGAAGCGCATGTGGTTGCTGCCCGACGTGGTCTGCGGCGTGCGCGCGCCGTAGTCGCACAGCGGGCGCATCAGGATGCGGATGCGCGGCGATCCGCTGATCGGCGCCACCCGCCGCGCCAGTATCACCGGATGATATAGACGTCCATTCGAGCGGTGGCGTGGCGCGAAATCGGTGATCTCGATGGCGCCGCCATGGCGGTCGAACAAGCGCGTCACCAGCACCGCCGTATTGTCCAGGTAGAACTGTTCCGTGCGCTCGACGTCCTCGAGCTCGATCGCCCAGTCGCCGCCTCCACCGACGGGCGAAAGCAGCGCGCAGAAGCTGGCATCGGCATCGAAACGCGGCAGGCAGCCCCAGACGATCCGGGCGCGGCCGTCGATCAGCGCGGCGACGCTGCCGTTGCCGATCACGCCCAGCTCAAGGCTGGCGCTGCTGCCCTCCGGCGGATGCGGCATGACGTTGGGTTCCATGGTTGAGTGCCTCGAGTACGCGGTTGAGCCAGATGCTGGTCGCGGCCGGACCGGGCAGGGTGAAATGCGCCAGCGTCGGATCGCGAGAACCGACCCGCACGCTGATCCCATGCTGCTGGTTGATGACGGCGAAGGCGTGTTCGTCGGTGAGGTCGTCACCGAGGTATGCGGGCGTTCGCCCGACGAATGGTCCGCGGCCGAGCAGCTCCTGCGCGGCGCGGCCCTTGTCCATGCCGGCCGGCTTGAATTCGAGGACTCGCCGGCCCAGCTGCAGTTCGTAGCCCGGCAGGTCGCGCAGCAGTTCCTGTGCGGCCTGGTGCAAGTCGGAAAGTTGTTCGGGCCCGCGCAGGCAATGCAGCGCGATGGTCCACTCCTTGTCTTCCAGTTGCACGTCGTCGAATCGGGCGACCAGCGATCGCGTGGCATCGCGCATGCGCTGCTGCTGCTGCCCGGACGCGACGTCGATGCGCCGGAAACTGCCATCGGCGTGACGCAGCTGCAGCCCGTGCAGCCCGATCGCTGCCCAGCGCGGATGGCCGAACAGCCGATCGAGGTCGCCCAGTCCACGACCGCTGACCAGGGCCAGCGCGCCATCCAGCGCCCGATGCAGGTCGTGCAGCAGGCCGAGCAGCGCTGCGCTGACTTCGACCGCGAGCGGATCGTCGGCAAAATCCAGCAGCGTACCGTCGACATCGAGCAGGAGCGCCCAGTGCGCCGCGTCGGCAGGAAGCGGTGGCGCCGGCAGCTGCGTTGGAGGAGATTGAATGGTGGAACCGGACTTTGACATCCACTCCACCGTATCAAACCGAATGTGAAGAGGTTCTGGCCGAAGTTGCCATGACGATGGCTTCGCGTCTTGAATCGTCACGCGATGTCCGCATTTCGCGGGCAGTGGCGGACAAAGGCCGTCAATCGAATCGAGGGGCAAAACATGCGGATGGACAAACTCACGTCGCGTTTCCAGCAGGCGCTGGCCGACGGACAGTCGCTGGCCGTGGGCCGCGACAACAACATGCTCGAACCGGCGCACGTGATGGCCGCGCTGCTCGACCAGCAGGGCGGCTCGACCGCGCCGCTGCTGACCCAGGCGCAGGTCAACGTGCCGGCGTTGCGGCAGCGGTTGAACGACGTGCTCGAACGGCTGCCGAAAGTCAGCGGCCAGGAAGGCAACATCAACGTCGGCAACGATCTCACGCGCCTGCTCAACCTCACCGACAAGCTCGCGCAGCAACGCGGAGACCAGTTCATCGCCAGCGAGCTGTTCGTGCTGGCCGCGCTCGACGACAAGGGCGAGCTCGGCGCCGCGTTGAAGGCCGCGGGCGCGACCAGGCCGAATCTCGAGGCCGCGATCGAGAAGCTGCGCGGCGGCGAGAAGGTGCAGAGCGAGAACGCCGAGGAGCAGCGCCAGGCGCTGGAGAAATACTGCATCGACCTCACCGCGCGTGCCGAGTCGGGCAAGCTCGATCCGGTGATCGGTCGCGACGAGGAAATCCGCCGCACGATCCAGGTGCTGCAGCGGCGCACCAAGAACAATCCGGTGCTGATCGGCGAACCCGGCGTGGGCAAGACCGCAATCGTGGAAGGCCTGGCCCAGCGCATCATCAAGGGCGAAGTGCCTGAAGGGCTGAAGAATCGTCGCGTGCTGGCGCTAGACATGGGCGCGCTGATCGCCGGCGCGAAATTCCGCGGCGAGTTCGAGGAGCGCCTGAAGGCCGTGCTGAGCGACCTGTCCAAGCAGGAAGGCCGGGTGATCCTGTTCATCGACGAGCTGCACACCATG
>JAATFG010000131.1 GCA_015655355.1 Lysobacterales bacterium
CCGGCTTGCGCAAGCTCGGCGGCATCCTGGTCGAAAGTGCCGGTGGTGGACGGGCCAGCGCGGTGATCGGCATCGGCATCAACGTCGCCATGCCGGAAGCGCAGGCGAAAACCATCGACCAGCCATGGACGGACTTGCGCATGCTCGCCGGTGGCGAGGTCTCGCGCCAGCGGGTTGCCGTGGCCGTGCTCGACGCCTTGCTGCCGGCGTTGGCCCTGTTCGACGCGCAAGGCCTCGCGCCATTCCTGCCGCGCTACGCCGCGCTGGATGCGCTGCGCGGCCGCGATGTCAACGTGCTGCGCGCCGATGGCATGCGGGTCGCCGAAGCCCTGGGCATCGCCGACGATGGCAGCCTGCGCGTGCGCATCGCCGGCAGCGAACAGCGTGTGCATGCCGGCGAAGTCAGCGTGAGGGTCGCATGACGGCGTGGCCAGGCTCGGAATGGGTGTTCGATCTCGGCAATACGCGGCTGAAATGCGCGCCGCTGGGCGCCGATGGCCGCATCGGCGCAGTGCAGGCGTTGGGCCATGACGCGAACGATTTCGTCGTGCAACTGGACGCGGTGCTGCTGGCGCGCGGCAGGATCGCCTTCATCGCCAGCGTCGCGTCGAGCGACTTGACCGCGGCGGTGCGCGATGCCTTGCTGGTGCGCTTTCGCTGCGTGTCGTTCGCGCGCACCCAGGCGCGGCTGGGCGCGCTGCGCATCGCCTATGCGAACCCGGCGAAGTTCGGCGTCGATCGCTTCCTTGCCTTGCTCGCCGCGCATGCGCGCGATGCGACCCGGCCGCAACTGGTGGTTGGCGTCGGCACTGCGCTCACGATCGACCTGCTCGATGCGGCGGGCGTGCACCACGGCGGCCGCATCGCGCCGTCGCCGACGCTGATGCGCGACGCGCTGCATCGCGCCGCGACGCAGTTGCCGATCGAGGGCGGCGACTATGCCGAATTCGCCGACGACACCGCCGATGCGCTGGCATCCGGCTGCGAGGGCGCGGCGTTGGCGCTGGTCGAGCGCAGCCTGGGCGAGGGACAGGCGCGGCTTGGGCAGAGGCCGCGCTTGCTGCTGCACGGCGGCGGTGCGGAAACCTTGGCGCGGCATTTTGCCGGAGCCGAATTCGCGCCGTCGCTGGTGCTCGAAGGCTTGGCCGCGTGGGCGCGAACCGTGCAAGCGTGAAGCCCGTCGTCACGTGCGGCGCAGCGCATGGCTAGAATGCGGCCATGCTGATCCGTGCCCTGATCGTCCTGCTGGCCGTGTTGAACCTTGGTGTCGCCGCATGGTGGCTGGGGTCGAAGCCGCCGGCGCCACATGCCGTCGCGCCGTTGCCGGCGCAGACGCCGCCGCTGCAACTGGCTGGCGAACCAGCCGCGCCATCGATGGACGCCGTGCTTGCCGCGCCGGCCAGCGTCGCTGCGGCGACTTCCGTCCAAGCCCGGCTGCCGGCATCGAACGCCACGGCTGTCGCGCCGTCGGAGTCCGCCAAGCCGGTCGTGCCGCCGCAATGCCTGCGCTTCGGCCCGTTCGCGAACAAGGACGAAGCCGGCGGCGTGCTGGCGCGCCTCGGCGCGCTGGCGGGCAAGAGCCGGATCGTCGATGCGCAGGCCAGGCAGGCCAAGGCCTGGCGCGTGCTGGTGCCGCCGCAGGCCGACGCGGCCAGCGCCGAAGCGCTGGCGCAGAAGATCGCCGCAGCCGGTTTCAGCGACAACTTCGTGATGCATGGAGGCGAGAACGCCAATGCCATCGCGCTGGGCGTGTACCGCAATCGCGATGGTGCCGAAAAGCGCCTGGGCGAATTGCAGAAGGCGGGTTTCCCCGTGCAACTGGCGGCCGTGGGCGAAGAAGCGCCGACGCCGCAATGGTGGGCCGATGCCGCGCTGGCTGCCGATGCCAGCGCCGCGACCGCGCGCCAGCGCGGCAATGCGCCGGCCAAGACGCTGGATTGCGCCGGGCTGCGTTAGACTTCGCACAGCGCCGCTTTAGCTCAGTTGGTAGAGCAACTGATTTGTAATCAGTAGGTCCACAGTTCGAGTCTGTGAAGCGGCACCATTCCATTTCGCGGGGCAGGCCGATGGCCGAGACGGAATTCGCGCTGGAAGGCGGTTGCGATTGCGGCGCGGTGCGTTACCGCCTGCTGGACGCACCGATGTTCGTGCATTGCTGCCATTGCCGCTGGTGCCAGCGCGAAAGCGGCGCGGCGTTCACGCTCAATGCACTGCTCGAAACCGCATGCGTGCAACTGCTGCATGGTGCGCCCGAATGCATCGACACGCCTTCGGCCAGCGGCAAGGGCCAGAAGATCCTGCGCTGCCCGACGTGCAAGGTCGCGCTGTGGAGCCATTACGCCGGCGGCGGCGAGGCGATGGCCTTCGTGCGCATCGGTACGCTCGATGAGCCGGCGCGCTGTCCGCCCGGCGCGCACATCTACGCTTCGAGCAAATTGCCGTGGGTGTCCTTGCCGGCGGACGTGCCGGCATTCGACGCGTATTACGACCCGCGCCTGTATTGGCCGCAAGCCAGCCAGTGCCGCTGGCGCGCGCTGATGAAAAAGGATGCCGGTTGATGATGGCCGTGCAATTGGCGGGCATGCACCACGTCGCGATCATCGCCGCGGATTACCCGCGCTCGAAGCGTTTCTACGTCGAAGTGCTGGGCCTGAAGGTTCTCGCCGAGCATTACCGTGCCGAACGCGATTCGTGGAAGCTTGATCTCGCCTTGCCGGACGGCACCCAGGTCGAGCTGTTTTCGTTCCCGAATCCGCCGCCGCGGCCGTCGCGGCCGGAAGCCTGCGGCTTGCGTCATCTGGCGCTGCGCGTGGCCGACCTCGATGCGGCCGTCGCGCACCTGCATGCGCAGCACGTCGCGACCGAAGCGCTGCGCGTCGACGAATACACCGGCAAGCGCTTCACCTTCTTCGCCGACCCGGATGGCTTGCCGCTGGAACTCTACGAGGCATGAAAAAGCCGCGCCACGACCAACCATCCGCAGTCGCAATGGCAAGCGCGTCGTGACGCGCCCGGTTATTCGGCAGCCATGAAAAAGCCCGCGGAAACGCGGGCTTTTTCGTGCCATTCGGCTCGCGCCGGGATCAGCCAAGCGAGGCCAGCCACTCGTCATCCGAGCCTTCGTTGACGCCCTCGAACAGCGCAGTGCTGAAGTAGCGCTCCCCGGTGTCCGGCAGCACGGCCAGCAACACGCTGCCCTTCGGCGCGCTCTGCGCGGTCTGCAACGCAGCCCACACGGTCGCGCCGGCGGAAATGCCGACGAAGATGCCTTCCTCGGCGGCGAGGCGGCGCGCGGTGGCGATGGCTTCGGCGTCGGGTACCTGCACGAAGGAATCGACCACCTTCGGGTTCAGCACTTCCGGCACGAAGTCCGGGGTCCAGCCCTGGATCTTGTGCGGGGTGAACGCGCCGCCTTCGAGCAGCGGCGCATTGGCCGGTTCGGCGGCGACGATCCTGGTGTCCGGGCGGGCCAGTTTCAGGATTTCGCCGACGCCGGTGAGGGTGCCGCCGGTACCCCAGCCGCTGACGAAATAGTCGAGTTTCTTGCCGGCGAAATCGCGCAGGATTTCCGGGCCGGTGGTGTTGCGGTGATAGGCCGGGTTGGCTGGGTTGGCGAACTGGCGGGCGAGGAGCCAGCCGTGCTGCTTCGCCAGTTCCTCGGCCTTCCTGACCATGCCGGTGCCGCGCTCGGCGGCCGGCGTCAGGATCACCTTGCCGCCGTAGGCGCGGATCAGCTTGCGCCGTTCGACCGAGAAGGTTTCCACCATCGTCGCCACGAACTTGTAACCGCGCGCCGCCGCGACCGCCGCCAGCGCCACGCCGGTGTTGCCGGAAGTCGCTTCGACGATGGTGTCGCCTGATTTGAGCAGGCCCTTGGCTTCGGCGTCGAGCACGATCGCCAGCGCGAGGCGGTCTTTCACCGAGCCGGCCGGGTTGAACGATTCCACCTTGGCATAGAGGCTGATGCCTTCCGGCGCGAGCTTGTTGAGCTTGACCACCGGCGTGTTGCCGATGGTGTCGAGAATGCTGTCGTAAATGGCCATGATCGCTACTCGTGCGCGGGAAGACGGGATCGCCAAGCTAACTCCCGGTTATGAGCCGGGCAAATGGCGCCGCAACGTCTTCTCATTCCGTTGGGGAATAAGCAAATGCCACGGAATGGGCTAGGCTGCCCCCTCCAATCAGGAAATTCCTTTCAGGCATCAAGCCTTGCCATGACCCTGACCCAGTTGCGCTATCTGGTCGCCATCGCCGATGCCGACCTCAACATCACCACGGCCGCCACCCGCGTGCATGCGACCCAGCCGGGCCTGAGCAAGCAGCTCAAGCAACTGGAGGACGAGCTGGGTTTCCTGCTGTTCGTGCGCAAGGGTCGCAGCCTCGACGCGGTGACGCCGGCCGGCATTGAAGTGATCGCCCGCGCCCGCGCCGTGCTGGCCGAGGCCAACAACATCCGTACCTACGCGGCCAACCAGCGCCGCGAGGCGCAGGGCCAGTTGATCGTCGCCACCACCCACACCCAGGCGCGCTTCGTGTTGCCGCCGGCGATCGCCAGGGTCAAGCAGGCGTGGGCGCAGGTCAGCATCCACCTGCAGCAGGCCGCCGAAACCGCCGCGCTGGATTTGCTCGGCCAGGGCGACGCCGACATCGCGGTGATTTCCACTTCCGGCGACGTGCCGCCGGCCGGCATCGCGGTGCCGCTGTACCGCTGGCGGCGACTGGTGCTGGTGCCGCGCGGGCATGCGTTCGACAAGAAGTTCGAGCCGAACAAGGGTGGCGCGCCGGACTTGAAGCTGTTGGCGACGCAGCCGCTGGTCAGTTACGAATCCAGCACGCGCGCCGAATCCTCGCTGCAACGCGCCTTCGCCAGCGAAGGGTTGGAGCCGAACATCGCGGTCACCGCGCTCGACGCCGATCTGATCAAGACCTACGTGCTCAACGGCCTCGGCGTTGGCCTGCTCGCGGAAATGGCGGTGAGCAGCGCGGACACCAGCCTGCGCGCGTGGCCGGCGCCGAAGCAGATCAGCGAATGCATCACCTGGGCGGTGTTGCCGCGCGAACGCGTGCTGCGCGATTACGCGCTCGACCTTGTTTCCGCGGTTGCGCCGCAAATCGACAAGCGCGACCTGCGTCGCGTGCTCGAAGGCAATGCCGCGCCGAGCTGGCCGACGCCGCCGACCTGGGAGCAGCTCAGCCAGACGATCACGTTCTGATGTCGCAGGGCCGGGTGGGCCCGGCCTCGCCCGCGCGGGTCATTTCACGCGTTGCAGGGTTTCATCGATGACGACTTCGCCGTCTTCCTTGGCGAACGGTGCGCGCGGCGGATCCGGCAGGATGTCGAGCACGGCTTCCGAAGGCCGGCACAGCTTCGTGGCCAGCGGCGTGACCACGATCGGGCGCTCGATCAGGATCGGATGCTGCAGCATGAAGCCGATGATTTCCTCGTCGCTCCATCCCGGGTTGCCGAGATCGAGTTCTTCGTAGGGCGTGCCTTTCCTGCGCAGCAATTCGTGTGGCTGCATCTTCATCCCGGCCAGCAACGCGGCGAGGGTTTCCCGCGAGGGTGGCGTTTTCAGGTATTCGATGATGGTCGGTTCAATGCCGCTGTTGCGGATCAGCGCCAGCACGTTGCGCGATGTGCCGCAATTCGGGTTGTGGTAGATCGCGATCTTGCTCATGGAAGCGGGGCTCATGTCGAGGTGGGTGTGGGAACGGGAGACGTTGTGCATTGTGCAGGGCGCAGTCCGAGCGCGGTGGCAACGGACATGGGAGCGGAACTGGATGCCGTAGAGCAGGGTCGACGCGCGGCGCGACCCCTGCCATCAGTCATGCCCGGATTTGCCCAATCCGTAACCGTGAGTTCGGGTTCAGGCCGGTAAACTGCACAACTCAGGAAAAAACCTGCGCGGCGCTTCAACCTTTTGCGTGCTCGCGCGTTTACCTGACATCCGTGCGCGGCAACATCGCCATGCGCGGTTTCCCGAATCCGAAATTCCGCTATCTGGAGAGGTCAATGAGTGCCGACTTCCGTTCCGCCGGCCCCATTCGCAAGAAGCGCGGCTGGATCATCGCGCTGGTCGTTCTGATCGCCGCCATCGTGCTGGTGGCCTTCCACCTGAGAGGCGCCAAGCAACCGATGCGCGGGATGCCGCCACAGGTGGTCAGCGTGGCCCAGGCCGCCAGCGGCGACATGCCGGTGGTGCTGGACGAACTGGGCACGGTCACGCCGCAGGCGACGGTCACGGTGCTGCCGCAGCTGAGCGGCTATCTCACCGAGGTGGCGTACAAGGAAGGCCAGGACGTGCAGAAGGGCCAGTTCCTTGCCCAGATCGATCCGCGCCAGTACCAGATCAACAAGCAGACCGCGCAGGCGCAGTTGGAGAAGGATCAGGCCGTGCTGGCACAGGCGCGCACCGACCTGGAACGCTATCGGAAGATGGCCGCCCAGCAGTTGATCGCCGAGCAGACCTTCGCCGACCAGCAATCGACGGTGCAGCAGGCCGAGGCGACGGTGAAGGCCGACAAGGCCGCCATCGCCCAGGCCGACCTGGACCTGGCGTACTGCCACATCACCGCGCCGGTGTCCGGCCGCGCCGGCCTGCGCCTGGTCGACGTGGGCAACTACGTGACCGCCTCCGGTTCCAGCGGCATCGTGGTCATCACCACGGTCAAGCCGATCATGGTCCAGTTCGGCATTCCGCAGAACGAGCTCGGCCCGGTGCTGCAGCGCTTCAACGGCGACGCCAAGCTGCCGGTGACCGTGTTCAACAGCGACAACAGCAAGCAACTGGCCACCGGCACGCTGTACGCGATCGGCAACCAGATGGAAGCCAGCAACGGCCGGGTCAATGTGCGCGCCACCTTCGCCAACGACGACGAGGTGTTGTTCCCCAACGAATTCGTCAACGTGCGCCTGCTGGTCGACACCCTGCACGGCGTGGTGCTGGTGCCGACCCCGGCGGTGCAGAACGGTGCGCCCGGAGACTACGTGTACATCGCCAACGCCGACGGCACCGCGGCGGTGCAGAAGGTGACGCTGGGCCCGAGCGACGGCAAGCACACGGCGATCCTGTCCGGCCTCAAGCCGGGCCAGACCGTGGTCATCGACGGCATGGACCGGCTCAGCGACGGCGCCAAGATCAAGGTCGCCGGCGCGCAGGCACCCGGCGGCAACGCGCAGGCGCCCGGCGACGATGCGACCGCGGCCCGTGCCGGCGGCAAGCATGGCCGCCGCGCCACGGCGCAGTCGTAAGCCTGCGGATTCCTGATCGATGAACATTTCCCGTCTGTTCGTCCTGCGCCCGGTCGCGACCTCGCTGCTGATGATCGCGCTGGTGCTGGTGGGCCTGGTCGCGGTGCGCTTCCTGCCGGTGTCGTCGCTGCCGGCGGTGGACTATCCGACGATCCAGGTGCAGACCTTCTACCCCGGCGCCAGCCCCAGTGTGATGGCCACCACCGTGACCGCGCCGCTGGAAGTGCAACTGGGGCAGATTCCCGGCCTGCAGCAGATGGTGTCCAACAGCTCGGCCGGCGCCTCGGTCATCACCTTGCAGTTCGACCTGTCACTCAGCCTCGACGTGGCCGAACAGAACGTGCAGCAGGCGATCAATTCCTCCGGCAGCCTGCTGCCCAGCGGCCTGCCGGCGCCGCCGACCTATGCCAAGGTCAACCCGGCCGACCAGCCGATCATGACCCTGGCGATCACCTCCAGGACGCTGTCACTGACCCAGTTGCAGGACATCGCCAACAATCGCCTCGGCGCCAAGATCGCCGAAGTGCCGGGCGTCGGCTTGGTCACCCCGGCCGGCGGCCACGTGCCGGCGGTGCGTGTGGAGGCCGACCCGCAGAAGCTGGCCGCGTACGGCCTCAACATCGACGACCTGCGCACCTTGCTGGCCAACGTCAACGTCAGCCAGCCCAAGGGCAACTTCGACGGTCCGGAACTGGACTACACGATCAACGGCAACGACCAGATACACTCGCCCGAGGAATACCTCTCCACCGTCGTCGCCTACCGCAACGGCGCGCCGGTATACCTGCGCGACGTGGCGCGGGTGACCCAGGCGGCGCAGAACGCCGAACTTGGCGCGTGGTTCGGCAAGACCCCGGCGATCGTGCTCAACGTGCAGCGCCAGCCCGGCGCCAACGTGATCGCCACCGTCGACCGGATCAAGCAGGAACTGCCGCAGCTCGAATCGACCCTGCCGGCCGGCATGAACGTGCAGGTGGTGGCCGACGGTAC
>JAATFG010000028.1 GCA_015655355.1 Lysobacterales bacterium
AGGTATTTGAAGGTGAGCCACAGGCCGCCGAGCAATTCCAGCAGCAGCAGGCTCTTGAAGTAATGGACGATCTTTTTCATCTTCAAATGCCCCGGTGGATCACGCCAAAGAACACCATCAACGCCGTCACCGCGATCCAGACGATGGTCAGCGGAATGAACACCTTCCAGCCCAGGCGCATGATCTGGTCGTAGCGGTAGCGCGGGAACGAGGCGCGGAACCACACGTAGGCGCTGGCGAAGAAGAACACCTTCGCGAACAGCCACCAGAAGCCGTTGACCGACAGCAGCGGGATGCCCCAGCCCTGGAACGGCGACAACCAGCCGCCGAGGAAGAAGATGCTGATCAGGAAGCTGACCAGGATCATGTTCGCGTATTCGGCGAGGAAGAACAGCGCGAATGCACCGCCGGAATATTCGACCATGTGCCCGGCGACGATTTCCGATTCGCCTTCGACCACGTCGAACGGCGCACGGTTGGTTTCGGCCACGCCGGACACCCAGTACACGATCATCAGCGGGAACAGCGGCAGCCAGTACCAGCTGAACAGCCCGTAGTGGCCGGCCTGCGCTTCGACGATGCCGGACAGGTTCAAGGTGCCCGCGGCGATCATCACCCCGACCAGGGCGAAGCCCATCGCGATTTCGTAGCTGACGACCTGCGCCGCCGAACGCATCGCACCGAGGAAGGCGTACTTCGAATTCGACGCCCAGCCGGCGAGGATGATGCCGTACACGCCGAGCGAGGTCATCGCCAGCAGGTACAGCAGGCCCGCATTCGCGTTCGACAGCACCAGCTTGGCGTCGAACGGCACCACCGCCCATGCCGCGAAGGAGGGTGCCAGCACGATCAGCGGCGCGATGAAATACACCGACTTGTGCGCGTTCGCGGGTGCAACCACTTCCTTCAACAGCAGCTTGGTCACGTCGGCGAAGGCTTGCAGCAAGCCGCCGAGGCCGACGTACTGCGGCCCGTGGCGCACGTGCATCCAGCCGATCAACTTGCGCTCCCACACCACGTAAAACGCCACCGCGAAGATGACCGGGAACGCGATGAGAAGGATCTTGATCACCGTCCAGACAACGATGCCGAGTGCACCCAGGCCGTAGAACCAGTCGTGCAGCGGAGCAACCAGATTGATCAACAACTCGTTCATGCCGCCACCACCGTGATGCGTCCGGCGCCGAGCGGCGCGGTGGCGCCATGACCGGCTTCGATCCACGCCGCGCCCTGCGCGACACGCTTGTCAATGATTACCGGAACGGTCGCGGTGCCCGCGGCCGCACTGGCCTTGACCACCTGCCCTTCCTTGATGCCCGCCGCGTGTGCATCGGCCGGGTTCAGCACGATGCGCGCACCGACGTTGAGCGGATGCGACTGCAGCGCGCTGGCGCGGCGCACGGTGGCGTCGGTGCGATAGATGCCGACGACCGACACCGCTTCGAGGCCTTGCGATTCGATGTCCGGCGCCTTTGACGCAGCCGGCGCGAACGCGGCCCGCTTGGCGACCAGCTCACGCGCGCCGTCGAGATCGGTGAAATCGAAACCGGCCACGCCGAGTTCGCCACCGATCGCGCGCAGCACCTTCCAGCCTTCGCGCGCATCACCCGGCAGCTTGCCGCCGGCCATCGTGGTCTGCACGGTGCCATCGAGGTTGATCAGCGTCGCTTCGATTTCCGGCAGCGCGCCGATCGGCAGGATCAGGTCGGCGACGTTCCGGGTCGAGGTGCAGGCGTAATGGCTGAAGGCAATGACCTTCGCGCCGTTCAACGCCTTCAATGCGCCCGCGGTGTCGGCGAAATCCAGGCCCGGCTCGATGCCGTAAACGACATACGCGCTGCGCGGTTCGGCGAACATCGCATTGACGTCCTTGCCCGCCGTCGCACCTTGGTGCGACGGATTCGGATTGGGCAGGAAACCGATCTTCGACAGGCCCAGCGCGTTCGCGCCCTGCGGGATGCGGCACAGCGCCGCGCCGGTCGCCGAGGCAAAGGCCTTGGCGGTAGCGCGCAGCTGCGCGGCCTGCGGATGCGCTTCGGCGATGTTGCCGACGATGATCGCGGCGTGCGTGGCGCCCTTCACCGCTTCGACCAGTGCCGGATCGGTGAGCGCCGATGCCAGCTGCGACGGCGGCACGATGTTCTTGCTGGCCGCGCTGAAGGTGAAGTCGAAATCGACCGGGTTGACCACGTGCACCTTGGCGCCCTTGCGCACCGCCTTGCGGATGCGCTGGTGCAGCAGCGGCAGTTCGTGGCGGATGTTGCTGGCGAAGATCACGATGGCATCGGCCTTCTCGATCTCGGCCAGCGGCATGCCGAATGGTTCGGCGACGGCGGCATCGCTGAAGTCGCGCTGGTTGATGCGATGGTCGATGTTCGACGAACCCAGGCCTTCGGCCAAGGCGGCCAGCAAACCGGCCTCTTCCAGCGAAGTCGACGGATGCGCGAGCACGCCCAGCGCATCGCCCGGGTTCTCGCGCAGGATCGCGGTGGCGAAACCGAGCGCTTCGCCCCAGGTGATTTCCTTCCACTCACCGTTGACCTTGCGCAGCGGCTTGCCGGCGCGGTCGGCGGCGTACAGGCCCTGGTGCGAATATCGGTCGCGGTCGGACAGCCAGCACTCGTTGACCGCCTCGTTGTCGCGCGGGACGACGCGCAGCACTTCGCCGCGGCGCACGTGGTTGAACAGGTTGCTGCCCATCGCGTCGTGCCAGCCGATCGATTCGCGCGCCTGCAGTTCCCACGGGCGCGCCTTGAACTGGAACACCTTGTTGGTCAGCGCGCCGACCGGGCACACGTCGACGACGTTGCCGGACAGTTCGGTGGTCAGCGGCTTGCCGTCGTAGGTGCCGATCTGCAGGTTCTCGCCGCGGTACATGCCGCCGAGTTCGTAGGTGCCGGCGATTTCCGCGGTGAAGCGCACGCAGCGCGTGCACTGGATGCAGCGGGTCATTTCGGTGGCGACCAGCGGGCCGATGTCCTCGTCCGCCACGGTGCGCTTGCGCTCGCTGAAGCGGCTGACCGAGCGGCCGTAGCCGAGCGCGACGTCCTGCAGTTCGCATTCGCCGCCCTGATCGCAGATCGGGCAATCCAGCGGATGGTTGATCAACAGGAATTCCATCACGCTGCGCTGGTATTTCTGCGTCTTCTCGTTGTGCGTGAACACCTTCATGCCATCGGCGACCGGCGTGGCGCAGGCCGGCGACGGCTTCGGCACCGGACGGCCGCCGACTTCGGTGTCGACCAGGCACATGCGGCAGTTCGCGGCGATCGCGAGCTTGTCGTGGTAGCAGAAACGCGGAATCGCGATGCCGGCCTTGTCAGCAGCCTGGATGATCATCGAGCCTTTCGGCGCGGCGACTTCGATGCCGTCGATGATGACGGTGACGTGATCCGGCGGAAGGTTCGGATTGACGGGTTGTGCACTCATGCGGCAACAGCCTTCGGCACCACGGTGCCAGCCTTGATGTCGTCAACCAGGAAACGCTTGTTGACGATCGCGTATTCAAATTCGTCCCAGAACTGGCGCAGGAAGCCCTGGATCGGCCACGCCGCCGCTTCGCCGAAGGCGCAGATGGTGTGGCCTTCGACCTGTCCGGCGATGGTGCGCAACTGGTACAGGTCTTCCATCGTCGCTTCCAGCGCGGCCATGCGTTCGAGCACGCGGTGCATCCAGCCGGTGCCTTCGCGGCACGGCGTGCACTGGCCGCAGCTTTCCTTGTGGAAGAACTGCGAGATGCGGCAAGCGAAACGCACGCAGCAGACGGAATCGTCGAGCACCACGATCGCGCCGGAACCCAAGCCCGTGCCAAGCGCGCGCAAGGTGTCGTAATCCATCTGCAGGCCCTTGAGCTGCTCGGCCTTCAGCACCGGCATCGACACTCCGCCGGGAACCGCCGCCTTCAGCGTGCGGCCCGGACGCAGGCCGCCGGCCAGTTCCAGCAACTCGTCGAAGGTGGTGCCGAGCGGCACCTCGAAATTGCCGCCCTTCTGCACGCAGCCGGACACCGAGAAGATCTTGGGGCCACCGTTGGCGGTCTTGCTCTGGGTCTTGAACCACTCCGCGCCGTTGCGCACGATCGCCGGCACCGACGCATAGGTCTCGGTGTTGTTGATCGTGGTCGGCTTGCCGTACAGGCCGAAATTGGCCGGGAACGGCGGCTTGAAGCGCGGCTGGCCCTTCTTGCCTTCCAGCGATTCCATCAGCGCGGTTTCTTCGCCGCAGATGTAGGCGCCGGCGCCGAGCGCCGTATAGAGATCGATGTCCACGCCACTGCCG
>JAATFG010000077.1 GCA_015655355.1 Lysobacterales bacterium
ACAAGCTGGTCGACGACCGGCAACCGGCGATCGACGTCGGCGAGAACGCCAACGAAGTTGCGCGCCAGTTTTCCGACCACGACTGGATTTCCGCGCCGGTGGTGGACGACAACAACATCCTGCTCGGCCGCATCACCATCGACGACGTGGTCGACATCATCCGCGACAACGCCGAGCACCAGGCGCTGGGCGCCGCCGGCCTCGACGAGGACGAGGACCTGTTCTCGCCGGTGCCGCGCGCGTTCCGCCGCCGCGCGATCTGGCTGACGATCAACCTCGGCACCGCGTTCCTCGCCTCCGGCGTGGTCGATGCGTTCCAGGGCGTGCTCGACAAGGTCGTTGTATTGGCGGTGTTGATGCCGATCGTCGCCGGCATGGGCGGCAACGCCGGCACCCAGGTGTTGGCGCTGATGATTCGCGGCCTCGCGCTCGGACAAGTCGGCGCGACCAACATCGGCCCGCTGCTGTCCAAGGAAATCAAGATCGCGCTGCTCAACGGCCTGCTGCAAGGCGGCATCGTCGCCATCAGCGCCCTGCTGTGGTTCCATGACTGGAAACTCGCCTCGATCATCGGCTCGGCGATGATCATCGAGATGATCGCCGCGACCCTGGCCGGCACCTTCATCCCGCTGGGCCTCAAGCGCATGGGCCTCGACCCGGCGCTGGCCGGCACGGTGATCCTCACCACCGTCACCGACTGCATGGGCTTCGGCAGCTTCCTCGCGCTGGCGACGCTGGTTTACCTGCATCGATGAACATCCGCTTCGCCACCGTTTTCGTTCTGCTCGCGCTGCTGGCGAGCGCCTGCGCCACCACCACCGGATCACGACGCGCGGGCACGGGCCGCTTCGTGTCACGCGAAGTGGCGGTCGACGGCATGGCGCACCGCTATCAAGTGTTCGTCCCGGCGAAGTCCACGGATGCTGCGCATCCGCCGGTGATCCTGTTCCTGCATGGCGCCGGCGAACGCGGCAGCGACAACCGCACGCAATTGCGCGCCGGGCTGGGGCCGTACCTGCAAGCACACGCCGCCGATTTCCCTGCCATCGTGGTGCTGCCGCAAGTGCCACCGGGCGAAGCCTGGCTCGGCGACAATGTGCGCGTTGCGCTGGCGGCGCTGGACGCCGCAACCCGCGAATTCGGCGGCGATGCAAGTCGCACGTATCTCACCGGCATGTCGATGGGCGGCTACGGCACGTGGGAAACCGCATTGCGGCAGCCGCAGCGCTTCGCCGCGCTGGTGCCGATCTGCGGCGCGCTGAAGCCGCCGCCGAGCAGCCAATTCGCCAATCTGCGCGTCACCGAAGTGGCGGACTTGCCCGATCGCCACGCCGCACTTGCCGCGCGCCTGGCCAACAAGCCGATCTGGATTTTCCACGGTGCGCTGGACGATGTGGTGCCGCCCGATGACGACCGCAAGACTTTCGCCGCGTTGAAAGCCGTCGCCGGCAATGTGCGCTACACCGAATTCCCGGACGCCAACCACAACGCCTGGGACCCGGCGTACAACACGCCGGAACTGTGGACGTGGCTGTTCGCGCAGAAATTGCCCTGAATGCTGCGCGCAAAGCGGATTTCCAAGCTGGCATCCGCAAGGCCGCAATCGACAAATCAAGGAAATCCCGATGCGCTACGGATCAATCCTCTTCGGCATGATTTTGCTCATCAGGGGCATGAAGCACTGCATTGCGCAGCCGGCGGTATTTCATTACGCCGGTTCTGCATACTCCACCAGTTCCGCATATTCCCGCGGCTTCGCTGCCGGCGAAGCAACCGGCTCGGTAATAGCGACATTGCTGATCCTCACTGTCGGCGTGTTGCTGTGCACGCGTGGCTGGCCGCATCGGCGCAGTTCAATGCCGAGTGCGCCGACACCCTGACGCCTCATTACCGCATCAACCCAGCAACGCTTCCAGCACCGCCATGCGGATCGCCACGCCGTTGCTGACCTGACGCAGCACCAGCGACTGCGGGCCGTCGGCGACTTCGTCGGTCATCTCGACGCCGCGGTTGATCGGGCCGGGATGCATCACCACGGCATCGGGCGCAGCGTGCTTGAGGCGCGCGGCGGTGAGGCCGTAATCACGATGGTAATCGTCGAGCGAGGAGATCAGGCCTTCCTCCATGCGTTCGCGCTGCAGGCGCAGCATCATCAGCACGTCGGCGCCCTTGAGCATTTCATCGAAGTCATCGCCAACGATGCAGCCTTTCAGCATGTCATCGTCGGGCAACAGCGATTGCGGCCCACAGACGCGGATTTCGCCGGCGCCGAGCGCACGCAGCGCGTGCAGGTCGCTGCGCGCCACGCGCGAATGCCTGACGTCGCCGGTGATCAGGATCTTCAACCTGGAAAAATCCGGTCCCTTGGCCTGGCGGATCGTCAGTGCATCGAGCAACCCTTGCGTGGGATGCGCGCTGCGCCCGTCGCCGGCGTTGATGATGGTGGTGTCTTCGCCGCAATGCGCGGCCAGCGCGTCGGCCGCGCCGTTGTCCGGGTGGCGCACGATGAAGCCGCGCACGCCCATCGCTTCCAGATTCTTCAGCGTGTCCAGTGCGGTTTCGCCCTTGCGCGCCGACGAGGTGCTCGCGTCGAAATTGAGCACGTCCGCGCCCAGGCGCTGCGCGGCGATCTGGAACGAGGAACGCGTGCGCGTCGACGGCTCGAAGAACAGCGTGCACAGCGTCGTGCCGAACAGCGAATCGCGCTTGTGCGTGCGCCCGAGCGCGGCATCGCGGATTTGCCCGGCGCGATCCAGCAGGCGGGTCATCGTCTCGCGCGGCAGGCCATCGAGGGTGAGCAGGTGGCGCAGGCGTCCGTCGCTGGTCAATTGCAGGCTCATGGGCAATCCGTGAAAGGGAGTTGCGCGATTATCGCGTAAAAGCGTCCCCCATCCGCCCCTTCGGGGCACCTTCCCCGCTTGCGGGGAAAGCATCACACCAGCGTGGCGTCGTGCGGCGCGGCCAGCCAGCGTTCGACGATCACCGCGGCGGCGACCGCATCCAGCGCGGCGGCATCGCGACGGCGTTTGCGGCCTTCGGCGCGGTCGAGGGCGAAGCGCTGCGCGGCTTCCTGCGAGCTGGAGCGTTCGTCGATCAGCACCACCGGCAACTGGTAGCGCGCCTTCAGTTCGCGGGCGAAGGCTTGCGCGCGCTTGCGGTTGGGCTGGTCGCCGCCATCGAGGGTGAGCGGATCGCCGACGACGAGGCCATCGGGTTTCCATTCCTTGACCAGCTTTTCGATCGCATTCCAGTCCGGCGCATTGTTGTGCACGTCGACCACGGCCAGCGCACGCGCGCCGTGACCGAAAGCACTGCCGACCGCCACGCCGATGCGGCGCGAACCCACGTCGAATCCAAGCACGGTGCCATCGAGCTTGATGCCCATGCGTTCTCCTCAGGCGTGCCCGCTGTAATCGGTGAGCCGGTGCATGTCAACGCCGATGCGCGTGCCCGCGGCCAGCCAGCGCTGCTCCAGCGGCAACGCGAACAACAGTTCGCTGTCCGCCGGCGCGGTCAGCCAACTATTTTCGCCCAGTTCGTATTCGAGCTGGCCGGCGCCCCAGCCGGCGCAACCCAGCGCCAGCACCGCATTGCGCGGACCGCTGCCCGCGGCCATCGCTTCGAGCACGTCGCGCGAGGTGGTGAGGAACAGGCCCTCGCCGACGCGCAGGCTGGCATCCCATTCGCGTTCGCCATCGTGCAGGACAAAACCGCGCTCGGCATGCACCGGCCCACCGTTCAACACCATCCGATTGTCCAGCGCTTCGTCGTGCGGTTCCAACTGCATTTGCCGCAACACTTCGCCCAAGGTGTAGTCGGAAGGCCGGTTGATCACGATGCCCATCGCCCCGGCGTCGTCGTGCTGGCAGACCAGGGCAACGCTACGGGCGAAATTCGGGTCGTCCAGTGCCGGCAAGGCAACCAGCAACTGATTTGCGAGAGAAGTGGAGGCGATGCTCATGTCCACATTCTAGGCATGCCGCCCCACGGAACGGAAACACCGGACATTGCCGGCGTCGCGTCTGAACGAACATTGCGTTGCATGTCCACAATCGTGACTCAAAGCACGTTTTACTTCTCTTGGCAAAACAAGCAGTTAGCTGAACCAGCTGCCGAACCACGGAAAATCAACGATTTAATGAAATGTAAACATCACGCGTTTTTGTGATTCACTACGCATTTGGAACGGGTATGGTTCGCACAAGCCCGAGGCGGAGCACGAAATCCGATCCCCGAAGGGCACACCTGACAGCCACCCCGGAATGGAGTCCGCGGCCCGCTGGAGGCTCGAAAGCAAGGCAGTCCCCACTGAAGGAATAGGAGGTACACCATGAACCTGATGCATTTGTCTTTCATCGGCGCGATGAAATCCCACCATGCCCCGCCGGTACCGCCCACCCCGGAAGAACGCCTGAGCGCGTTCCGCGCGATCTACCCGAAGATCCCGGTGAACAATTACAGCTGGAAGTGGCTGGACGACATCGCCCCGGCGCAGGCCAGCCATGAAACCCTGCGCAGCATCGACGCGATGCTGCTGTCGCGCGACATGCTCAATCGCATCGCCGACGACACCCGCAACGCCAATGCGCAACCCGCTTCGCAAAAGCAGGCAGTGCGCCCGAACCACCGCAAGTTCGCCGCCTGAGCCGCCCGCCATGCGGCGGCCACGGGACAAAGAGCCCGGGGCGCCCGGATCGATTCCTCGAGGTACTTTCTCTCTGAAGCCCGGCTCCGCCGGGTTTTTCTTTGGCGGTTACTTGCCGAGATAGCGGTCGGGCCGGTGGTTGAACCACAGCACCGAATTCAGCACCACCACGCACAGCACCGAATACAGCACGTCGGTCGGGTGATCGAAGACGAAGAAAGCAATCACCATCAGGCCCAGGTCGACGGCCATCTGGGTCCGGCCGGCGTTCCAGCCCATTTTTTCCTGCAGGTAGAACACCAGCACGTTCAAGCCGCCCATGCTGGCGCGATGGCGCACGAACATCAGGATGCCGATGCCCAGCAACAAACCGCCATAGACGGCGGCGAACACCGGCGCGATCTTCGTGTATCCGACCAGATCCGGGATGTGGTCGGTGACCAGGCCGCACGCCACCACCGAGCAAAAGGTCTTGATCGTGAATTCCCAGCCCATGCGCTTGATCGCCAGCCAGTAGAACGGCAAGTTGGCCACGAACAGCACATGGCCGAACTTCCAGCCGGTCACGTGCCCGATCAGCAAGGCGATCCCGGGCATGCCGCCGGAGATGATGCCGCCGGCCTTGAGCAAGGCCACGCCGAACGAAGCCACCAGTACCGCGCCCGCCAAGCCCTGCGCGTCTTCCCAAAGATTGTGCTTGCGCGGTTGCGACGGCGACACGGCAGACGCGGCGTTTTCGGAAGATGGCTCGGACATTGCATGAAAGCTCGGGCGTTGCGTGAGCCGTGATTATCGGCCCGTCCGGCGTTTCAGCGTCGAACTTCCGCGTCGCATCGCTGCGCCGCCTCAGCGACGCACTTCGGCCAGTTCGACGCCATCCAGGCCTTGCGACAGCGTGTGCGCATCACCGCCCTGCGCCAGCTTGATCTTCAGGCGCACTTCGTTCTGCGAATCGGCATAGCGCAGCGCGTCCTCGTAGCTGATCTCGCCGGATTGATAAAGCTCGAACAGCGCCTGGTCGAAGGTCTTCATGCCCAGGTTGGTCGATTCCTTCATCACTTCCTTGAGCTTGTGGATTTCGCCGTCGCGGATGTAGTCCGACACCAGCGGCGTGCCGAGCAGGATTTCCATCGCCACGCGCCGGCCCTTGCCGTCCGGCGTCGGGATCAGCTGCTGCGCGACCACGCCCTTCAAGTTCAGCGACAGGTCCATCAGCAACTGGCCGCGGCGGTCTTCCGAGAAGAAGTTGATGATGCGGTCCATCGCCTGGTTGGCGTTGTTCGCATGCAGCGTGCACAGGCACAGGTGGCCGGTTTCGGCGAAGTTGATCGCATGCTCCATCGTCTCGCGGGTACGCACTTCGCCGATCATGATCACGTCCGGCGCCTGGCGCAGGGTGTTCTTCAGCGCGTTGTCCCACGAATCGGTGTCGATGCCGACTTCGCGCTGGGTGATGATGCAGCCGCTGTGCTGGTGCACGAATTCGATCGGGTCCTCGATGGTGATGATGTGCCCGGTCGAGTTCTGGTTGCGGTAGCCGATCATCGCGGCAAGCGAGGTCGATTTGCCGGTACCGGTTGCGCCGACGAAGATGATGATGCCGCGCTTGGTCATCGCCAGGGTCTTGATCACCGGCGGCAGGTTGAGTTCGTCGACGGTCGGAATCTTCGATTCGATCCGGCGCAGGACCATGCCGACCTGGTTGCGCTGGTAGAACGCGGACACGCGGAAGCGGCCGATGCTGGCCACGCCGATCGCGAAATTGCATTCGTGGGTCTTCTCGAATTCCTCGCGCTGCTGCGGCGTCATCACGTTCAACACGAGGTCGCGCGACTGCTGCCCGGTCAACGCCTGCTGGGTGATCGGGGTGAGCTTGCCGTGCACTTTCATCGCCGGCGGCATGCCCGCGGTGATGAACATGTCCGAGGCTTTCTGGTGCGCCATCAGCTTGAGGAAAGAGCTGAAATCGATGGCGCTGCCTGCAGTGGTGGCATTCATGGCGAAACTCCGAATGTACTGAAGCGTGGTGCCGAAGCGGCGAAACGTGACTGCGTCGCCGGAATCACTCGAACAACTTCTTGTCCCTGGCGTATTCGTGCGCCTGCTTGCGGTTGACCAGGTTGCGCTTGACCAGGTCCTGCAGGCACTGGTCGAGCGTCTGCATGCCGAGCTGCTGGCCGGTCTGGATCGCAGAATACATCTGCGCGACCTTGTCCTCGCGGATCAGGTTGCGGATCGCCGAGGTGCCGACCATGATCTCGTGTGCGGCGATGCGCCCGCCGCCGGTCTTCTTCAGCAGCGACTGCGAAATCACCGCGCGCAGCGATTCGGACAGCATCGAGCGCACCATCGGCTTTTCGCCGGCCGGGAACACGTCGATGATGCGGTCGATGGTCTTCGCCGCCGAGCTGGTATGCAGGGTGCCGAACACCAGGTGGCCGGTTTCCGCCGCGGTCATCGCCAGGCGGATGGTTTCCAGATCGCGCAATTCGCCGACGAGGATGTAGTCCGGGTCTTCGCGCAACGCCGAACGCAGCGCCTCGTTGAAACCGTGGGTGTCGCGGTGCACTTCGCGCTGGTTGATCAGGCACTTCTGCGAGGTGTGCACGAATTCGATCGGGTCTTCGACCGTCAGCAGGTGCGCGTATTCGTTCTTGTTGATGAAGTCGAGCATCGCCGCCAGCGTGGTCGACTTGCCCGAACCGGTCGGGCCGGTGACCAGGATCAAACCCTGCGGCTGCTGCACCAGATCCTTGAAGATCGGCGGACAACCGAGTTCTTCAAGGGTGAGAATCTGCGAAGGAATGGTACGGAACACCGCGCCGGCGCCGCGGTTCTGGTTGAACGCGTTGACGCGGAAACGGGCGAGCGAGGGAATCTCGAACGAGAAGTCGACCTCGAGGAATTCCTCGTAATCGCGGCGCTGCTTGTCCGACATGATGTCGTAGATCAGCGCGTGCACCTGCTTGTGGTCGAGCGCGGGGATGTTGATCCGGCGCACGTCGCCGTCGACGCGGATCATCGGCGGCAGGCCGGCGGACAGATGCAAGTCCGAGGCCTTGTTCTTGACCGAAAACGCGAGAAGCTCTGCGATATCCATGAAGCCGATTCCCCCGAAAAGCCGCAAGTGGAACAATAGTCGACAAGTGGCCCGAGTATAGCGCCCTTCCCTCACGTTCCAACGACGAATCGACCATGCTTTCTTCCGCTTTGGACGCAGTTCTCAAACGCATTGCCGACGCGGCCGCGCATTCGCGCCGTGCGCCGCCGCAACTGTTGGCGGTTTCCAAAACGCAAACTGCGAACGCCGTCGCGGAATTGGCCGCCGCCGGCCAGCGCGCATTCGGCGAGAACTACGTGCAGGAAGCACAAGCCAAGATTTCCGGACTGCGCCAGCTCGACCTGGAATGGCACCTGATCGGCCACCTGCAATCGAACAAGGCGGAACTGGCCGCCGAACTGTTCGACTGGGTGCAGAGCGTCGATCGCCTGAAGCTCGTCGCGGCACTGGCAAGGCATCGTTCGCCGCAGCGCGCGCCGCTGAACGTGCTGATCCAGGTCAACGTCGACGACGAGAACGGCAAATCCGGCTGCGCGCCGGACGACATCGGCGCACTCGCCGCCGCGGTCGATGCCGAACCACGCTTGAAGCTGCGCGGCCTGATGGCGATTCCGACGCCGCATGCCGACATCGAACTGCGCCGCCCGGCATTCCGGCGGATGCACGAACTGTTTCTGCAATTGCAGGCGCAACATCCGCAGATCGATACGCTGTCGATGGGCATGAGCGATGATGCGCACATCGCCATCGCCGAAGACAGCACGATGGTGCGGATCGGCACCGCACTTTTCGGCGCCCGCGCCCAAAAGTGAGAATAGGCGGGTTCGACGCGGATGCACCGCAATAAACGGATTTTCCACCCAACCGGAAACACGCATGCAGGACATTGCATTCATCGGCGGCGGCAACATGGCACGCAGCCTCATCGGCGGCCTGGTCAAGCGCGGCTTCGCCGCCAGCCGCATCCACGTCGCCGAACCGCATGCGCCGCTGCGCGAAGCGTTGCACGCCGACTTCGGCGTCAATGTGCATGAAACCGCCGAAGCCGCGGCTCAAGCCGCCGGGACGTGGCTGTTCGCGGTCAAGCCGCAGGTGATCCGTAGCGTCGGCGAGGGGCTTTCTTCGCTGGCGAAAGCGAAAAATCCGCTGGTGATCTCGATCGCCGCCGGGATCACCACCACGCAGTTGCAGCGCTGGCTCGGCACGAAGCCGGCAGTGATCCGCGCGATGCCGAACACGCCAGCCCTGCTCGGCGCCGGCGTCACCGGCCTGTTCGCCACCGCCGAAGTTTCCGCTGCGCAACGCGCGCAGGCCGATACCCTGCTTGCCGCCGCCGGCAAAACCGTGTGGGTCGACGACGAGGCGAAGATGGATGCGGTCACCGGCGTGTCCGGCAGCGGCCCGGCCTACGTGTTCCTGCTCGCCGAAGCGATGGCCGCCGCCGGCGTGGCCGAAGGCTTATCGCTGGAGGCGGCGCACGCGCTGACCGTGCAGACGATTCTCGGCGCGGCGCGCATGCTGGCCGAAAGCGGCGAGCTGCCGGCGGAATTGCGGCGCAAGGTCACCTCGCCCAACGGCACCACGCAGGCGGCGATCGAAACCTTCCAACGCGGCGGCTTCGAGGCATTGGTCGGCCAAGCCATCCACGCCGCCACCGTGCGCGGCGCGGAATTGTCGAAGGCCAACGACTACTGATTCATCTGCGCCACGGGTTACCTCACAACCCGTGCAGCAAGCCTTTCAGCAGTTTCTTGCCGGTGCTTTCCTGCGGCCGCTGGGGTTGTTGCTGCTATGGCGTGGCACTGTCGCCGCCCTGCGGCATCTGCATGCCGCTCATGCCACCGCCGATGTCGTGCGTGGTGGGATATTTCAGCGGGGTCTTGTTGCCGCCGAAAACGCCCATCGCGAAGCGGCCAACGCCCCCCCAGGTCGGGCATGCCAGCCATGTCCTGGGTCGACACATCGATCCAGACATAGGTTTTCGGCGCAGGATTGGTCGCACTGCTGGCCGGCAATGCAATCGCGGCGATCAGCGCCGCGCTCAGGCAAGTGCTACGGATGAGACGGGACATGGCAGTGCTCCTTGACCTCTGGTGAGTGTGGAATTTGCGGGGATAGGCCTTGTCTATCCGTCCTATCGAGAAAAGCTGCCGGAACCGGACATCTTCCCGACCCACCATCAATTGATTAATCGAATTAAAATTCTATAATCGATAGATACTCTGGATTTAGGCGAGCCGCCATGAACCTGCGCGACCTGAAGTACCTGTTGGCCTTGGCCGACCACAAGCATTTCGGCAAGGCGGCGCTGGCCAGCTTCGTCAGCCAGCCGACCCTGTCGACCCAGATCAAGAAGCTGGAGGACGAACTTGGCGTGTCGCTGGTGGAGCGCGCGCCGCGCAAGGTGATGCTGACCCCGGCCGGCCGCGACGCCGCCGAGCGCGCGCGGCGCATCGTCGCCGAAATCGAGCAGATGAAGGAGGCCGCGCGGCGCAGCCAGAACCCGGATGCCGGCAGCGTGCGCCTCGGCTTGTTCCCGACGCTCGGCCCGTACCTGCTGCCGCACGTGATCCCGCGCCTGCGCCAGCGTTTCCCCGATCTGGAGCTGCTGCTGGTCGAGGAAAAGAGCGACCTGCTGCTGCAGCAACTGCGCGAAGGCAAGCTCGACGCGGCGCTGTTGGCCTTGCCGGTGGCCGACGAACGCCTGCACGTCGAACCGCTGTTCGAGGAACCGTTCGTGCTCGCCGTGCCGGAAAACCACCCGCTGGCCAAACGCGATGCGCTGAGCCTGGACGAACTGTCGCAGCAACAACTGCTGCTGCTCGAAGACGGCCATTGCCTGCGCGCGCAGGCGCTGGAAGTGTGCCGCCTGAGCGGCGCCAACGAGAAATCCGAATTCCGCGCCACCTCGCTGGAAACGCTGCGGCAGATGGTCGCCGCGAACGTCGGCATCACCCTGCTGCCGACGCTGGCGGTGAAGCCGCCGGTCGCGCAATCGCCGAACATCCACCTGCTCGGCTTCAGCGATTCGCAGCCGAGCCGGCGGATCGCGATGCTGTGGCGCAAGTCCTCGGCGATGGACGAGTTCCTGCAGCAACTGGCGCAGGTGTTCCGCGAATTGCCGCAGGAGCTGCTCGAGCCGCACGTCGGCACCACCACGCACTGACGCGCATACCGCCTGCGAATCGCCACTTCAGTGCAATGAGGCACGCGCGACCACGAGGATCGCCGGCGCCTTCCTTCAACCCTGCGGCACGGGGTCGGCCGGATGACCATCCAGCGAATGCGATGAAGGGAACAACGACGCGACTCCCGCCGCCGCGAGCCCCATCGCCATCGAACCGACGTACAGCCACGCATAACTGCCGTAGCGGTCGTACAACCAACCGCCCAACAGCGGTCCCAGCGCCATGCCCAGGCTGGACAGCATCGTCGCGGCGCCGAGCACGGTCCCCAGTAACAGTACCGAACCGGCCAGCACGCAGACCCGCGGACCACGGCGATCGCTCAGCATGCCCCAGCCGAAACCGCCGAGACCCATGCCCAGGAACGCCCATGTCATCGCGGCGGACAGGCCGGCGCGCGACCAGCCGGTTTCCATGCCCATCGGCTGCAGCAGCACTGCCAGCGAGACATCGTGCCAACGGCCACGCCCCTCAGCAGCGCACCGGCGGCAACCTGCCCCCAGTTGCGATCCAAGCCCGGAGGGGATGCGTGCAAGGTGGGATTCATCGAGGCCGTCTCCGGTTGTCGTTCACGGGAATAGACGAATCGGGGGGCACGAAATCTACACCGCCGCTCAGATGGCACGCCCATCGAAACGACGGACCGGCAACGCCTCCGGTTCGATTCCTTCGACGCAGCGCACGTTGATCGCCGCCATCGGCCGACCATCCGGGCCCACGGCTTCCGCGAACAGATGGATGCCGCAATTGCGACAGAAATGATGCTTGATCGCGTGCTTGTTGAAGGTATACGTGCCGAGCGATTCCGGATCGGCATGCAGGTCCAGCGCGTTGCGTGGAATGAACCACAGCAGCGATCCCTTGCGCTGGCACATCGAGCAATTGCAGGCCAGGACGCCGTCGATCTCGCCTTCGGCCTCGAAAGCGACCTGCCCGCAATGACAACTGCCTCGGTATTTCATTTTCCGCTCCAAAGTATTGAGTGTGGTGGTTACGCGCGCGGCTCAGGCCGACACGCGCCGGGCGTATTCGCCGCGCAATCGCGTCCAGCCATCCCAGTACGGCAACGGCGGCGTTTGGCCGTTTGCGCGCGCGACCAGGATGTCCAGATGCGCGTGCCAGCCCGCACCGATCATCAACAGGTTCGTGCGGTCGGAGATGCCGCGGTGGAGCACGCTCAGCAACACCTTGTCGCCCCTCGGCTCGAGCTCGAACGTCACTTCGCCGCGTTCGCCCCAAGTGAAGACGAGCCGATGTGGCGGCTCCACTTCCACGATCCGGCTCTGCATGCGATGTTCGGCGCCGAAGCCGTCGGGCTTGCGGCCCGGCGGGTCGGTGAGTTCGTCGTTGTGCCAGACCAACTCGAACTGCGCACCGGCGCGCAGTTCCATCGCGCCCTCCGCCAACCAGCGGCGGCGCAGGTCACTGTCGGTCAGGTAGGCCCAGACGCGTTCGATCGGGCCGGGCAGCAAGCGCTGGATGCGCGCGGTATCGGGAGCGGTGACGACTGCGTAATCGGCTTCGGGCGTGACGATGTTCATGGCTTCCTCCGGGGGTTGCGTACAGGTCTTGCCGGCGTTCGGGCGGCGTCATCGGCCTCGAGCAGGGCTTCGAGGGCATCGAGCCTGCCGCTCCAGAAGCGTTCGTAATGGCGGATCCATTCCATGCCGGCGTGCAGCGATTGCGCCTCGAGCCGACAGACGTGCACGCGGCCTCGTACCTCTCGGCGGACCAGCCCGGCACGTTCGAGCATCCGGATGTGCTTGGACGCGCCGGCCAGGGAGATGTCGAACGGCGCCGCCAGTTCGCCGACGCTGCGCGGCTGCACGGCCAGATCGCGCAGCATCGCGCGCCGGGTCGGATCGGCCAGCGCACGGAAGACCGCATCGAGCTGCTCGCTGTTTCTGTCAACCATATGGTTGAATATATGCCACCCTCGCCAATTGTCAACAGTTTGGTTGAATGTTTGCCCGCGCCGGATATCCGGCCACCGCGCGACCGCCGGTGCCGCTCGCGCAAAACCACTGTCGAAACACTGCGAAGCGCGGCCTCCGGCGCATGAAGTGTGCGTCGACAAAAGGCATACTGTCGATCTGTCTCTCCACACCTCGCGAATGGTTTCCACGATGAATGCTGCTGCTTCAAAACTTGCCCAACTGCGCGAAATGACCGTCGTCGTCGCCGACACCGGCGATTACGACGCCATCGCCAAGCTCAAGCCGGTCGATTGCACGACCAATCCGACCTTGGTGAAAAAAGCGCTGGATTTGCCGGTTTACGCGGACCTGATCGCCAGCGAACTGGCGTGGGCGAAAACCCAAACCGGCGACAAGGCGGCCATCGTCAATGAGGTCGCCGACCGTCTCACCGTCGGCGTCGGCGCGAAGCTGTCCGCGCTGATTCCCGGCCGCGTCTCCACCGAAGTCGATGCCGACCTCGCCCACGACACCGCCGCCACCGTGACCAAGGCGCGCAAGTTCATCGCGATGTACGCGCAACGCGGCATCGACAAGGGCCGCGTGCTGATCAAGGTCGCGGCGACCTGGGAAGGCGTCGAAGCCGCGCGCCAATTGCAGGCCGAAGGCATCGACTGCAACCTGACGCTGATCTTCAACCCCGCGCAGGCGCTGGCCTGCGCCGAAGCCGGCAGCTACCTGATCTCGCCCTTCGTCGGCCGCATCCTCGACTGGTACGTCGCCAACGGGCAGGCGCCGGCGAACATCGACCAAGATCCGGGCGTGACGTTCGTGCGCGGCGTCTACGCCGAATTCAAGAAGCGCGGCCACCGCACCGTGGTGATGGGCGCCTCGTTCCGCTCGACCGCACAGATCGAAGCGCTGGCCGGCTGCGATCGCCTGACCATTTCACCGGACCTGCTGGAAAAGCTCGACGCCGATTTCGGCGAGCTGCCGCGCAAACTGGTCGCCTCCGCGCCGGTCGCCGGCGATTATGCGAAAGTCAGCGCGCAGGGTTTCGCCGCGGCGATCGAAGGCGACGCGATGGCGAAGGAAAAACTCGCTGGCGGCATCGACGCCTTCGTCAAGGATCTCAACGCATTGCGCGAGAACATTGCCGCCAAGCTCGGCTGACACGCCACGCACCACGCGACACACAAAGGCCGGAGAAAGCCCGCTTCCTCCGGCTTTTGCGCTTCAGGCATCCAGCCCGATCGGGCAACTCACGCCGGTGCCGCCGAGACCGCAATAGCCGTTCGGATTCTTCGCCAGATATTGCTGGTGACCATCCTCGGCGAAATAGAACGGTGGCGCCTCGGCGAGGATCTCGGTGCTGATCTCGCCATAGCCGGCTTCGCGCAGGCGCTGCTGGAACGCGTCGCGGCTGCGCAACGCGGCCTGATATTGCGCTTCATCGTGGCAATAGATCGCGGAACGGTATTGCGTGCCGACATCGTTGCCCTGGCGCATGCCCTGGGTGGGGTCGTGATTCTCCCAGAACGTGCGCAATACCTCGTCGAGCGACACTGCGCGCGGGTCGAACACCACGCGCACGACTTCGGCATGTCCGGTCAGGCCGGAACAGACTTCCTCGTAATCCGGATTCGGCGTGATGCCGCCCTGATAGCCGACCGCGGTGGTGAACACGCCCGGCAACTGCCAGAACTTGCGCTCCGCGCCCCAGAAGCAGCCCATGCCGAAGTCGATGGCCTGCATGCCATCGAAGCTTCCCTGCAACGGACGCCCGTGCACGAAATGCACGTCGCGCAGCGGCATCGCTTCATCGCGACCGGGCAGCGCCTCGCCGGCGCGCGGCAGGCGCTGCTTGAATGCACCAATACCCAGCATGATCGTTTCTCCATCGGCAGCCGATGCCGGAAGCATGGGGGCGGATTTCAGGAAGCCAACTGCACCCGGTTGCGACCCGCGTTCTTGGCGGCGTACAGGGCGCTGTCGGCGCGCGCCACCGCGGCGGCCGGCTTGTCTTCGTACAGCCCGCGGGTGCTGACGCCGACGCTGATGGTCAGGTGGATGTCGCGGCCCTGCCAGTGCAGGTACCCATTCTCGACCGCACGGCGCAGGCGCTCACCCAGTTCCACCGCCTGCGCGCCATCGCAGCCGGGCAGCAGGACGAGGAATTCCTCGCCGCCGTAGCGGCCGAGGTGGTCGCCGGCACGCAGCACGCCACGCAGGATGTCGGCCAGCGCGCGCAGGCAATAGTCGCCGCAAGCGTGGCCATGGGTGTCGTTGATCGACTTGAAGTGGTCGAGGTCGACGAACAGCACGCCCAATGCCTGCTGGCGCAGGTAGGCGTGCTCGAATGCCTGCTCCAGTTGCTCGTCGATGGCGCTGCGGTTGAGGACTTCGGTCAGCGCGTCGAGTTCGGCATTGCGGCGCAGCTTCTGCGCGGCGCGGGCCTCGGCGATGTATTCCAGCGCCAGTTCGCTGAAATCCATCGCCACGGTCAGGTCGTCGATGTCGAACGGCTGCTCGCCTTCGCGCTCGATCAACAGCACGCCCTGGTCGCCGCGTTCGATCGCGATCGGCACGCCGCCGAAGGTCACCCCGGGCAGCAGTGCGCGCGAGGGCCCGACCATGTCCAGCCGGGCCACCGGCGATTGCCACTGCACCAGCGAGCGCAGCTTGGCCGCGTTGGCTTCCATCAGCAGCCGGATACGCTCCTCGTAATGCCCCGGCTCGATCACCCGCGCGTCGCCCTCGCCCCGGCGGTACAGCACCACGCTGGCCGATTTCAGCCGCAGCAGCGGGATCAGCCGGGTCAATGCGAGCTGGGTGGCGACCGTGTGCATGTCGCGCGGGCCGACCAATTGCAGGACCTGGCGCAATTCCTGGCCCAGCCCGGACAGCGCCACCTGCCGCGCCAGCTCGGTCTCGCTGGCTTCGCGCGCCTGCTTTTCCTCTTCGTGGCGCAGGCGGAAATCGGAAACGCTGCCAATCATGCCGACCACCAGCAGCAGGCACATCAGCATCAGGCCGACCAGATAGCCGTAATCGCTCCAGAATTCGCTGGCCAGCCCGCGCACGCTCAACTCGAACAACACGCTGCTCAGCCCCAGCGGCAACATCGCCACCAGCAACGGCATGCCCAGCCAGGCCGCACGCAGGGTCGCGGCGGTGATGCCGAGGGCGCAGAGGCTTTCGGTGATGATCCACGCCGCGGTGATCGCGCCCGGCATCCACGCCGGAGGCGCAAGGTTCAGCGCGCAGGCCACCGCGCCGAGCAGCAACAGCAGCACCCACGCCAGCGCGGCGCGACGATATCCCGCCATGCGTACCACGCCGTCGACATAATCGCGCACGACCAAGGTACCGCTGGCGCAGATCAGGCACATCGACAGGTTCAGCGATTGCGCGCCGAGCGAGGCCAGCCAGGTGAAATGCAGCCAGCTGAAGGCATGGTCCTTGACCACCAGCACTTCGAGGAAGCACGCGCCAACCAGGCCGAGATAGCTCAGGAACACCGGCTGGCGCGCGCCGAGCAGCAAGGTCAGGCCGACCGTCGCCAGGACCACGAGGCAGGCGTACAGCGCGGCCACGACGGCCAGGTTCCGCTTGTCCTGTTCGACGCTCTGGATGGCGTTCATCAGTTGCGGGCGCAGGGTGCGGACCAGGTCGGCCGCGGCGGTCACCCGCACGTCGACCGTGCCACTCCACTGCTGCGGCAGCCTCTGCAGGAACGCCATCGGGAACGTGCCATCGTCCGCATTGGGATGGAAGAAATCCTGCGCCGGCGGGCTCCAATCAGGGGTGCCCCGGCCCGGTGCGCTCAGTTGCAGGGTCTTCAGTTCGGTGCGGTTGAAGCGCAGCAGCCACGGCGGCGCGTCCGCGGCCACCGGCGGCAGGTACAGATGCAGGGTGAAGGTGACCGCGCTGCCGTCGCGCGGCAGGACCACGCCATTGCCATCGACGCTCAGCCGCGCCTGCGGATTGGCACCGTCCAGGTCGATCCGCAGCGAAGGCGGCAGCGACGCGCGCGCGTCATTGCCCGGCGTGCCATCGGCCTGCGCCGAAACGCGTGGAAACATCAGGCAAAACGCCAGCGCCACCGCCAGCGCAACGACTGTGCGGAAGCTCCCTGTCCACCGGCCGGCCACCGAAAAACGGTGTAGCGGTCGAATCACGTTCTGCTCCTTGATTGCAGCAGGCGAGTTTCCGGTGCGTGATCCGACACCCCTGGCGAATCCGCGCCGGAACACCTGCTGCGATGTGTCCCCTGTTACACAGGTTGAAGAATACCCGTCACGACAACCATGCGGGAGCGTCCGCTCGGTTAAAATCACGGATTCTTCAGGTTCCGTGATCCATGTCCAATTCCACTACCCCCACCGTCGGGACTTCTGAAAAGCCCGCCAACGATGCCCCGGCATTCGTGAAGAACGATTTCATCCGCCAGATCGTCCGCGAGGACCTGGCCGAAGGCCGCCAGAGCGCGATCCGCACCCGTTTCCCGCCCGAGCCGAACGGCTACCTGCACATCGGCCACGCCAAGGCGATCTGCCTGGACTTCGGCGTCGCCGCGGAATTCGGCGGCTGGTGCAACCTGCGCCTGGACGACACCAATCCCGCGAAGGAAGACCCGGAATACGTCGAGGCGATCCAGGACGACGTGCGCTGGCTCGGCTTCGACTGGCATTCGCTGCGCCATGCTTCGGATTATTTCGACGTGCTGTATCTGGCTGCGGAAAAACTGGTCAAGCAAGGCGACGCCTTCATCTGCGATCTGAGCGCCGAAGAAGTACGCGCATACCGCGGCACCCTGACCGAACCGGGCCGCAATTCGCCGTACCGTGAGCGCAGCGCTGAAGAGAATATGGACCTGTTCCGGCGCATGCGCGCCGGCGAATTCGCCGATGGCGCGCGCACCCTGCGTGCCAAGATCGACATGGCCAGCGGCAACATGAACCTGCGCGACCCGGCGCTGTACCGGATCAAGCACGTCGAGCACCAGAACACCGGCGACAAGTGGCCGGTCTATCCGATGTACGACTTCGCGCATTCGCTCAGCGATGCGATCGAAGGCGTCACCCATTCGTTGTGCACATTGGAATTCGAAGACCATCGCCCGCTGTACGACTGGTGCGTGGACAAGGTCGATCTGGCGCATTCGCCGGAACTGCTCAAGCCGCTCACCGACAAGGGCTTTCCGCTCGAAGCCGGCAAGCCGCGCCAGATCGAATTCTCGCGCCTGAACTTCAATTACCTGGTCATGTCCAAGCGCAAGCTGATGGCGCTGGTACAGGAACACCTGGTCGATGGCTGGGACGACCCGCGCATGCCGACCCTGCAGGGCATCCGCCGCCGCGGCTACACGCCGAGCGCATTGCGCCT
This sequence comes from Lysobacterales bacterium, assembly GCA_015655355.1. Lineage (GTDB taxonomy): Bacteria > Pseudomonadota > Gammaproteobacteria > Xanthomonadales > Xanthomonadaceae > Pseudoxanthomonas_A. The sequence continues at coordinate 18,196 of JAATFG010000077.1, forward strand.
GATGGTCGATCGAGTCGGCATCAGCAAGCAGAACTCGCTGCTGGACATCTCGATCCTCGAAGGCGCGCTGCGCGACGACCTCGACGCGCACGCGCAGCGGCGCATGGGCGTGGTCGACCCGCTCAAGCTGGTCATCACCAATTTGCCGGAAGATCACGAGGAACAGCTCGACTTCCACAACCATCCGAAGGACGAGAGCGCCGGCACGCGCAAGGTGCCGTTCGCGCACGAACTGTGGATCGAGCGCGAGGACTTCGCCGAAGTGCCGCCGCCGGGCTTCAAGCGCCTGACCGTCGGCGGCGACGTGCGCCTGCGCGGCGCCGGCATCGCGCATTGCGATGAAGCGGTGAAGGATGCGGACGGCAACGTCGTCGAAATCCGCTGCACCCTCGACCTTCAGTCGCGCCCCGGCATGGAAGGCGCGAACCGCAAGGTGAAAGGCACAATTCACTGGGTCAGCGCGAAACACGCGGTCGCCGCGGAAATCCGCCTGTACGATCGCCTCTTCACCGTTGCCGATCCCGACGAAGACGACGCGAGCGGCAAGACCTACAAGGATTACCTCAACCCGGAATCGCGCAAGGTGGTCACCGGCTACGTCGAACCGAGCGCCGCGCAGGCCGCGGCGGAAACCGGCTTCCAGTTCGAACGCATCGGCTATTTCGTCGCCGACCGCTACGACCACACCACGGACAAGCCGGTGTTCAACCGCAGCGTGACCTTGCGCGACACCTGGAGCAAATAAGCGGCGTGCGCCATCGCTTCCCGATTGGAAGCGATGGCGTTTGCGTCGAACGAATCAAAGCGTCAAGCGGTTGTTGCCGCGGTCCGCGTCCGGCAGCTTCGCGTCCGGATCGATGCTGATCGCACGGATCGCCTTGCTGGTCGGCAGTTGCAGCACCGGCGCGGCGTGCTGGAACCAGGCTTCCACCGGCAGGCGGCGATCCTCCTAGCTGCCGTCGGCGTATTCGATGCGCAAGGTCGCCGGCATCACCAGCTTCTGCTTGCTGACCAAGGTCACCGCCACGCCCTTGGCCGGATCGTTGTCGACGTAGTGCGCTTCCTTCACGCCCATGTCCAGTTGCCAGTTGTTGAAGTACCAGCCGCGCCACCACCACGACAGGTCCTCGCCGGCCTCGCTGTCCATGAAGCGGAAGAAATCCGAAGGCGTCGGATGCTTGTACGCCCACGTGGCGATGTATTTGCGGAACGCCGGATCGAAACGCTCGGGGCCGAGAATCTGCTCGCGCAGCAGGACCAAACCCAGCGCCGACTTGAAGTACGAAACCGGATGCCGGTATTTCTCGCTGGTGACGTCGGCCTGCGCCATCAGCGTCGGCGCATCCGCATCGGCCAGCAGCGGCAGGATTTCATCGACCGGATTGCCGCCGCCGGGCGCGTACTCGCTGTCGCGCTTGGGCGCGAATTCGCCATGGTTGAACGCATCGGAGGCATACACGTCGATGAAGGTGTTGAAGCCTTCGTCCATGAACGCATGCCGGCGCTCGTTGGAGCCGACGATCATCGGGAACCACGTATGCCCGATTTCGTGCGCGGTGATCCAGAACAGCATCTTGCCCGAATCCTCGTAGCCGTCGAACACGATGCCCGGGTATTCCATGCCGGCGCCGTGGCCGCCGAGGTTGATCGCATTCGGCCACGGATACGGATACCACTGCGAGAAATGTTCGATCGCGCCCTTCACGTATTCGGTCGAGCGGTCCCACTTGTCCGCGCCGACGCCTTCGGCGGCGTAGATCGACATCGCCAGCGCGCTCTTGCCCTGCGGCAGGTTGATGCGCGCGGCATCCCACACGAACGCCGGCGAGGCGGCGAAGGCCACGTCGCGGCTGTGCTCCATGTGGAAACGCCAGGTCTGGGTGCCGCCTTGGGTCGGATGCATCGACGCCTGGCCGACTTCGTCCGGGCGCACGATGTACACGGTCTTGTCGCTGCCGCGCGCCTGCTGCAAGCGCTGCTGCTCGGTGGCCGTCAGCACCTGCTTCGGGTTGACCAGCTCGCCGGAGCCTTCGACGTACCAGTCCCACGGCACCGTCACCGCGTAATCGAAGTTGCCGTATTCGAGATAGAACTCCGAACCCAGATACGGCTGCGTGTCCCAGCCGTGCACGTCGTCGTACACCGCCATGCGCGGATACCACTGCGCGATTTCGTAGATGTCGCCGTTCTTGCTCGGCGTCACCGCGGTGCGCCCACCCCAAGTGCCAGGCACGGTGTAGGCGTACTGGACATGCAGCTTGAGCGTGCCCCCCTTGGCGGCCAGTGGCGCGGGCAGATCCACGCGCATGCGGGTGTCGTCGACGAGGGACTTCACCGGCACGCGCTTGCCGCCCTGCTCGACTTCGACCGAAGCGATGCGATAGCCGTCGGTGGATGGCGCCGGGCCGGCGGCAGGCGCCGGACGCCCCGGCCGCGGCGGGCGTGGCGCGCGCGTCGATGCGGCACGCGAATCGCTACGGTAGATGTTCTGATCCAGTTGCAGCCACAGCACGTCCAGCGCGTCCGCGCTGTTGTTGGTGTAGGTGATGGTTTCCTCGCCCTGCAAGCCGTGCGTGGCCGGGTCGATCGTTGCGTGCAGGTCGTAATCGACGCGGTTCTGCCAATACAGCGCGCCCGGCTTGCCGGCGCCGTCGCGGAGCGCGTTGGCCGGTTCGGGCAATTGCAGCGGCGCGAACGATTCCTGCGGGTCGAACACCGTGGTGTCGCCGGTCGCGGGCTGGCTTGCCCCATCGGCCGCGAGAACGACAGGCGAATTGGCCAGCAACAAGGCGGCACAGACACCGAAGCGCAACGGTCGATTCATGGACGTCACCAAGGCATGAACGGGGAGGAATTCCGATGCTAACCAGTTCGCGCCTGCCCACGCTGTGCCATAGGTAAGGTTTCCCGCGTTACCGCACGACGCACTCGACCCTTGCACGATTTCGGTCTTTCCTTATAATGCGCAGCTCCCTGCCCGAATAGCTCAGCCGGTTAGAGCACTTGACTGTTAATCAGGGGGTCGTTGGTTCGAGTCCAACTTCGGGCGCCAGTTTTGGCTTGATGTTTTCAGGATTCAGTCGCTTGGGCGGTTAGCTCAGCGGTAGAGCACTACCTTGACATGGTAGGGGTCACAGGTTCGAACCCTGTACCGCCCACCAATCCCCGCCGGGATTGGAATGATTGATCCACGAAGCACCACGAATGACCGCCGCAAGGGCGGTTTTTTCGTGTCTGGATTTCTTGGCCAACTTGCAAAACGGGCCGCTTCCCCGCCCGGTTCAATCCGAAAAGGTTGTCGGCAAGGAGCCGCGTCTCCGCGGCGATGCGCTCACGGAATGCGGAATCACGGGGCAGCACCGCGCCGAACATCGGCTGTTCACGTTTGCCATGACAGGTACCATCGCCCCGGCTCATGCTGCCGGCGAATCACCGCAACTCAGGCGGTGTAACCGCCATTGACGTCGACGACCGAACCGGTGATGTAACCCGCATCCGGGCCGGCAAGGAAAACAATGGAGGCAGCCACTTCTTCCACCGTGGCAAAGCGACGGATCGCGTGCGACTCCATCACGATCGGCGGCAACGCATCGGCGGAACCGGCGGCCATGTCGGTATCCATGATGCCGGCCTGCACCACGTTGACGGTGATGTTGCGCGCACCCAGGTCGCGGGCCGCACCACGGGTGTAGCCGACAATGGCGGCCTTGGTCGCCGCGTAATCGGCCGTGCCCGGGAACAACACGCGCGTGCCCAAGCCGGAACCGACCGAAATGATGCGCCCACCCTCGGGCAACACTTTCGCCGCGGCGCGGATCGTCGCGACGACACCAAGCGCATTGACCTGCCATTGCCGGTCAAGCGCGGCGTTGTCGATGCCCGGATCGTCAAGCGTCTTGCCCTGCACCGCGATGGCCGCGTTGTTGACCAGGATATCGAGCTTGCCGAACGTGGCAATCACCTCGCGCACCAACGGTTCGGCAGCGGCCACGTCGCCCTGGTCGGAACGGACTGCGGCGGCGCGCACGCCTTTGGCCTTGATCCGTTCGACGACGGCGGCCGCCTTTTCCGCGGAAGCGACGTAGCTGACGACGACGTCCGCGCCGTGATCGGCCAAGGCCAACGCGGTAGCCGCGCCCAGTCCGCGCGAGCCGCCGGTGACCAGTGCAACCTTGCCGGAAAGTTTCTTGCTCATTTCATGTTCCTTGCTGCCATTGATAAGTGATGACGCCACCGCGCACTCAGCGATCGCGCATGCCGCTTCGGATCGGCGATGTCGGTTTCGGGGATTTCGACGCGAAAAGGCGCGATGGCGCTGGTCGCCTTCGGCAAAACGAATCCCGCTTGCCGGGACGAGGCCGTACCCGTCGCGCGTGACGAACCGACCTCGGCGCGGGCCGGTTCGAGCATGCCGGCAACAGCAAGCCCCGCCGTCGCGCCCGCTGCCGTCTTCATGAAATGCCGGCGCGCCGTCACGATCGCATCGGGCATTGCATCGTTCGGATGAATCTTCATCGTGGGTCCTTCATGCAATTGGAGGCTCGGTTTCGCGCTCACCACGGCAGGCGCTGATCGAGAAAGAAGAAGCCGCCGGTCGGGCCGTCCGCATCGAGGCTGGCGTAATGCAGCGCCATGCGTGCACCATCCTCGACCCCCATGTCGGCCTGCTCGCCGCCCATCGCGGTGCGCAGCCACCCCGGATGGATCGCGTTGACCTTGATCGGCGTGCCGCGCAACTCCTCGGCAATCAGGATGGTGAAAGCGTTGAGCGCGGCCTTGGAGGTGTCGTAGCCCAGTGCCCGGATCGGATACACCGGCGACGTCGGATCGGACAGATGCGCGAGCGAACCGCGGATGCTCGATACGTTCACGATGCGTCCCGCCTCCGATTTCCGGATCAACGGCAACAGCGTTTGGGTGAGGAACACCGGCGCGAAGAAATTCGCCTCGAAGGTCTCGCGCACCACGCTCGGGAACGCGATGCTGGGTTGGCGCGCAGCTGGCGTTCCGCCATTGACGCTGTCCAGCAGGATGCCGGCGTTGTTGATGAGGACGTCGAGCTTGCCGTGCGCTTTTTCGATCGCGAAATAAGCCGCGGCCCGATCGTCTTCGCAGGTCACGTCGAGTTCGAGCGCCGTGCCGGCCGCGCCTTCGCCGTGCAATTCGGAAACGACGGCATCGGCCCTGGCCTTGTCGCGCGCGCCGACGATGACGTGCGCGCCTTGCGCCGCAAGTTGCCGGACGATTTCAAGACCAAGGCCGCGCGCGCCGCCGGTGACCAGCACCACTTTGCCGTGCAGCGAATTCGTTGCGTTGTTCATTGCGCCCTCTCCTCAAGCACCGTAGCCGCCGTCGACCGGGATGACGGCCCCGGTGATGTAGCTCGCGGCCGGGCTGGCGACGAACGTCACCACTTTTGCGATCTCCTCCGGCTTGCCGTAACGCCCGAGCGCGGTCGCCGCCTTCTGGTATTCGGCCAGCGGGCCATCGGAAGGATTCATGTCGGTGTCGATCGAACCGGTGCCGATCGCGTTGACGGTGATGCCCTTGGGACCGAGATCGCGCGCCGCGCCCTTGGTGTAGCCTTCGATGGCGCGCTTGGTGGCGCTGTAATCGGCGATGCCCGGCCAACTGGAACGCAGCGCCAAGCCGGACGACATCGTGATGATGCGCCCGCCCTCGCCCATCACTCGCGAAGCCACGCGGATCGCGGCGACCACGGCCTGGTAATTGATGCGCCATTGGCGCTCGAAACGCTCGGCATCGACGTTTTCGGCAATGTCGCCGGCCTCGAAAACGCCGGCATTGTTGACGAGGATATCGAGCTGTCCCAGACGCTCGACCAGGGTCGCGACCAGATCGATGACTTCGTTTTCATTCGCTTGGTCGGCCTTCAACGCGAGCGCCGTGCCGCCCGTCGCCCGGATTTTGGCGACGACTTCGTTCGCCTTCGCCTCGTTGGCCGAATAGGTCAAGGCGACCGTTGCGCCTTGCTGTGCAAGTTCCTGCGCAATGGCCGCGCCGATGCCGCGCGAGCCTCCGGTGACCAGCGCGATTTTCCCGTGTAGCGGAGTTGATGTGTTCGTCATGGCGAGTTCCTTTGGAATGGGATTGCGTGATGGATGGAATCAGGCTGAAACGTTTTTCCGCGCCGCGCTTTCCCTTCTGCGCGTGACGTCGACGAGGTAATCGGACTTCCGATCGGTGCGCCTTGATTGCGCAAGATCGCGTAGGCGGTGGTGACGTGGAAAAAGAAATTCGGCAGCGCGAATTCGCCCAGGTACGCACGGCCATCGAACGTGATCCAGCGCCGGCGCATGTTGAGCTTGATCGTGCGCGACTCGCTGCCGACGAGTTCCTCGACGGATACGTCATGCAAGATTGCTTCGGTCTTGCGGATGCGTTCGCGCAACTCGCCGAGGCTGTTTTCGGCATCTTCGATGCCCGGCACGCTGCGGCCCGCCAGCCGCATCGCACAGGCTTTGGCACTGTCGCTTGCGTGCTGGAACTGACGCCGGAACGAATCCATGTCGTCGGCCAGGCGCGCGTCGAGCAAGGCGGCTTCGGTGAGGTTTCCGGCCGCGACGAAGGCTTCGGCCACGTCCAGCAGATGGTGCAGCGTGCGCAAGCCGCCGAGCAATGGCGCGATGGAAACGTCGTGCAGGTTGAGCGGGGATTCGCGCGTATCGATGTGCTTGTTCAAACGGGTTGCTCCGGTTGCAGAATCGCGATTCGCGACAACGACGCGATGGCCGCGCCAAGGAAGGTGGAAGCGGCACTGGCGATGAAAGCGGCGGCGATGCCGGCGTGGTCCACCAGAACACCGCCCAACGCCGCACCGGCAGCGAGCGAAATCTGGAAGGTGCTGACCAGCAGCGCCGAGCCGGCCTCGTGACGTTCCGGTGCGGCATCGAACATCCAGATCTGCACGCACACGGGAACCGCGCCGAACGCGACGCCCCATGCCATCACCATGCCCAGTGCGAGCGTGGCCGTGTCCATCGTCGCGACGGCGACCAGCAGCGCGACACCCATCGATGCGGCAGCCGCGACGAATGCGCGCTTCACGCCCCGCACGGCCCGCCATTCGCCTGCAAACGCACCGACGATGCCGGCGAACGCGTAACCGCCGAGTGCCATCGCCACGCCGTTCTGCCGCAGGTGCAATCCGTCGCGCAGATACGGCTCCAGAAACGTGTAGGCGACGAAATGCCCGGCGGCGACAAACCCGCTGGCAATCAAACCGGTGCGCGCCATCGGGATTCGCATGTATGCGAACAGTTGGCCAAGGTCGATCCGCTCGCCTGCCGACAACCTCGGCAAGAACCGGAACTGCGCCAGCAAAATCAGCAAACCCAGCAAGGCATTCGCGGCGAACACCGCGCGCCACCCCACCCAATCCCCCACTACCGCACCCACGGGCATGCCGAAAACCGTGCCGGCGGAAATGCCGGCGGAGATGATCGTCGTCGCCCTTGCGCCGGCGCTTGGCGGAACCAGCCGTCGCCCCACGGTGATCGCGAACGCCCAGACCCCGCCCACCGCAACGCCCAGCACCAGGCGGCCAAGCAGGAACACCGCGTAATTGCCCGCCATCGCCGCCACCGCGTTCGACACGACGATGGCGGCGGTCAATGCCGTCATCACGTGGCGGCGATCGAGCGAGCCGGCCATCAACACCAGCATTGGCGCGACCACGGCCGCCACCAGCCCCGGCGCCATCACGGACAGGCCGGCAATCCCCTGCGAAACCCGCAGATCGCCCGCCAGGCGCGACAACAGGCCAATGGGAAGGAACTCGGTGGTGACGAGCAGGAACGTCCCGGCCGCAATCGAGCCCACGGCCCACCACGGGTTTTCCTTGCCTGCTCCAGCTCGATGGGCGATGCGCATCCGAAATTAAATACTGTTCGTTATTGAAACGAACGGTATCTTTTTTGAGCGAGACGCGTCAACAGTTTTATACTGGCCGTTATTGAAACACTGCTGCGCGGGCAACCGGACAATGGGCCGACATCGGGAATTCGACGTGGACGAAGCGCTGGAAGCGGCGCTGGGCGTGTTCTGGCAAAAAGGCTACGAAGGTGCTTCGTTCGAGGATTTGACCCAAGCCACGGGCGTTGCCCGTCCCGGCTTGTACGCCGCGTTCGGCAACAAGGAAGCCTTGTTCCGCCGCGCATTGGAGTTGTACGAATCCAAATACCTGCGCTACATGGCCGATGCGCTGGACGAGCCGACGGCGCGCAAGGTGGTCGAGCGCATCCTGCGCGGGTCGGCGCAATTGCACACGCAGGATGCGTCGCATCCGGGGTGCCTGGGCATCACCGGCGCGATGGCCTGCTCCGATGACGGCGAGCCGATCCGGCGCGAAATCGTCCGTCGTCGCGCGGCATCGCAATCGGCATTGCGGCGCCGGCTGGAACGCGCGCAACGCGAAGGCGACCTGCCGCCCTCGGCCGATGCCGCAACACTGGCGGCATTCGTGATGACCGTGGCGCAAGGCATGGCCGTGCAAGCCAAAGCCGGGGCCTCGCGAAAAACGCTCGACGCGATGGCCCGCCATGTCCTTGCCACGTGGCCAGCCTGAGATTCCGCCAACGCTTCAGCGTGACGGCTTCCTGCCAGTCCGCACTGCCATCACCGGCGGCGCCTTGCCGAGCGCCACGACTTGCGCGGCCAGTTCGGCAGCAAAGCGCGTGGTCAGCCGGCGTCCCAAGGTCATGCGATACCAGAACGCACCGTGGATCATTTCCACCAGCAGCGCCAGATTGGCAGTGGCCGGCAGTTCGCCGCGCTCGCCCCCGCGCTGCAGGATGCGCAGCAGCAGGCGGTCGCGCGGCCGTGCCAGCTTCCGGTCGAGATTGCGCCGGAATTCCGCATCCGCCTGCGCGGCGGCGACCAGGCTGGGATCGCCACGCCGTGCAGGGCATTGATGTCGGCGAACAGTTCGACGAGGAAGCGCTCCAGCACCACCGCCACCGGCGCGTCCGGTTCCCGCACGTGCAGGCCGCGCGAATAGCGCAGCAGCGCATGCAACACCAGGTCGGCCTTGCTGCCCCAGCGCCGGAACGCGGTCTGCCGGCCAACGCCCGCGCGCTCGGCGATGGCCTGCATCGTGACCTGGGCATAGCCCTGCTCGGTGACCAGTTCGCGCGCCGCCTCCAGCAAGGCATCGGCCGCCTGCACGTTGAGCGGGCGACCGCCGGCATTCCTGATTCTGGCGTTTTTCTTGCTGGCTGCGGGCATGGAACGGCGCATGCGGAGGATGACACCAGCCTGCCTGCAATTTCATTCCACGGACAAGCCGGCGCCTCGCGCGCGACAGGGCATGGCCTTGCCGGCTCAGACCACCTTGAGCGAGAGTTCGCCAAGACGTTCGGCGCCGAAGTTCAACGTGTCACCGGGCTTGACCGCACCGACGCCTTCCGGCGTGCCGGTCATGATCAGGTCGCCCGGCTGCAACGCGAAGAAACGCGACAGGTAGGCAATGGTTTCGGCCACCGGCCAGATCAGGTCGGAAAAATCGCCTTGCTGCTTCGTCTCGCCGTTCACCGCCAGCCAGATCGCGCCCGTGTCGAAATGGCCGACGTCATCGGCCTTGTGCACCGGCCCGATCGGCGCGGCGCGGTCGAAGGCCTTGCCGATTTCCCATGACCGCCCTGCATTGCGCATCTCGTTCTGCAAGTCGCGGCGGGTCATGTCCAGGCCGAGCGCGTAGCCATAGACGTGTTCCAGCGCCCGCTCCGGCGCGATGTCGCTGCCGCCCTTGCCGATGGCGACGACCAACTCCACCTCGTGGTGGACGAGCGCGGTTTGCGTCGGGTATTTCCATTCCAGCGGCGCATCGGGCGGCACCGCGACCACCGCATCGCCCGGCTTGCAGAAGAAGAATGGCGGCTCGCGATTCGGATCGCCGCCCATTTCGCGCGCGTGCGCGGCGTAGTTGCGACCGACGCAATACACGCGGCGCACCGGGAACGACGCATCGCCACCGACAACAGGCAACGCGGTCGGCATTTCGGGCGGGAAAACATAAGACGTCATGGCATGTCTCTCCTTGCGTGGATTCGGATTGCGCGCATGTTGCTAGAGCTTCATTTCCAGCGCTTTCAGTTTCTGGATTTCGTCGCGCAGGCGCGCGGCATCCTCGAATTCCAGGTCGCGCGCATGTTGGTACATCTGTTGTTCCAGCGCCTTGAGCCTGGCCGCGAGTTTTTCCGGCGAGGCAAAGTAATCGGTCTGGTCTTCGGCCGCGCGCTTGCGCTTGTCGCGCGCATTCTTCGCCTCGTTGGTCGCATCGCTGCGCGCGCCTTCGAGGATGTCGACGATGGGCTTGGCGATCGAAACCGGCACGACGCCGTGCTCGGCGTTGTATTCGAGTTGCTTCTCGCGGCGGCGCGCGGTTTCGTCCAGCGCGCGCTGCATCGAATTGGTGATGCGGTCGGCGTACAGGATCGCCTTGCCGCGCAGGTTGCGCGCGGCCCGTCCAATCGTCTGGATCAGCGCGCCGGTCGAACGCAGGAAGCCTTCCTTGTCCGCGTCGAGGATCGCGACCAGCGACACTTCCGGCATGTCCAGACCTTCGCGCAGCAGGTTGATGCCGACCAGCACGTCGAACTTGCCCAGGCGCAAATCGCGGATGATCTCGACCCGCTCGACGGTCTCGATGTCGCTGTGCAGGTAGCGCACCTTCACCCCGTGCTCGCCGAGGTATTCGGTGAGGTTTTCGGCCATGCGCTTGGTCAGCGTGGTGATCAGCACGCGGTCGCCCATCGCCACGCGGTCGCTGATCTGCGAAAGCACGTCGTCGACCTGCGTGGCGACCGGGCGGATCTCCACTTCCGGGTCGATCAAGCCGGTCGGGCGCACGACCAGCTCGACCACTTCGCCATTGCTCTCGCGCAATTCGTAAGGCCCGGGCGTGGCGGAAACATAGATGCTGCGCGGCGAACGTTCTTCCCATTCCTCGAAACGCAGCGGGCGGTTGTCCAGCGCGCTCGGCAGGCGGAAACCGAACTCGACCAGCGTTTCCTTGCGCGACCTGTCGCCCTTGTACATCGCGCCGATCTGCGGCACGGTGACGTGCGATTCGTCGACGACCAGCAGCGCGTCCGGCGGCAAGTAATCGAACAGCGTCGGCGGCGGCTCGCCCGGCGCCTTGCCGGTGAGATGGCGCGAATAATTCTCGATGCCGCTGCAATAGCCGACCTCGGCCATCATCTCCAGATCGAATTGGGTGCGCTGCGCAAGGCGCTGCGCTTCGACCAGCTTGTTCTGCGCGTACAGCTGTTCGAGCCGCACCTTGAGTTCGGCCTTGATCGTCTCGATCGCCGCGAGCACGCGATCGCGCGTTGTCGCGTAATGCGTCTTCGGGTACACGGTGTAGCGCGGCACGCGGCGCAGGGTTTCGCCGGTGAGCGGATCGAACAGCGAGAGCTGCTCGATCTCGCCGTCGAACAACTCGATGCGCAGCGCCCCGATCTCGTTTTCAGCCGGATGCACGTCGATCACTTCGCCCTTGACCCGGAACGTGCCGCGCTGCAACTCGTATTCGTTGCGCGTGTATTGCAGGCCGATCAGGTGCTTGATGATGTCGCGCTGCTCCAGCCGCTCGCCACGCGACAGGATCAAGCGCAGTGACAGGTAATCCTCCGGCGCGCCGAGGCCATAGATCGCCGATACCGTGCCGACGACGATGGTGTCGCGCCGCGACAGCAAGGCTTTCGTCGCCGCCAGCCTCATCTGCTCGATGTGCTCGTTGATGTTGCTGTCCTTCTCGATGAAGGTATCGCTGGCCGGCACGTAGGCTTCCGGCTGGTAATAGTCGTAATAGCTGACGAAATACTCGACCGCGTTGTGCGGGAAGAACGCCTTGAACTCGCTGTACAGCTGCGCGGCCAGGGTCTTGTTGTGGGCCATCACCAGGGTCGGTTTCTGCACCTGCTGGACGATGTTGGCGACGGTGAAGGTCTTGCCCGAGCCGGTGACGCCGAGCATGGTCTGCTTCGCGAGGCAGGCCTCGAAGC
>JAATFG010000116.1 GCA_015655355.1 Lysobacterales bacterium
CACAAGGGCTCCGGCACGCTGGTACGGCGCGGTGAGAAGGTGGAGCGGCACGATTCGTGGGATGGCGTCGACCTGGCGCGCATGCGCGAGCTGATCGAGTCCAGTTTCGGGCGCACGCTGGTGGACGACTACTTCGAGCGCACCACGCCGTTCCGTGTCTACGTGAGCGAAAACTATCGCGCCGCGATGATCCTGGTCGCGGTGGACGGTCTCGTCTATCTGGACAAGTTCGCGGTGCTCGACGATGCGCAGGGCGAGGGCCTGGGTCGCGCGGTATGGCAGTTGATGCGCGAGGAGAATCCGCAGCTGTTCTGGCGCTCGCGCCACAACAACCAAGTCAACATCTTCTATTACGCCGAGTCCGACGGCTGTTACAAGCAGCCGCAATGGAAGGTGTTCTGGTACGGCCTGGACGACTTCGACACCATCGCCCGCTGCGTCGCGCATTGCGCCACGCGGCAACCGACGCTGGTGGATTGACCCAACAGACTCCCTCCCCTGCGAGCAGGGGAGGGCTGGGGAGGGGGCTCTGGGGTCTGAGGCCAGAGCGTCACCCCCTCCCAACCTCCCCCTGCAAGCAGGGGGAGGGGCAAAGGCATATGCAGGAGTGAATCGGTGACAAACGACAACAAGACCATCGGCATCGTCGGCGCGCGCGGCCATACCGGCGCGGAGCTGATCCGGCTGATCGCGGCGCATCCCGCGCTCGAACTCGCTTTCGTTTCCTCGCGCGAGCTGGACGGCCAGCGCGTCGATGCGCATGTTCCCGAATACCGCGGCGAGCTGCGCTACAGCGCGCCAGCACATGCCGAACTGCCGAAGCTCGGTGCGGACGTGGTGATCCTGGCGTTGCCCAATGGCAAGGCGGCCGAGTGTGTCGCGGCATTCGACGAGGCCGGTGTCGATCCGCTGATCGTCGATCTTTCCGCCGATTTTCGTTTCGACGAGCGCTGGTATTACGGCCTGCCGGAACTGACGCGCGACACGTGGCATGGACAGAAGCGCATCAGCAATCCCGGCTGCTACGCCACCGCCATGCAGTTGTCGATCGCGCCTGTGAAGGATCTGCTGGCGGCTCCGCCGGTGTGCTTCGGCGTGTCGGGCTATTCCGGTGCGGGCACAACGCCGTCGGACAAGAACGATCCGGAAAAGCTGCGCGACAATCTGATGCCGTACGCACTGACCGGCCACATGCACGAGAAGGAAGCGTCGTTCCGGCTCGGCATCCCGGTGGAATTCATGCCGCACGTGGCGCCGCATTTCCGCGGCCTCACGGTCACCACCAACTTGTATCTCTCGCGCAAGATGACGCGCGACGAAGTCATCGCGCGTTTCCGTGCCGCCTACTACGGCGAAAAACTGGTCACGGTGGTCGACGAGGCGCCGTGGGTCAGCCGCATCGCGCACCGGCACCATGTCGAGATCGGCGGCTTTGCGCTGTCCGCCGACGGCAAGCGGGTGGTGATCGTCGCGACGCTGGACAACCTGCTGAAGGGCGCGGCGACCCAGGCGATGCAGAACATCAATCGTGCGATCGGTTGCGATGAGCTGGCTGGCATCGATGTGGAGGGTGCCGGTCGACCGTGAAGCAGCGTCGTGCTGCATTCCGCTCGTTCTCGTCAGCTACCGGAATTACCTCATGCGCCTGTCCCGTTACCTTCTTCCCACCCTGAAAGAAAACCCCGCCGAGGCGCAGGTCGTCTCGCACCGGCTGATGCTGCGCGCCGGCATGATCCGCCAGGAGGCCGCAGGCATCTATGCCTGGCTGCCGCTGGGCCTGCGCGTGCTGCGCAGGATCGAGCGGATCGTGCGCGAGGAAATGGATCGCGCCGGTGCGATCGAACTGCTGATGCCGACCCTGCAACTGGCCGAGTTGTGGCGCGAGAGCGGCCGCTACGATGCCTACGGCCCGGAGATGCTGCGCATCACCGATCGCCATCAGCGCGAGCTGTTGTACGGGCCGACCAACGAGGAAATGGTCACCGGGATCTTCCGCAGCTACGTCAGCTCCTGGCGCAGCCTGCCGTTGAACCTGTACCAGCTGCAGTGGAAATTCCGCGACGAGCAGCGCCCGCGCTTCGGCCTGCTGCGCGGCCGCGAATTCCTGATGAAGGACGGCTATTCGTTCGACCTCGACGAAGACGGCGCGCGACGTTCCTACAACCGCATGTTCATCGCCTACCTGCGCCTGTTCGCGCGGATGGGCATCAAGGCGATTCCGATGCGCGCGGAAACCGGGCCGATCGGCGGCGACCTGTCGCACGAGTTCATCGTGCTGGCGCAGACCGGCGAATCTGCCGTGTACTGCGACAAAGGCGTGCTCGACCTGCCGACTCCCGGCGCCGATGTCGACTATGCCGGCGACCTGCAGCCGATCATCGACGCGTGGACCGCGCCGTATGCTGCGACCGAAGACGTGCATGACGCCGCGCGCTTCGAGCGCGAAGTCGCATCGGACCGCCGCGTGAACACGCGCGGCATCGAAGTCGGGCAGATCTTCTACTTCGGCACCAAGTATTCGTTGCCGATGAAGGCGACGGTGACCGGTGCCGATGGCGTGAGCGTTCCGATCCACGGCGGCTGCTACGGCGTCGGCGTGTCGCGCCTGATCGGCGCGATCATCGAGGCCAGTCACGACGAACTGGGCATCGTATGGCCGGCATCGGTGGCGCCGTTCGCCGTCGGGCTGATCAACCTGAAACCCGGCGACGCACGTACCGATGCGGTGTGCGAATCGCTGTACGCGCAGCTCGAAGCGGCTGGCCTCGACGTGCTGCACGACGACACCGACGAGCGTGCCGGCGCGAAGTTCGCCCGTATGGACCTGATCGGTTTGCCGTGGCAGCTGATCATCGGGCCGCGCGGCCTCGACGGCGGCATGGTAGAACTGAAGCAGCGCAGCAGCGGCGAGCGGCGCGAGCTTTCCATCGAAGCGGCCGTGCAGGCACTGGTCGCGGCGCATCCGAACGAGAAGGATCATCCCCATGAGTGACCTGCTTTGGCAGAAGGCCGGCGTGACGACGAACGCGCGGATCATGCGCTTCCTCGCCGGCGACGACGTGCTGCTCGATCGCGAGTTCTTCCTGCACGACGTCACCGCGAGCAAGGCGCACGTCGAAGGCCTTGCCAACATCGGCGTGGTCAGTGCCGACGAAGCGCAGGCGTTGAAGCGTGAGCTGGATGTGCTGGCTGAAGATTTCCGAAGCGGCGCGTTCGTGTTGGACGATCGCTACGAGGATGGCCACTCGGCGATCGAGGCGCGACTTACCGAACGGCTTGGCGACGCTGGCCGTCGCGTGCATACCGGACGCAGCCGCAACGACCAGATCCTGGTCGCCACGCGGCTTTGGCTGAAGGATCAACTAGCTTCGCTGCGGGCTCACTGCCGCGCCATCGCACAGGTCTGCCTGGATCGTGCGTCGCAGCCGGCGTTGCCGTTGCCCGGCTATACGCATCTGCAGCGCGCGGTGGTGTCGTCCACCGCGATGTGGTTCGCCGGTTTCGCCGAGGGCTTCATCGACAATGCATGGCGCGCGCAACAGACGTCCGCATGGGTCGACGCCAATCCGCTGGGCACCGCCGCCGGCTACGGCGTCAACCTTCCCCTGGACCGCGACCACACCACGCGGGCGCTGGAGTTTTCGCGCCTGCAAGTCAGCCCGACCTACGCGCAGCTCTCCCGCGGCAAGTTCGAGATGGCGGCCCTGGAGGCATTGGGAAGCGCCACGCTCGACCTGCGCCGGCTGGCGTGGGACCTGTCGCTGTTCACCAGCGCCGAGTTCGGTTTCGTGTCGTTGCCCGCGCAATACACCACGGGCAGTTCGATCATGCCGAACAAGCGCAACCCGGACGTGATCGAGTTGATGCGCGCCACCCATGCCAGCGTGGCCGCCGCGCGCACCGAGATCGAGCAACTGCTGTCGTTGCCTTCGGGCTACCACCGCGACCTGCAGAGCAGCAAAGGCGCGATCTTCCATGGTTTCGGCCGCGGCCTGGCGGCGCTGGAACTGTTGCCGGATCTGCTGGCGAACCTGGAATGGCGCGAGGAGCGGATGCGCGCGGCCATGGATTCGGGCATGTACGCCACCGACGTCGCGGTCGAACAGGCGGCGGCCGGCGTTCCTTTCCGCGAAGCCTACCGAGCGGCGGCGGCATCGGCGGACCAGGCCGGGGCAGGGCGCACGCCCGAATCGAGCCTGGCCGCACGCGTGTCGCCAGGCGCCGCGGCGGACCCGAGACTGGATGAGGTGCGTGCCCGCTGGAATGCGCTCCGACCCTTGCAGGAGCGACTGTAGGAGCGACGTAAGTCGCGATGAAGCTTTCCTGGTAATGCCCCATCGCGACTTACGTCGCTCCTGCAACCGGCATTGTGCGATATGTGGAGACCGAAAAATGAAACGCTACCTGGTAATGGCCATGCGCAAGCCGGACTTCAGCGATGAGGTGGTCGCGCCGCACCTGGCTTTCCTGGATGCGTTGCGTGCCGAGGGCAAGCTGGAAATGACCGGCGGCTTCAGCGACAAGTCGGGCGGCGCCTACGTGCTTCTGGTGGGCACGCTGGAAGAAGCCAAAGCCATTGCCGTCGAAGACCCGCTCGCCACTTCCGGTTCCTCGGATGTCGTTGTATACGAATGGAACGCCCGCTGAGCCCTGGAATGAACACGACCGACTCCGCTTTCGCCCAGCAAACCCTGCCTGCCTGGCGCCGTGCCGTGCTCAAGGTCGGCAGCAGCCTGCTGGCGGCCGAAGGCGAAGGGCTGAGTCCGCGCCATGCCCTGGGTCTTGCGCAGTTCGTGTCCGCCAGCCTGGCGACGGGTCGCGAAGTGGTGATCGTTTCTTCCGGCGCGGTCGCGGCGGGTCGTGCGGTCATCCATCGCAAGGCGAGTTCGGGCGCGGCGATGGCCGAACGCCAGGCGCTTGCCGCGCTGGGCCAGGCCCAGCTGATCGGGTTGTGGCAGCGCTTCTTCGAGCGTCCCGTGGCCCAGGTGCTGCTGACCCACGACGACCTGCGCAACCGCCGCCGTTACCTCAACGCCCGGGCCACACTCAATGAGCTGCTGGCCCTGGGCGCGTTGCCGGTGATCAACGAGAACGACACGGTTTCGGTGGATGAACTCAAGCTGGGCGACAACGACAACCTGGCCGCAGTCATCGCCGCCTTGGTGGACGCCGATGCCTTGTTCATCGCTACCGACATCGATGGCTTCCATACCGCCAATCCACGCGCCTGCGCCGGTGCGCAGCCGATCGAGGACGTGGAGGCGCTGACTCCGGAATTCTTCGCCATGGCCGGCGAGGCCGGCAGCAGCGCCGGCACCGGGGGCATGCGCACCAAGCTGGAAGCCGCGGCCAAGGCCGCCGCCGCCGGCATCGAGACCTTCCTGTTCAACGGCACCCGTGCCGATACGGTGCGCTTGCTGGCGCAGGACCGCTTCCAGGGCACGCGTTTCCGCCCATCGCAGAACCGGATGGCGGCGCGCAAATACTGGTTGCGCAACGTACCCCTGGAAGCCGGCGGCGTCGTGGTCGATGCGGGCGCGGCGCGCGCGATGGGCGAGAAAGGCGCGTCGTTGCTGCCCGGCGGCGTGGTCACGGCGGAAGGCGATTTCCGGCGCGGCGACATGGTCGAGATCCGCCTGCGCGACGGCCAGGGCGACCGCGCCATCGCGCGCGGCGTCAGCCAGTATTCGGCAGTGGACATACGGCGCATCGCCCGCAGCCATTCGCGCGACATCGAAGGCATACTGGGCTACAACTATGGTGAGAACGTGATCCACCGCGACGATCTGGTGATGGTGTCCCGATGAGTTCCGGAATACGACAGCAGGCGCTGGCCTGCCGCGAGGCGGCGCAACATCTCGCCCAATTGTCCGCGGCCGACAAGGAGGCATTGCTCCATTCCATGGCCCAGGCGCTCGAAGCCGACGCCGACGCGATCCTGGCGGCCAACGAGGCGGACCTGCGTGCGGCGGCCGGGAAAGGCATCGCTGGCGCGATGCTGGACCGCCTGAAGCTGGATCCCTCCCGGCTGGCGGGCATTGCCGCCGCATTGCGCGAGGTCGCTGGGCTTCCCGATCCGGTGGGCCAGGTCACCCGCCGCGACACGCGTCCCAACGGCATCGCCATCGAGCGCGTGCGCGTGCCGTTGGGCGTGATCGCGATGATCTACGAGGCCCGTCCCAACGTCACCGCCGACGCGGCCGCGCTGTGCCTCAAGGCCGGGAATGGCGTGATCCTGCGCGGCGGCTCCGAGGCCATCCATTCCAATACCGCCATCGCCGCATCCTTGAAGCGCGCCCTGCGCGAATCCGGGGTTCCGGACGCGGCATTGACCCTGGTCGAGGATTTGCGCCGCGAGACCATGCTGGAACTGCTGCAGCTTGCCGATATCGTCGATCTGGCCATCCCGCGTGGCGGCGAGGGCCTGATCCGCTTCGTGGCCGAGCATGCGCGCGTGCCGGTGATCAAGCACTACAAAGGGGTCTGCCACCTGTTCGTCGATGCCAGCGCGGACCCGGACCTGGCCTTGAACCTGCTGATCGATGGAAAGGTTTCGCGGCCCAGCGCATGCAATTCGCTGGAGACGCTGCTGGTCCACGCCGATATCGCGGGCGATTTCCTGCCGGGTGCCGCGTTGGCCTTGTCGGCGCGCGGTGTGGAGTTGCGCGGCGATGTCCGCAGCGCAGCGCTGATGCCCGGGGCGAAGCCCGCCACCGAGCAAGACTACGCCGCCGAGTTCCTGGATCTGGTGATTGCGGTACGGGTGGTCGACAGCCTGGACGAGGCCATCGCCCACATCCGTATTCATGGTTCCGACCATACCGAGGTCATCGCCACGCGCGAGGAAACTAATGCGCAGCGGTTCGTGCGGTCCTTGCGTTCCGCGGTGGTGATGGTGAATGCCTCGTCGCGTTTCTCCGACGGCGGCGA
>JAATFG010000089.1 GCA_015655355.1 Lysobacterales bacterium
AAGCCGCAGCGGAAGCCGAAACCCATCGCTTCCGAGCTTTCCGGCTCGAAGCGCAGCGCGGCATCGTTGAGGCGCAGTTTTTCCAGCGATTCGCGCAGCGCCGGGTAATCCTCAGCATCGACCGGGAACAGGCCGGCGAACACGCGCGGCTGCATTTCCTGGAAGCCCGGCAGCGGATGCGGCGCCGGATCGCTGGCGAGCGTCAACGTGTCGCCGACCGGCGCGCCGTGCACGTCTTTCACGCTCGCGGTGATCCAGCCCACTTCGCCGGCGCCGAGCTTCTTCAGCTCCTTGCGCTTCGGCGTGAACACGCCGACCTTGTCCACCTGGTGCGTGCGGCCGGTGGACATCACCAGGATCTTCGTGCCGGGCGTGATTTCGCCCTGCATCACCCGCACCAGCGAGACCACGCCCATGTAGTTGTCGAACCACGAGTCGACGATCAGCGCCTGCAGCTTGTCGGTGTCGCGCGGCTTCGGCGGCGGGATGCGCTTGACGATGGCTTCCAGCACCAGATCCACGTTCAAGCCGGTTTTGGCGCTGACCGCGACCGCGTCGCTGGCATCGATGCCGATGACCGCTTCGATTTCCGCTTTCGCGCGTTCGGGGTCGGCGGTCGGCAGGTCGATCTTGTTCAACACCGGCACGACTTCGAGGCCCTGCTCGACCGCGGTATAGCAGTTGGCGACCGATTGCGCCTCGACGCCTTGCGCCGCATCGACCACCAGCAGCGCGCCTTCGCACGCGGCCAGCGAACGCGACACTTCATAGCTGAAGTCGACGTGGCCGGGCGTGTCGATGAAATTCAGTTGGTAGGTCTGGCCGTCTTTCGCGGTGTACGGCAGCGACACCGACTGCGCCTTGATGGTGATGCCGCGCTCGCGCTCGATCGGGTTGGAGTCGAGCACCTGCGCCTCCATCTCGCGCGCTTCGAGGCCGCCGCAAAGCTGGATGATGCGGTCGGCCAGCGTGCTCTTGCCGTGGTCGACGTGGGCGATGATCGAAAAATTGCGGATGTTCTGCATGAGGGCGGCAAATGCCGTCGCGTGAGGCGGGAAAGGGGAAGCGCGGCATTATCGCACAGCCAACCCGGAAGGCTTGGTTCCTTGCAGGAAGGCCGGGTTGCCGTGGGTGCTTCCGTTTTCCGCAGTCGGGGGCGACGGGCTCATGACCTACGACGATGATCGCGCTCGCCCCACAATGCGGAAAGCCGGGTCACCCATGGCAACCCGGCCTTCTTCCGACTGTCACTGTTCCGCGAACTCAGTTCGAGTCGTCGCTGCCTTCATCGTCGGAACCGTCGCCGGCCGTGACGGTCACGTAGCTGCTGCGACCGCGCGGATCGCGTACCAGCAGCATCACCACGCTTCCGGGCTTGGTGCCGGCGATGGCCTTGTCGAATTCGGCCACGCTGTTGACCGGGGTGCGACCGACACGGGTGATGACCAGCCCCGGTTGCAGGCGGGCTTCGGCCGCCGGACCTTCGGCATCGACGATCTGCACGCCGCCGCCTGCCTGCTTGCGCTGCGCCGGATCGAGATCGGCGAGCGACAGGCCGAGCAATGCTTCGGCATCGTTGCCGGGGCCTCCGGCCATCGCCGCGTCCTGCGCACCGAGCGTCGCATCGAGCGTACGCAGCTTGCCGTCACGCCACACGCCGAGGCCCACTTTGCTTCCCGGGGCCATCGCAGCGATCAGCGGCGGCAGCTCGGCCGACGAATCCACGCTCTTGCCATTGACGGTACGCACCACGTCGCCCTGCTGCAAACCCGCCTTTTCCGCCGGGCTGCCGGGCACGACCTCACGGATCAACGCGCCGCGCTCGTCCGGCAAGCCGAACGCCTTGGCCTTGTCGCCATCCAGCTCCTGCAAGTACGCGCCGAGCTGGGCGCGGCTGACCTTGCCGGTCTTCTTGATCTGGTCGGCGGCGCTGACCGCCAGGTTGATCGGAATGGCGAAGCTGACGCCCATGTAGCCGCCGCTGCGCGAGAAAATCTGCGAATTGATGCCGACCACTTCGCCGCTGGTGTTGAGCAGCGGGCCGCCGGAATTGCCCGGATTGATCGCCACGTCGGTCTGGATGAAAGGCACGTATTGCTGGCCGTTTTCCGGCGTGCTGCGGCCGACCGCGCTGATGATGCCCGCCGTCACCGAGTGATCGAGGCCGAACGGCGAGCCGATCGCCACCGCCCACTGCCCCGGCTTGAGCTGGTCGGAATTGCCGATGCGCACGCTCGGCAGATCCTTCGCATCGATCTTCAGCACCGCGACGTCGTACTGCTCGTCGCTGCCGACCACCTTGGCCTTGAATTCGCGCTTGTCCGACAGCTTCACCGTGACCGTGTCGGCGCCATCGACGACGTGGCGGTTGGTCAGCACGTAGCCATCGGGCGAAATGATGAAGCCGCTACCCATCGCCATGCCGCCACGCGACTGTCCGGGCTGCGGGAAACCGGGGCCGAAGAAGCGGCGGAAGAATTCCGGCATGTCGTCGTCATCGCCGCCCATGCCCGGCGGCACGTTCTGCATGCGCACTTTCTTCGGCGTGGTCTTGGCGGTGATGTTGACCACGCCGGGGCCGACCACTTCGACCAGCCGGGTGAAATCCGGCAGGCCGGTGACGATCTGCGGCGCACTGCTTTGCGCGATCGAACCGACCACCGCCGGTGCGCTGGCCGTGGGCGCCGCGGCATCGTTCGGGCGCGCGCAGGCGGCCAGCGGGGACGTCAGGATCAAAAGGCCGAGCAGGCCGTTGCGGACATGGGGATTCATCGAGTGCATGCCTTTGCGTGTTGTCGAGTCGTGATTGTTTCGGAACGTGGCACGCCCGCGTCGCGGGCGACGTGCGTCAGACCGCATATCAGCGCTGCGGTTCCGCCGGCGGCAGTTGCAGCGGCGCCTGCGGTGCGAACGGATGCGCTTCGTTCAGCCCGGCCGCGCTGTCGAAGCTGGCATTGAACGCGCTGTTCGACGGCTGCAGCAGCGAATGCGGCCACGGCTTGGCCTGCGCATGCGCCGGCATTTCCGGCGCGGCGAACGGATCGGCCGGGGTTGCCTGCACGCTGGCGACGGCGGTTTCCGGCGACGCATCGGCCTGGAGTTGCGCCGGCGGCACCGCGATGACCTTCTTCGCACGCGGCCGGTCCACCGCGATGCGCGACGCATGCGGCGCCGGCGCGGCAACCTGTGCCAGCGCCCGGACTTCGGGCGCGGCGGTTTCCTTCGCCACCGCGACCGGAGCCGGCACTGGCGCGTCGGCGACGGGCGCGGCCGCGACCTGCGGTGCCGTCGGCGCACTGTGCGGATGCTGCGGCCACGCAACGAACACCGCGAACGCCGCGAACGACGCCGCCAGCGCGCCGCCGCCCCAGCGCAGCCAGGGCGTGCGCGAAGCGCGCCGCTGCGGCACGGCCTCGCCGGCGATGGCGATTGCGATCCGTTCGGCGAAATCCGCGGCAACCGGCGCGAGCGCGCGGCCACGCAGCACCTCGCCGGCCAGATGCCAGCGATCCCACTGCGCGCCCAGTTCGCCGTCGTGGTGCAGGCGGCGCAGCAGGAACCGCGCCTGGTCGGCCTGCAGTTCGCCGTCCATCAGCATCGACAGCTGCTGGCGGTGGTAGTCGTCGAACTTGTCGACGGCATCGATGGTGTTTTCGGCAGTCATCGGTTCTTCTCCCGTGCAACACTGCGGTTGGTGGCCGGCGCGTCGTCGAGCAGCGGCCGCAATTCGGTGTCGATGGCATCGCGCGCACGGAAGATGCGCGAGCGCACCGTGCCGATCGGGCAGGCCATTTTTTCCGCGATTTCCTCGTAGCTCAAACCTTCGACCTCGCGCAGGGTGATCGCCTCGCGCAATTCCGCAGGCAAGCGTTCGACCGCGCGCATCACCGTTTGTTCCAGCTCCTGGCGCATCAGTTCGCGCTCGGGCGTGTCGTTGTCGCGCAGGCGGGTGCCGGCGTCGTACTGTTCGGCGTCGCTGGCCTCGATGTCGTCCAGCGGCGGGCGGCGATTCTGCGCAACGAGATGGTTCTTCGCGGTGTTCACGGCGATCCGGTGCAGCCAGGTGTAGAACTGGGCATCGCCGCGGAAATTGCCGAGCGCGCGATACGCGCGCAGGAAAGCTTCCTGGGCGATGTCCTGGGCCTCGGACCAGTCGTGCACGTAGCGCCCGGCCAGGGCCACGATCCGGTGCTGGTACTTGCGCACCAGCAGGTCGAAGGCCGCGCTGTCGCCGCGCTGCACGCGCCCGACCAGTTCGAGGTCGGAATCGGTAGATGAATTCACTGAAGCCCTGTGACAACGGGTTTGGAGGAAAGTTCAGCGCCGTGCGCGACGGCTGCCGAGGAAAAGTTCAAACGGCCATTTGACTGCGCCCGAACCAGCCGGAATGATAGTGACTTTCCCCATACCTGAACGAATGGAGATGTATATGGCGACCAACTTCGATGGGTTGCGATTCAGCCACTGGAAGACCGAACTGCGCGATGACGGCATCCTCGTCGTCTCGTTCGATCGCGCCGGCGCGTCGGTCAACGCCTTCTCGCAGGACGCGCTGATCGAACTGGGCACCCTGATCGAGCGCGTGCAGCTGGAAAAACCCAAGGGCCTGGTGATCCGTTCGGCCAAGGCCAACGGCTTCATCGCCGGCGCCGACCTCAAGGAGTTCCAGGAATTCGACCGCAACGGCACCACCAACGACGCGATCCGCCGCGGCCAGCTGACGTTCCAGAAGATCGCCGAACTGCCCTTCCCGACCGTCGCCGCGATCCACGGCTTCTGCATGGGCGGCGGTACCGAAATCTCGCTGGCCTGCAAATACCGCGTCGCCTCGAACGATCCGTCGACCAAGATCGGCCTGCCGGAAGTGAAGCTCGGCATCTTCCCCGGCTGGGGCGGCAGTTCGCGCCTGCCGCGGCTGGTCGGCGCGCCGGCGGCGATGGACGCGATGCTCACCGGGCGCAATCTGTCGGCGGCCGCCGCGCGCGGCATGGGCCTGGTGGACAAGGTCGTCGCGCCGGAGGAATTGCTCGACGCGGCGATCAAGCTGCTGAAAACCGGCGTGCAACGTCCGTTCAAGCAACGCGCGCTGGCGTGGGCGACCAATACCTGGCTGGCGCGGCAATTGCTCGCGCCGCAGATGGTCAAGCAGGTCGCGCGCAAGGCGCCGAAGGCGCACTACCCGTCGCCGCATGCGCTGATCGCGACGTGGAAGAACTTCGGCGGCAAGGGCATTTACGGCCGCCTCGACGCCGAACGCCGCGCGGTGGTCAAGCTCGCCTCGACGCCGACCGCGCACAACCTGGTGCGCATCTTCTTCCTGATGGAGCAGATGAAGGGTTTGGGCGGCGACACCCCGCACGACATCAAGCACGTGCACGTGGTCGGCGCCGGCGTGATGGGCGGCGACATCGCCACGTGGAGCGCGTACCGCGGCTTCGACGTCACCGTTCAGGACCGCGAGCAGCGCTTCATCGACGGCGCGCTGGCGCGCGCGCAGGAACTGTTCGCCAGGCGGGTCAAGGACGAAACCAAGCGCGCCGCGGTCGCCGCGCGTTTGCAGGGCGACTTGAACGGCGATGGCGTGGCCAAGGCCGACCTGATCGTCGAAGCGATCATCGAGAATCCGGAGGCCAAGCGCGACCTCTATCAATCGCTGGAACCGAAGCTCAAGGACAACGCGATCCTCTCGACCAACACCTCGTCGATTCCGCTGACCGAACTGCGCGAGCACATCGCCAAGCCGGCGCAGTTCGCCGGCCTGCACTTCTTCAATCCGGTCGCGCAGATGCCGCTGGTGGAAATCATCCGCCACGACCAGTTGAGCGAGGAAACCGAGAAGCGCCTGGCCGCGTTCTGCAAGGCCATCGACAAGCTGCCGGTGCCGGTGAAAGGCACGCCGGGCTTCCTGGTCAACCGCATCCTGTTCCCGTACATGCTGGAGGCGGCGACGATGTTCGCCGAAGGCATTCCTGGCGCGGCCATCGACAAGGCCGCGACCAGGTTCGGCATGCCGATGGGGCCGATCGAGCTGATCGACACCGTCGGCCTCGACGTCGCCTACGGCGTCAACAAGGAGTTGGCGCCGTTCCTCGGCCTCGACGTGCCGCCAGCGCTGGCGCAGGCGCCGCAGCAGGGCCAGCGCGGCAAGAAGGACGGCCAGGGCCTGTACAAATGGGAGCAGACCGAGCGCGGCAGCAAGCCGGTCAAGCCGGAATTGCCGAAGGACTACACCGCGCCGGACAACCTCGAAGACCGCCTGATCCTGCCCTACCTCAACGAAGCGGTCGCGTGCCTGCACGACGGCGTGGTCGAAAGCACCGACCTGCTCGATGCCGGCGCGATCTTCGGCACCGGCTTCGCTCCGTTCCGCGGCGGCCCGATCGAACACATCCGCGCGGTCGGCGCCGATGCGCTGCTGGAAAAGCTCAAGGCGCTGGAAGCGAAATACGGCAAGCGCTTCGCGCCGCGCCCGGGCTGGGACTCGCCGCTGCTGCGCCTGCCGACAGCGTGATTCGCCAGCGCGGGCCGGGCGCGTCGCAACACGCGCCCTTTTTTGCTACTGCAATCATGGAACCGGCACGCGCCGCTTCGGCATAATCCGTACAGTCCCCCAACCCCGACATACGCGAAACATGTTCAACCTCACTGCGCCCACCTCGGGCACGTTCTTCCTGGCCCTCGTCCTCGGCGGCGTCGGCGTCGCCGCCAAGTTGCACTACATCCCGGTGCTGCAGCACTATGCGTTCTGGATCGTCTGCGCCGGGCTGGTGGTGATGCTGGTCGGCAACCTGTTCAAGGGTTTGTAATCGTCACCCAAGCACGGACAAGAAAAAGCCGCGCAAATGCGCGGCTTTTTTGTTCGCGCCTTTTCCGGTCAGGCCTGGCGCATGTAGGCGCGTACCGTCAACGGCGCGAAGATCGCCACGACGACCAGCGCACCCAGCAGGGTGAGCCAGAAATCCGCGCCGATGGCGCCGCTGTTGCCGAGTTCGCGCACCGCCGACACCAGGTGCGACACCGGATTGAAGTTCACGAACACCTGCAGCCAGCCCGGCATGGTGTGCGCCGGCACGAAGGCATTGGACAAGAACGTCAGCGGAAACAGCACCAGCATGCCGATGCCCTGCACGCTGGAGGCCGTGCGCGCCATCATGCCGAGGAAAGCGAAAATCCAGCTCAGGCACCACGCCGCGAACATCACCAGCAAGGCGCCGAGCACGATGGCCGGGCTGGGCCGGTAGCCCATCAGCACGCCCATCACCAGCGTGAGCACGGTGGCGATGGCGAAACGCACGGTGTCGGCCAGCAAGGCCCCGGCCAATGGCGCGATGCGCGCGATCGGCAACGTGCGGAAGCGGTTGAACACGCCTTTTTCCATGTCCTCGCGCAATTGCACGCCGGTGGCCAGCGAAGTGCCGATCACGGTCTGCACCAGGATGCCGGGGATGATGATCGGCAGGTAGCTGTGCACGTTGCCCGAAATCGCGCCGCCGAAGATGTAGGTGAACATCAAGGTGAAGAGAACTGGCTGCAGGGTCACGTCGAAGAACTGCTCCGGCGTGCGCCGCATCTTGAGCAGGCCGCGCCAGGCCATGACCTGCGACTGGTGCAATGTCTGCATCAGGCCGACGCGGTTTTTCAGCGCCGGCCGCGTGGCGGGCACGGGGGGTTGCGTTTCAAGCATTGGGAACCTCCGGGTTTTCTGCGTGCGTGTCGTGGCCGGTGAGGGTCAGGAACACCTCGTCCAGCGTCGGTTTCTGCACGCTCACCTCGCTCAAGTGGATGCCGGCATCGCGCAGGCCGAGCAGCACGTCGGTGACCTTGTCGGCCTCGCGCATCGGGGCATTCAACGCGCTCGCCTCGGGCGAGCGAATCGCGGCGATGCCCAGGTGCGTCTCGACGATGCTCTGCGCCGCATCCAGTTGCGCGTCGTTGTCCAGGCACAGATGCAAGGTCGCGGTGCCGACGGATTTCTTAAGTTCGTCCGGCGTGCCCTCGGCGACGACCTTGCCGCGGTCGATCACGGCGATGCGATCGGCCAACTGGTCGGCTTCGTCCAGGTACTGCGTGGTCAGCAGCACCGTCGAGCCGGTGCGCACCAGGCGGCGAATCGTGTCCCACATCTGCGCGCGGGTGCGCGGGTCGAGGCCGGTGGTGGGCTCGTCGAGAAAGATCAACGGCGGTTGCGCGATCAGGCTTGCTGCCAGATCGAGACGCCGGCGCATGCCGCCGGAAAACTGGCTCAAGGGACGCTTGGCCGCATCCAGCAAAGCGAATTCTTCGAGCAATTCGTGCGCCTTTTTTCTGGCCGCCTTCGCGTCCAGGCCCAGCAGGCGCGAGAAGATCACCAGGTTCTCGCTCGCTGAAAGCGCTTCATCCACCGAGGCATACTGGCCAGTGACGCCGATCAACTGGCGCACGACCTGCGGCGACTGCGCCACGTCGTGGCCGAACACCTTGGCCGTGCCCGCATCGGGCCGCAACAGCGTCGCCAGCATGTTGATCGTGGTGGTCTTGCCCGCGCCATTGGGGCCAAGCACGCCGTAGATGCTGCCGGCGGACACGCGCAGGTCGAGGCCATCGACCGCGCGATGCGCGCCGAAAGCCTTGACCAGTCCGCGCGCTTCGATGGCAAGGGTTTGCGTGTCGTGCAGATTCATCGTGCATCCCGCGGCGGGTTTTCGCCGGCATCGGCATCGAAGGGGTTCCACTCGCCGCCGAACTGCGCCTTGATCCGCATCTTGATCTGCGCCTTCAACTGCTCGCGCTCTTCCGGGCTCATGTTTTCCCAGCGTTGGCGCCGTCCATCCCGGCGACCGAAACCGCCGTGGCCGCGCATGCCGAACAGGAGTTTGCACAACAACAACAAACCCAGCGCATGCCGGTAGTCGATTCGATGGACCCCGGTGAACAGCGCCGGCATCAACCAGTTCCACAACAGCATGACCAAGGCGCCAGCGACGGCAAGGCCCGCGAGCATGAGCAAGGCCATCGCGAGAAACTTCGTCTTGCGTCCGAATCGGTTGCCGAAAAACGACTTGCGCATTGTGTTTTCTCCTCAAAAAAGTTCGTCGTACAAGGGTTGCAGCCGGATTCTCAAATGCAGCACGGCCTGTCTTTTCCAGCCCAGCAAGGTGTTGAGGTTGGTGCCGCTGGCGGCGGCCATGTCCTTGAAGCTGCGCCCTTCCAGCTCGTGGGCGATGAACACTTCGCGCTGCCGCGCCGGCAATTCCCGCAAGGCCAGCGCGATGGCTTCCAGCAAGGCGGCGCGCGCGAAGGCCGCTTCCGGCCCGCCATCGGGACTGGGCAAAGCCTGCTCCAGCCAATGGTGTTCCACCTCCTCGTCTTCGCCGTTCGCCGAGACGGCGGACAAGGGTTCCTCGCGCCTCTTGCGGAAGCGGTCGATGATGCGGTTGCGCGCCACGCGGAACAGCCATGCGCCGACCTGTTCGATGGGTTCGGGCAACCGCCATGCCTCGACCAGCTCGAACAGCACGTCCTGCAAAATGTCTTCCGCCTCGCCCAGATGCGACACCCGCCGACGGATGAAACTGCGCAGACGGCCGCGTTCGCGCGCAATGATTTCCGCCAGGTGTTGGTTCTGCTCATCCATCGGTGCAGGGGGACGTTGCGGGTTAAGTGTCGTATCCACACCAGTGTTGACGTTCCAGCGCAGGAAATATTGTGGACGGGCGGAAATTCATGCTGGAACAAAAAAGCCCCGCATTCCGCGGGGCTTTCGTTTTCCGCGCAATCAGCGCGATTCCTTTGGCTTGCCGTGCGCCTGTGGCGGCGGACGGTTGTTGCCGCCAGCGCTCGGCGGGTGTGCCGCCGGCCGGTTCGGTTGCGCGGGGCGGTTCGGCTGGCCATTGCCCGGCAGGTGCGGCGTGTTGCCCGTCGGCGGACGCGATGGCTGCGGCGGGCGGTTCGGCGGGCTGTTGCCCGTCGGCGGGCGCGACGACTGCGGCGGGCGGTTCGGCTGGCCATTCCCCGGCGAATGCGGCGGACGATTCGGCTGGCCATTGCCCGGCGAATGCGGCGGACGGTTCGGCTGGCCATTGCCCGGCGAATGCGGCGGACGGTTCGGCTGGCCGTTGCCCGGCGAATGCGGTGGACGGTTCGGCTGGCTGTTGCCCGGCGGACGCGACGAGTGCGGCGGGCGATTGTGCGGCGGCGGCCGGTGCTGTGGCGGCCTGATCGGCGGACGCGGCGGCGGGCGATAACCCATCCATTGGTTGCGGTGTGCATACCAACTGCGGTTGCGGTACCAGGTATCCCAGTAGGTGCCGAAGACGAAGCTGACGATCGGCAAGCCGATCTGCACGCCATAGGAACTGACGACCAGCGGCTGGCCACCGTCGTCGTAATACTCCAGGTACGCCGCCGACACCCAGCCGCGGTTGTAGCCGGCGGCCACGTCGCACCACGACCAGTCGTTGGTGCAGCCATACACCTGCACGCTGGTGTCGTACGGCAGGAACGCAACCAGCGGATAGCCGACATCCGGGCCGGTGCGCAGGTTCACCCCGGAATTGGTGTACGCGGCGGTTTGCGCCGCGGCGATGCCCGGCACGGCCAGCGCGGCGACGGCACACGCGGAAATCCAGGTCTTGAACAGACGCGACTTGAGCGAACGCGACTTCATGGTACCCGTCCTTTGGTTGAATGCGGCCGCATTATGCACCGCTTCAAGACGGGCAACGACCGCCGGCAAGCGGACGTTGACAAGGCGCTGCGGGCATTCAGCGCGCAGCCGTCTACATGGTGAAGGTCGGTTTGTCGGCATTCAGCGCGCCGCCGAGCAATGACTCGACGCGCTCCTTGACCGCCAGGCCTTCCGGCGTCCTCGAGAACTGCACGCCGATGCCGGCGGCGCGGTTGCCCTGCGCGCCGACCGGGGTGATCCACACCACCTTGCCGGCCACCGGCAGGCGCTCGCTGGATTCGGGCAGGGTCAGCAGCAGGAACACCTCGTCGCCGAGCGCGTACTTCTTCGGCGTCGGCACGAAGATGCCGCCGCCCTGCACGTACGGAATGTACGCGGTGTAGAGCTGCGCCTTGTCCTTCACCGCCAGTGAAAGAATGCCTTGCCGGCCACCTGCTGCGCTCATTGCTGGATTTCCTCGTTCCCCGTGGGCCGCTACGTCGCCCGCGCCGGCTTGCCGCGCCAGGCCACGAGCAGTTCTTCCACCGCCAAGTCGCCGCGCACCGTGCTGCGCAACAGCTCGCGGGTGCGGTTGGCGGCATCGAACCACGTCGCCAGCTTGTGCAGCCGTGCCGCATCCGTCAAGGACGACGCGCGGGCAAGCGCCAAATCTGCGGCATGGCGCAAACGCAAATCCGCGAATGCGTCCGCAGTCCAGCGCTGCGCCAGTTCGACCGCACCGGCCTTGCCCTGCTCCAGCCGGTCGAGATCGGCCTCGACCTGGCGGCGCAAGTCGAGGCCGGCGCCGTTCAACCATTCGTGGGCCAGGCCCGGATGGCCGCGCGCGGCGTCCAGCGCCTCGCGCGCGGCCGTTTCGGAATGGCCCTGTGCGATGAGCCACTGCAGCGCCTCGGCGCGCGGCGGCAGCTTGAATTCGAGCTTCTGGCAGCGGCTGCGGATCGTCGCCGGCAAGCGCATCGGATCGCTGCTGAGCAGCCACAGGTAACGGCCCGGCGCCGGTTCCTCCAGCGTCTTCAACAAGGCATTCCACGCCGCGCGATTGACCGCGTCGGCTGGATCGACGATGGCGATCTGCGCCTGCCCATACTGCGGCGTCAGCACCAGTCGCTGCGAGAGTTCGCGGATCTGTTCGATGACGATTTCGGTGCGCAGCTTGTCGCCGGCCTTGTTCGGGATGAACGAGACGAGGTGCAGGTCCGGATGCGTGCCGGCTTCGATCAATTGCAGGCTGCGCCCGCGCGCGTCGCCGCCGCCCAGCACGTGTCGCGCCAGCGCATCGGCCACGGCGCGCTTGCCCAACCCGGCCGGTCCGCAGATCAGCAGGCCATGGCCGAAGCGCCCGGCCGCGAGCGCGGCGACGGCATGGTCGTAGGCGCGCTGTTGCCACGGCGCAAACGGGCGATCCTGACGCGGGACGGCGCTCATGCCTGCGTGTCCAGCCAGGCATCGACCGCGCGCTCCACCGCGGCACCGACCTGCGCGGGCGATTGCGAGGCATCGATGACCCGGAAACGCTGCGGATCGTTCGCCGCACGCTTGCGGAACCCTTCGCGCACGCGCTCGAAGAAATCGTCGTGCTCGCTCTCGATGCGGTCGGGAAACAGGTCGCGGCCGGCGGTGCGCGCGCGGCCTTCGCGCACGTCGAGGTCGAGCAGCAAGGTCAATCCCGGCACGATGCCAACGACCCGCTTTTCCAGTTCGGCGACGAAGGCTTCGTCGATGCCGCGGCCGGCCGCCTGGTAGGCATAGCTGGAATCGGTGAAGCGGTCGGACAGCACCCACGCGCCGCGGCGCAATGCAGGGCGGATCACCTCGCGCACGTGTTGCGCGCGCGCGGCGAACATCAGCAGCAATTCGGTTTCCGGCGCGAGCTTTTCGTCGTGCCTGGACAACAACAGTTCGCGGATGCGTTCGGCCAGCGGCGTGCCGCCGGGTTCGCGCGTCACCACCACCTCGTGCCCGCGCGCCTGCAAGGCTTCGCGGATGACGTCGAGCGCGGTGGTCTTGCCCGCGCCCTCGCCGCCTTCGAGGGTGACGAAATGCGGGTGGCGAATCGGGGCAAGGCTCATGGACGACGAATTTCTATCTGGGCTGGTTGCGGTTGCGCTCGCGGTATTCGCGCAGGTAACTGGCCACCGCCGCATCGTGCTCGGCCAGGGTCTTGGAGAATACATGATGGCCGCTGCCATCGCCCACCGCGACGAAATACAGCGCATCGCCCGGTGCCGGATGCACCGCGGCCTCCAGCGAAGCGCGGCCGGGCATCGCGATCGGCGTCGGCGGCAGGCCGTCGCGGGTGTAGGTGTTGTAGGGCGTGTCGGTTTCCAGGTCCTTCCTGTGGATGTTGCCGTCGTAGGCCGCGCCGATGCCGTAGATCACGCTCGGGTCGGTCTGCAGGCGCATGCCGATCTGCAGCCGGCGCACGAACACGCCGGCGATCTGCGGGCGCTCTTCCGCGGCGGCGGTTTCCTTCTCCACCAGCGAGGCGAGGATCAGCGCGTCGTCCGGCGACTGCAGCGGCAGGTCCGGCGTGCGCGCGGCCCATGCTTGCACCAGTTCCTTGTCCATCGCCGCGTGGGCGCGCTCGAGCAGCGCAATGTCGCTGTCGCCGCGCGAATACACATAGGTTTCCGGCAGGAAGCGGCCTTCCGGATGTTCGCCGGCATGGCCGATCGCGGCCATCAGCTCGGCATCGGTCAGGCCCGCCGTCTGCAGTTTCAGCGGCGTGGCCTGCGCCAGCGCCGCGCGCAACTGGCGGATGTTCCAGCCTTCGACGAGGGTGAATTTGTATTGCACGGTCTTGCCGCTGCACAGCAGGCGCAGCAGGTCTTCGGCACTCATGCCCGGCTGCAGCGCGTATTCGCCGGCCTTCAGGTGCGCGGCGACATCGAGCTTCTTCGCCAGCGCGCGCCATTCGAGATCGACGCCGTCACCCACGCCCTGCGCGCGCAGCTTGTGCAGCAGCTTCGGCACCGTATCACCGGGCGCGACGACGAGGGTCGCGCCGGCCCCGATGCCGTGCAACGGCGCGCCGGCGAAACTGCTGTAGCGCTGCCACACCCACGCGCCGCCGGCGACCGCGACCAGCAGCAACAGCAGCAACGCGGTGCGCAGCACGCGCAGGCAACCACCGCCCTTTTTGCGCTTGGAGACCACGGCAACTCCACAGTGTTTCGACCGCGCGCAGGATAACCGCTGGCGGCCGCGAATTCCGCGACGGAATCTTCACCGTGCAGCCAAAGCGTGCGCCGCATCGCACGTCGCGCAAATGCAAAACGCCGCACGAAGCGGCGCTTGCGGAACGGCATCACGCGACAGGTCGGGTGCGCCTGCGCGTCCATTTCCGGTTCAAGCGCGTCAAATGCGCTTGAACACCAGCGTGCCGTTGGTGCCGCCGAAGCCGAAGCCGTTGGACACCGCGACGTCGATCTTCGCTTCGCGCGCCACGTTCGGCACATAATCGAGGTCGCAGCCTTCGCCCGGGTTGTCGAGGTTGATCGTCGGCGGGACGATGCCGTGGTGGATCGCGAGCACGCTGAAGATCGCTTCCACGCCACCGGCCGCGCCGAGCAAGTGGCCGGTCATCGACTTGGTGCTGCTGACCATGAGCTTGTACGCGTGGTCGCCGAGCGCGCGCTTGATCGCCAGGGTCTCGGCGATGTCGCCCTGCGGCGTCGAGGTGCCGTGCGCGTTTAGGTATTGCACGTCGCTCGGGTTGACCTTCGCGTCCTTCATCGCCGCGACCAGGCAGCGCGCCGGGCCTTCGCCGTTCTCGCTCGGCGCGGTCATGTGGTGCGCGTCGGACGAAGCGCCGAAACCGGCAAGCTCCGCGTAGATGCGCGCGCCGCGCGCCTTGGCGTGTTCGTATTCCTCGAGGATCAGGATGCCGGCGCCGTCGCCCATCACGAAACCGTCGCGGTCCCTGTCCCACGGACGCGAGGCGCGGGCCGGTTCGTCGTTGCGCGTGCTCATCGCCTTCATCGAGCAGAAACCGGCAACCGAGGTCGGCGCCGTGCCCAGTTCCGCACCGCCGGCGACCATCACGTCGGCATCGCCGTACTGGATGGTGCGCATCGCACTGCCGATGCTGTGGTTGGACGTCGCGCACGCCGACACCACCGAATAGCTCGGGCCTTTCAGGCCCTTGATGATGCTCAGCTGGCCCGGCAGCATGTTGATGATCGTGCTCGGCACGTAGAACGGCGAGACCTTGCGTGCACCGCCCTCGTTGAGGCGCAGGGTCTGCTCCTCGATGCCGTGGATGCCGCCGATGCCCGAACCGATGATCGCGCCGATGCGCTCGGCGTTGGCTTCGGTGATCTCCAGCCCGGCGTCTTCCAGCGCCATGAACGACGCGGCGAGGCCGTAGTGGATGAACGGGTCCATCTTCTTCGCATCCTTCGGATTGACGAAGGCGGTGGGATCGAAGTTGCGCACTTCGCCGGCGATTTTGGTGCTGAAACCTTCGGTATCGAACGAGGTGATCGGGCCGATGCCGGAACGCCCGTTGACGATGCCATCCCAACTGCTGGCCAGATCATTGCCCAGCGGCGAGACGATGCCCATGCCGGTGACGACGACGCGACGGCTCATGGCTGCTCCTTGAATCCGTGATCTGTGGCGCATGGCGCCGGTTGCGAATACGACCGAGGCCGCTTCAAGCGGCCCCGGGCTGTGTTGCTGACTGCTCCGCGGCGGCTCCTGCGCCATGCAGGAACCGGCACCGCTCACGCCTTGACGTGGGCCTTGACGTAGTCGATGGCCTGCTGCACCGAGGTGATCTTCTCGGCATCCTCGTCCGGGATTTCGCACTCGAATTCCTCTTCCAGCGCCATCACCAGTTCGACGGTGTCCAGCGAGTCGGCGCCCAGGTCGTCGACGAACGACGCGCTGTTGGTGACTTCTTCTTCTTTCACGCCGAGTTGTTCGACGACGATCTTCTTGACGCGCTCTTCAATGGTGCTCATGTGATTCGCTCCGGATGGAGTTGATTGGAAAAAGAAAAAACGGCTGCCGCCCCTGGACCGCGACTTGGGTAGTTTACAACCAATTACGGCATGTACATGCCGCCGTTGACGTGCAGGGTTTCACCGGTGATGTAGGCCGCGCCGGAGCCGGCGAGGAAAACCACCGCGTTGGCGATGTCCTGCGGCGAACCAAGGCGCTCCAGCGCGATCTGCTTGAGCAGCGCTTCGCGCGCGGCTTCGGGCAAATCCTTGGTCATGTCGGTTTCGATGAAGCCCGGCGCCACGGTATTGACGGTGACGCCGCGCGAACCGATTTCCTTCGCCAGCGACTTGCCGAAGGCGATGATGCCGGCCTTCGCCGCCGCGTAGTTCGCCTGCCCCGCGTTGCCGGTCACCCCGATCACCGACGCGATGTTGATGATGCGGCCCTTGCGCGCCTTCATCATCCCGCGCATCACCGCCTTGCTGGTGCGGAACACGCTGCTCAAATTGGTGTCGAGGATCGCTTGCCAGTCCTCGTCCTTCATCCGCAGCAGCAGATTGTCGCGGGTGATGCCGGCGTTGTTGACCAGGATCGACACCGGGCCGAATTCTTTCGCGATCGCGTCGATCAGCGCATCGACCTCCCCGCCCTTGGACACGTCGAGCACGCGGCCCGTGCCGCCATGCGCGGCGAGGCGTTCGGCGATCGACTTCGCGCCGTTCCCGCTGGTCGCGGTGCCGATCACGGTCGCGCCCTGCGCGGCCAGCGTGTCGGCGATCGCCGCGCCGATGCCGCGCGTGGCGCCGGTGACCAGCGCGATTTCGCCTTTCAATGCGTCACTCATTTCCATTCCTCCACAGCGCCGGCGAAATCGCCCGGCGTCGCCAGCGAACGCGCGTCCAGCGTCTTGTCGATGCGCTTGACCAGGCCGGCCAGCACCTTGCCCGGGCCGCATTCGGCGATGCGCGTCGCGCCGTTCGCAGCCAGCGCCTGCACGCACGAGGTCCACTGCACCGGCAGGTACAACTGGCGCACCAGCGCATCGCGGATCGCCTCGGCGCCATCGTGCACTTTCGCATCCACGTTCTGCACCACCGGCCATTGCGGCGCGTGCCACGGCAGGCCTTGCATGGTTTCGTTAAGGCGGTTCGCCGCTTCGCGCATCAGCGGCGTGTGCGACGGCACGCTCACCGCCAGCTTCACCGCCTTGCGCACGCCGCGCGCGGACAGCAGCGCCAGCGCGCGATCGACCGCCGCCGCATCGCCACCGATCACGATCTGCCCGGGCGAATTGAAATTCGCCGGCACCACGACCTGCGAACCGGACGCCTCCCTGCACACGTCGGCAACCAGCGCATCGTCGGCGCCGAGCACCGCGGCCATCGCGCCGACGCCTTCCGGCGCCGCCGCCTGCATCAACTGGCCGCGCACGCGCACCAGATGCGCGCCATCCTGCAGCGACAACGCGCCGGCTGCCACCAGCGCGGTGTATTCGCCGAGGCTGTGGCCGGCCAGCTGCGCCGGCTGCGCGCCGCCTTGCTGCCGCCATGCGCGCCACACCGCGATGCCCGCGGCCAGCAGCGCCGGCTGGGTGTATTCGGTGCGGTTGAGCATTTCTTCCGGGCCACCCTGCGACAGCGCCCACAAATCGACGCCCGCACCTTCCGAAGCCTCGGCGAAGGTCTCGCGCACGACCGGATGCAATTCGGACAATTCGGCGAGCATGCCGAGCGATTGCGAACCCTGGCCGGGGAAAACGAAGGCAAGCATCGAAGTGGTCACGCAATAGTCCGTCGCTGAAAACAGGCGGCGATGATACGTGCGAAACCCGCGAATTGTCTGTACCCGGGCGTATGCGCACGCCCGCAAGGTACTCAGGTGAACAGTTTGAGCAGATCGAATTCGCCGTCGGGCAACCAGTCGATCCACAGCGCGAGACCGAGCACCACGGCCAGTGCGCTGGCGGCCCGCACCACGAACACCGCCTGCGCCGCCAGGCTCATGTAGCGGCCCAGATGGCTGCCGACGCGCGCGAAGCGGTCCATGCGCGTGGCGACGTGGTGCGCATGCGCGACGACGGCCTCGCTTTCGTCGCCCAGGTGCTCGTGCAACACCGCGGTGAGCGCCTGCGCGCGGCCTTCGTAGCGCTTGGACGCGCCATAGGCGAAATACAGCCAGTCGCGCGCCTGGGCCTGCGCCAGGGTCATCACTTCCAGCGGGTCTTCCTCGACGTCGATGAAGCCGATGCGCTTGCCGTCGAAGGTGATGTTGCGCGGCACCGGCTGGCCGAAATAGGCACCGGCATGGTGCGCGTCGCGGATTGCGTCGGCCGCGGCGGCGGTCAGCGCATCCAGCCGCGCCGGATCGTTGGCCGCATCGCGCATGCACGCCGCCAGCGACGTGCCGAGGTCGCCGAGGATCAGGGTCGCCTTGCCGTCGCCGAGCACCTCCGGCACGCGCACGCCCTGCGCGCGCAACTCGCCGAGGCGGCGCAACTCGGTCTGCTTGGCGCATTCGCCGGCGTAATGCGGCGGCGGCCTCAACGCGGCGACGTCGAGCCGGTCGGCGACGCGGCCGAACAGGCGTTGCGCCAGGTCGCGGTGATGGCTCGGCTCGTATTGCTTCAACCAGGCGCGTTGGCCCTGGAAATTGATCTTCTGGATCATTGCTGCATCTTCCGGCGGCCTTCGAGGGGGAACCCAAGCCACATCGAAAAATTGTAATGAAAATGTCGTCGACCAGTTAAAACCCCTGGTAAACGCTGCGTCGCGCTGATGGTGCAAATGACCCGACGGCAGGGTCATCCGTCTGCGTCTGGCGGCAACAAAAAAGCCGCGAATCGCGGCTTTCCCGTCGCACGCCGGCAGCCGCCGGAACTCAGTAGCGCAACAGCGCCGAGCCCCAGGTGAAACCGCCGCCGAAGGCTTCCAGCAGCAGCAACTGGCCGCGCTTGACCTTGCCCGAGCGCACCGCCGCGTCCAGCGCCAGCGGCACCGAGGCGGACGAGGTATTGCCATGCTTGTCGACGGTGACGACGACCTGGTCCATCGACATTTCCAGGCGCTTGGCGGTCGCTTCGATGATGCGCAGGTTGGCCTGGTGCGGGATCAGCCAGTCCAGATCGTGCTTGTCCAGGCCATTGGCGCGCAAGGTTTCGTCGACCACGCCGTCGAGCGCCTTGACCGCGTACTTGAACACGTCGCTGCCCTTCATCTGGATGCCGAGGCCGGCATTCGGCTTGCTGTTGTCGAAGCCGGCGGACACGCCCACCGGGCAGGTCAGCAAATCCTTCTTGCTGCCGTCGGCGTGCAGGTGGGTGCTGAGGATGCCGGTTTCGGCATCGGCCTTGAGCACGACCGCGCCGGCGCCGTCGCCGAACAGCACGCAGGTGGTGCGTTCGGTCCAGTCGACGATGCGGGTCAGGGTTTCGGTGCCGATGACGAGGATGGTTTTCGCGTCGCCGGTGCGGATGAACTTGTCGGCCACGCTCAACGCGAACAGGAAGCCCGAGCATGCCGCGTTGACGTCCATCGCCGCGCAGCCTTCGGCGCCGAGCAGGATCTGGATCAGGCACGCGGTCGACGGGAACACCAGGTCCGGCGTGGTGGTGCCGACGAGGATCATGTCCAGATCGGCGGCGGCGACACCGGCCGCTTCCAGCGCGCGGATCGCGGCCTCATAGCCAAGATCGCTGCTGGTCTGGCCCTTGGCCGCGATGTGGCGCTCCTTGATGCCGGTACGCGACTGGATCCATTCGTCGCTGGTTTCGACGATCTTCTCCAGATCGGCGTTGGTCAGCACCTTCTCGGGCAGGTAGCTGCCGGTGCCGGCGATGCGGGAATGGATACGGCCCGACTGGGTCATGGAAACGTCCTCTGGAATCGGCTGCGCCACGCCAATGCGGCCGCGCATGGGGAAAGTGTCATTTTACGGACACGACGAAGGGCCGGCAGTTTACTGCCAGCCCCGTCCAACGCAATGGAACTGCGTCAACTTATTCTTCGTCGGCAACGACCGCGGACTTGGCGTTGATCACCTTCTTGCCGCGATAGAAGCCATCGGCGGTGACGTGGTGACGGATGTGCACTTCGCCGCTGGTCGGGTCGGTCGACAGCTGCTTGGCGGTGAGGGCGTCGTGCGAACGGCGCTGGCCGCGGCGGGACTGGGAGACGCGGGATTTCTGGACAGCCATGGTATTGCTCCGATAACGAGTTGGATCTAGTGGTTTTTTAGTTGTACTGCATTAAAAAATGCTGCCATCTAGAGGGTCAGTTTTTCTTCAACGGCGCAAGCGCCGCGAAGGGGCTGGCTTTCGCCAGTTCTTGTTCCTGCACCGGCCAGTCGCGCTCGACCGGTTCGGAATCCGGGTTCACCGGCACGGCGGGAACCGCCAGCACCAGTTCGTCTTCAATCAAGTCCAGCAACCGCAGTTGCCCGTCTTCGGCCACCAGCAGCGCTTCGTACTCGGCGGTCAAACCGGCTTCGTCCGCTTCGTCGCGAATCAGGCCGAGCCGCTGCACGATGCGCACCGGCAGTTCGAAACGCTTCAGGTTGCGCTGGCATTCCAGCGGCAACTCGGCACTCACGCGCAATTCCACGTAGGGAATCCGCAGCGGGTCGGTATCGAACTGCAGATGGAACTCCGCCATCTCGCCTTGCGCATCGAACAGCAAGCCCTGCAAGCGGGCGAAAGCCGACAGCGGCACGCGACCGGAAAAGCTGCGGCGAGCCGCGACCATGCGCCATGCATCCACCTGCTCTGGCACCGAATTGCCGGGGTTCGAGCTGGCAGGTCCGACGGACATAAGCCGCACATTATCAAAGGCTTGCCCGGCCCTGTCAAACTGCTTGCCCGGCATCGTGGCGGCGCCCACTTGGCCGCACGCCGGCGAACAGGCAGACTTCGCGACGCACGTCACGTCCTGAACCCTTCTGCATAAGGAAATGCCCAGTCCGCCCTCTCCCCTGCTGCTGGCCTCGACCTCGCGCTATCGCCGCGAGTTGCTCGAACGCCTGCGCCTGAACTTCCATGTCGCCCGCCCCGAGGTCGACGAAACGCCCCTGCCGGCGGAAACCGCGAGCAAGCTGGCCGCACGTCTGGCCCACGCCAAGGCGCAGGCAATCTCGACCCGGCAGCCGGGCGGTTGGGTGATCGGCTCGGACCAGGCCGCCGAACTGGACAAGACCCTCCTCGGCAAGCCCGGCACCCGCGCCGCCGCCATCACCCAGTTGCAGGCGATGTCCGGGCGCAAGGTGCGCTTCCTTACCGGCGTGTGCCTGCTGCGCGGCGAGGTCCGCTTCGAGGCGCTGGACACCACCACGGTGCATTTCCGTACCCTGGACGAGGCCGAGATCGAGCGCTATGTCGACGCCGAACAACCACTGGACTGTGCCGGCAGCTTCAAGAGCGAAGGCCTCGGCATCAGCCTGTTCGAGGCGATCGAAAGCCGCGACCCGACCGCGCTGATCGGCCTGCCGATGATCGCGCTG
This sequence comes from Lysobacterales bacterium, assembly GCA_015655355.1. GTDB lineage: Bacteria > Pseudomonadota > Gammaproteobacteria > Xanthomonadales > Xanthomonadaceae > Pseudoxanthomonas_A. The sequence continues at coordinate 21,107 of JAATFG010000089.1, forward strand.
TGCGGCATGCTGCGCCAGGCCGGCTTTCCGCTTCCCTGAGCTTCACCGCGCGATGCGGATCGCGCGCTCCTCCCAGACTTCATCGCGGCCGTCGTTGCCGTGCACGACCATGCCCAGCCAATGCGTGCCGGGCGCGAAGCCCGCGGCATCGACACGCGCATGGAAGCCCACGCGCGGCGACCTGCCTTCCAGCAGGTGCGGATCGCGCGAACGCTGCGCGTAGAACGCGACCGGCAAATCGTCGATGTCGCCGTAGTGCGCTTCGGCGACGGGCTTGCCATCGAGGGTGACCGTCACTGCGCGCACACCGACCGCATCCTTGATCGCCCAGCCGCTGACCTCGAAATGCGCAGGTACTTGCGCGTTGTTCTTCGGCACGTCGAAATACGCCTGCGCCGGCGCGCCGCACATGCCGGCATCGGTTCCCGGCCATGCCGGAAACCGGAACAGCAACCAGCGCTGCGCGCCGTGATCGATGTTGACCACGCGTGGCGGCGGCAACGGGCCGACTTGCCGGCACAGATCCGCGTAATGGTCGACCAATTCGCGAAACTTCACGTCGCTGCTGCTGGCGATCAGCAACATCGGCGGCTTGCGCGTCCGCATCTCCTGCAGTTGCCATAGCTGCAACTGCGGCGCGCGGCCGTGCTTGTGGTTGAGCGGATGGTCCAACACGGCGACATCCGCATCGCCCAGCGCGAAACCGAGTTCGGCGCCGATCTTGAAATTGTCGGCGAGCAGCGTCGTGCCCGCCGGCATCGATGCGCGTTCTTCGCGCACGGCCTGCGCCAATTCGCTCCAACCGGCGAAGTTGTACGGGTAATACTTGCTGCCGGCCTGCTGCGCGCGCCATGCCGGAATCGACAGCAACAGGTAATAGCCGAACGTCAGCAGCAAGCCCAGCGCCGCGCAAATCCATGCCGCACGTCGCCACGCCGGCCTCCATGCCTGCAACTGCGGCGGCAGCACCAGCAGCAGGGCGAGGAAGCCGGGCAGCGTCCAGTGGAAACTCACCCGCTGGCTGTCGGCGAAAAAGCCGAGCAGGAAATACGCCAGTGTCGAGCCGCCACCGAACAAGGCGAACCATCGCCATTGCACGTTTGCCTCCGGCTTGCGCGCGCACCATGCCGCCTGCGCCATCGCCCACAGCAACAAGGGCGTGGCCATGCCCGCCTGCAGCAGCACGAACACGCCGCCACGCCACTGGAACTGCCACGGATTGCGCTCGATCAGCTGGAAGCGCAGCCCGGCATCGGCGTGGCCCAGGTTCCACAGCAGCAACGGCAGCCAGGCGACCGCGCCCACGGCGAATGCCGGCCACGCGCGCCGATCGCGCAACAGCTTCCTGCCCGCCGGCAGCATCGACAAGGCGATCAGCCCGATCGCGATCACGCCGGCGAAGCGGTAATGGCTGAGCGCGCCGACCGCCAGGCCGCAGGCCAATTCGGCCAAGGCACGCGGTTCGATGCCGCGCAACAGCCGCGCACAGGCATCCAGGCACGCCACCGTCGCCAGCGCCATCGGCACGTCGGGCAAGGCCATCACGCCGAGCGTCGCCGGCAGCGGCATCAGCAACACCAGCAGGCCCGTGCGTGCGCCGTTTTCCGCTCCGAACTCGCGCGTCGCGATACGCGCCAGCCAGCACGGCAACAGCGCGCCGAGCAGCAGGAACGGCGCACGCAACGCGAGCACGTGGTTGCCGCCGAGTGCAACGCCGAGACGACACAGCCATGCGGTCAAGCCGGGCAAGTCCGAATACGCCCAGGCCAGGTGCCGGCCTTCCTGCCAGTAGAACGCCTCGTCGACGAACAACGGCAGGCACGCGGCAACCCACAACTTGATTGCGGTCACGAATAGCCACAGCCACACGAACGAACGCCACGCACGCAGGTCAAGACGCATGTTTTCGTTCCGTGTTCCCGATTAGACTGCCATGGTGATCGAGGATCGTTGACGATGGCCGCTGCCGACTCCCCCGCCGAACCGGTGATGTTATCCGACAAGCTGCGCACTTCGCTGCTCGACGCGCAAGCGCAAGTGAACCGGCTGGTGCTGGGCAAGCCGAACGAAGTGCGCCTGGCCTTCGTCGCGCTGCTGGCCGACGGACACTTGCTGATCGAGGATCTGCCGGGCCTCGGCAAGACCACGCTGGCACACGCGCTGGCGGCGACGCTGGGCCTGGATTTCCAGCGCGTGCAATTCACCTCCGACCTGCTGCCGGCCGACGTGCTCGGCGTGTCGGTGTACGACAACGCCGCGCGCGAATTCCGTTTCCATCCCGGCCCGGTGTTCGCCCACGTGTTGCTGGCCGACGAAATCAACCGCGCGCCGCCGCGCACGCAGAGTTCGCTGCTCGAGGCGATGGCCGAGCATCAGGTCACCCTCGACGGCCAGACCCGCGCCCTGCCCGATCCGTTCTTCGTCATCGCCACGCAGAATCCGGTCGACCTGAGCGGCACGTTCCCGCTGCCGGATTCGCAGCTTGACCGCTTCCTGCTGCGGCTCTCGCTCGGCTATCCGAACGCCGACGCCGAACGCGCCCTGCTCGCCGGCGACGAACGCCGCGCGCTGATCGCGCAACTCAAGCCGCTGCTGTCGGCCGATGACGTGCGCGCCTTGCGCAACGCCGTGCAGCAAGTGCATGCGAGCGCAGCGCTGATCGCCTACGTGCAGGCGCTGCTGGCGCGCAGCCGCGACCATCCGGGCGTGCGCGTCGGCCTGTCGCCGCGCGCCGGCCTCGCCCTGCTGCGCGCGGCGCGCGCGCATGCGCTGCTGCTCGGGCGCAAGCACGTGTTGCCGGAGGACGTGCAGGCGCTGTTCCCGGCGGTCGCCGCGCATCGCCTCGTCGCCGAAGCCGGCAACACGGCGGCGCTGGCGAAAGCGATCCTGTACGCCGTGCCCGTGGATTGAGCATGTCGCTGCGTTCGCGCATCGAGTCGCGTTTTGCGCAATGGATTCGCCCGCGCGCAGCGGAAACCCTGCCGGTGCAGCTAGACCGGCGCCGCGTCTACGTGCTGCCGACGCGCTTCGGCCTGTTTTATGCGGGGTTGCTGCTGGCGATGCTGCTCGGCGCGCTGAACTACAACAACAATCCGGCGCTGCTGCTGGCGCTGTTGCTCGGCACCGCAGGACTGGCGAGCCTGATCGTCGCGCACCTGCAGTTGTCCGGCTTGCGCATCGATGCGATCGGCGCCGAACCGGTCGCCGCTGGCCAAACCATGCGCGTGCATCTGGCCTTGTCGATGCGCGATGGCCACCTGCGCAGCGGCTTGCGCGCGCGCAGTGGCGACGTGCTTGCACTGGTACCGTCCAGCAGCAACGAAACCGTCGTGACCTTCGACGTTGCCACGCGCACGCGCGGTTGGTTCGACACTGGCCGCATCCGACTGTTCACCACGCAACCGCTCGGACTGGCCGAAGCCTGGTCGTGGACTTGGCCGCGAACCGCACTGCTGGTCTATCCCGCGCCGGAACAGCCCGCGCCGCCGTTGCCGCCTACGTCCGGCAATGCCAATAGCGCACGCCTGAATCCCGCCGGCGAGGACATGCACCACCTGCGCGCGTACCGCCCGGGCGATGCGCGGCATGCGATCGCATGGAAGCCTTCGGCGCGGCGCGATACGCTGCTGGTGCGCGAATACGAACAACCGCAAGGCGGCGAATTGCAGCTCGATTGGCAAGCGCTTTCCAGCCTGCCCTACGAACAACGCATTCGCCGGCTTGCGGCATGGATCGACGCGGCCGAACGCGAAGGCCGGGGTTATCGGTTGACGCTGCCGAACCAGCCCGCGCTCGGCCCGGCGCAAGGCGCGGCGCATCGCCATGCCTGTCTGCGTGCACTGGCGTTGTTGCCGGCTTTCGACAAGCACGATGGCTGACGCGAAAACGCCCCTGCCGATCGACGCCCGCAGCCGCGCGTGGGCCTTGCTCGCCGCGGGCTGCGGCCTGTTGCCGCTGCTGTGGCAGTTGCCGCGCCTGCTCGCGCTCGGCATCGGCGTGGCCGCGCTGGTCTGCGCCGCGCTGTCGTGGCGCAAGCCGGTGCCGGCCGCGCTGCGCTTCCTGCTGGCGCTGGCGATGCTGGCCGCGGTGTTGTGGACGATGGGCATGCACATGGGCCGCGACACCGGCTGCGCCCTGCTCGCGGCGATGCTGGCGATCAAGCCGGCGGAAACCGCGAGCCTGCGCGATGCGCGTTCGCTGCTCGGCTTCGCCTTGTTCGCGCCGTTCGCCGCGTTCCTGCTGGATCAAGGTCCGTTGACGATGCTGCTTGGTCTCGTCGCGGTACTCGCGGCATTGATTGCCTTGTTGCGCCTGGCCGATGCCGAAGCCGGCGTGCATGAGGAAGCCGGCTTGTCCGCATTGTTCGCCAGCCTGCGCAAGCTCGCCGCGACCGGTCGCCTGTTGCTGATCGGCCTGCCGCTGGCGATGGCCGCGTTCTGGCTGTTCCCGCGCCTGGCCGAGCCGCTGTGGGGCGTGCCCGAACGCGCCATCGCGCAGCCGGGCCTGGCCGACGAGATGTCGCCGGGGCAATGGCTGGATTTCATGGTCGACGACACGCCGGCCCTGCGCGTGCAGTTCTTCGGCGCGGTGCCGAAACCGCAACAGATGTACTGGCGCGGGCCGGTGCTGTGGGATTTCGACGGGCGCACGTGGAAACATCCGCCATGGCTGCCCGGCTATCCGGAAAACATCGAATACGCGGCGAACGCGCCGGTCTGGGATTACCAGATCGACTACGAACCGACCGACCGCCATCAACTGGTCGCGCTCGACCTGCTGCGCGAAGCGCCGCAAGGCGCGCAACTCAGCCGCGACCATTCGCTGTCGGCGAACGCCGCGCTGAGCGCGCTGACCCGCTGGCGCCTGCGGTCTTCGCCGGCGGCCGGCTACCAGGCCGACCTGCCGAAGTTGTTGCGGGCCGAGGCGCTGCGCCTGCCGCCGGGCTTCAACCCGCGCACGCTGGCGCTGGGCCGGCAATGGCGCGCCGAAGCCGGGACCGGCCCCGGCAGCGACGCCGCCATCGCCCGCCGCGCGCTGGACTGGATCCACCGCGATTTCGCCTACACTCTGGAAACGCCGCTGCCCGGCCACGATGGCGTCGACGAATTCCTGTTCGTGCAGCAAAAGGGCTTCTGCGAACACTTCAGTTCCGCTTTCGTGGTGCTGATGCGCGCGGCGGGGATCCCGGCGCGCGTGGTCACCGGCTACGTCGGCGGCGTGCGCAATCCGTACGGCGACTACTACGTCGTGCGCAAGATGAACGCCCATGCCTGGGCGGAAATCTGGCTGCAAGGCCACGGCTGGGTGCGCTACGACCCGACCGCCGCAGTCGCCCCGGAGCGCATCTACGACACCGCGGAAACCCATCTAGGCACCGCGCGCGACAGCCTGTTTGCCGGCACCGGTGCCGGCCTCGCACGGCAGTGGAACCGGCTGGCCGACTTCGGCGACTACCTGCGCCGCAACTGGAACGAAATGCTGCTCGGCTTCAACGCGCAGCGCCAGGCGGCGATGCTGCAATCCTTCGGCATCAAGGAACTGGACCAAAACACGCTCGGCCTGCTGTTCGCCGTGTCCGCCACGCTGGCGATGGGGGCGATGGCCTGGCTGCTGGCGCGCGGCGAACGCGAGCGCGACCCGCTGCTGCGTGCCTGGCATCGGCTCGGCACGCGCTACGCACGGCTCGGACTGGGACGCGCGTCACACGAAGCGGCGCAAGCTTGGGCCCAGCGCGTTGCGGTGCAGCGTCCGCAGGCCGCGCAAACCCTGGTTCCGCTCAGCGAGCGTTTCGCCGAGCAGCGCTACGCTTCCCCAGTCAACCGTTCGCAGTTGCGTGCGTTGTTGCGAGAGCTGTACCGGCATCGTCCCTGATCCCCGTTCGCTGCATCACCGGAGAAACACCATGAAATTCCGCTTGTCGGCCTTCATCAAATGCGCATCCCTCGCCGCCTGCGCCGCGCTCGCATCCTGCGCCACCGTGCCGCAGCCGCTGCAGGGCAACTTCACCCAGGTCACGCCGCGCGATGCGGCCAGTGCGCCGCAGCCGGGCACGCAGGTGCGCTGGGGCGGCAGCATCGTCGAAACCACGCCCGGCCCGGACGCCACCTGCTTCCAGCTGATCTCGCGCCCGCTGGGTGACGACGGCCGCCCGGCCGTCCGCAACGACGCCACCGGCGGCCGCTTCATCGTCTGCCATCCCGGCTTCTACGATCCGGCGGTGTTCGCGCCAGGCCGCGAAGTCACCATCACCGGCAAGATCAGCGGCAGCACCAGCACCAAGATCGGCGACTACGACTACCCGTTGCCGAAGGTCGATGCCGACGTGATCTACCTGTGGCCGCAAGTGAGCAACGTGATCGTGCGCCCGTATCCGTACTACGACCCGTACTGGGGCCCGCGTCCGTACTGGGGCGGCTGGGGCTGGCGCGGCGGTTACTGGTAAGCGAGGCACGAACGACTGAACGAAAAAGCCGCGAGAAATCGCGGCTTTTTCATGCGCCCGCAATTCAACCGAATTCCGGCAATTCCGGCCAGCGCTCGCGCAGGGTTTTCTTCGGCCCACGGCAGACGAAAATGTCCGGGTGATACGTGGTTTCCTCGTTGGCGACGTGCGCTGCATTGCCCGTACGTCCGGCGAGTTCGAGCGAATCGCAGTGCGGCTGCCAGTCCCCGCGACTCGACCCGTTGACGATGATGACCCGCGCGTCCGGATCGCCCGGACCACGCAACCAGAATGAATTGGTGGCGCTGACCACCTGCGGAAGGCCGTACTGCGGCCCGTACAGTTCGAGCGCGCCGGCTTCGCCGTAATTGCTCGCGTAGACCACGGCATGCGCGCGCTCGTCGGCGCCCAGCGTGTTCCAGATGCGCGCGTTCTCGCGCGCCAGTTCCGGCCAGCCGAATTCCTCGCGGAAATCGCCGTTGAGCTTGTTGATCAGCTCCCAGTGCGCCGAATGCACCGGGGCCAGCGGCAGGCACGCGCGCAGCACGATCAAGCCGCATGCCGTCAGCAGGAACGCCGCCGTCCAGCCCGTGCGCCGCCGCGACGGCGGACGCACCTCCAGCCATCGTTGCCATTGCACCGCGCCGGCGGCGAGCAGCACCGGATACAGCGGCGCGACGTAGTAGCCGCGGCCTTTCGCCAACGCGAGGATCGCGAACGGCGCCAGCGACATCCAGCCCAGCGCGCGCCAGCGTTGCGCCTGCCTGCCGAAAAAGACGAACCACAGTCCGGACAACCACAGTGGCACCGTGGCGAAATTCGCCGCGACCTTGATCTGGTCGAACCAGAATCCAGCAGCGCGGCCTTCGCCGATGTCGCGCGCATGGATGAACTCGAGGAAGGTCAAGGTGATGAAATCGTGCCGCACCTGCCAGACCAGATTCGGCAGGAAGATCAGCAGCGACAACGCAAGCCCGAGCCACAACCACTTGCCGGACAAATCCTTGCGCAACGGCGTCAGCACCACGCCGGCGACCAAACCCGCGACGAAGAACGCCATCGTGTATTTGGTCATCATGCCCAGGCCGACCACGGCGCCGATCGCCAGCCACCAACGCACGTCGTTCGATTGGATGCGACAGACGACGAAATACGCCAGCAGCACGCACCACAGGAAGTCGAAACTAACGTACATGAACAACGAACTGGCCGACAGCGAAACCGGCGACAGCGCGACCGCGAACGCCGCCAGCCACATCGCCGCGCGACCGCCACCAAGGCGGCGCGCGGTCAATCCCGCGACGACGAACACGATGCTTTGCGCCAACGCCGGAAAGAAGCGGAAGCCGACCAGCGACGCACCGGACAACTGCCATTCGATATGGCCGAGGAACGGCGTCAGTGGCGGATAGGCGACGAAGCCCCAATCGAGATGGCGCGCATCGCTGAGGAACTGCAATTCGTCGCGATGGAAGCCGTACTGGCCATCGGTGGCGAGATGGAACAGCAGCTTGGCCAGCGCAAGCGCGACCAGCAGCCACAGTTCGCGGTCGAACCGAGGCCACGGCCTCGCATCGCGTTCGCTGCCCGCGTTCGACATCGCATGGCCTCCGCGCAATTTACTGCGCCTTCTTCGCCGCCTTCATCCGCTCGGCCACGTCCTGCTTGTAGGCCTCGATTTCCGGCTGGTCGCGCAACAGCCTGGAATGCGGGTCGAGGGTGTAGCTCTCGCTCGCCGCGATCGCGGTTTCGCCCTGCCCGCCCGTCATCGGCAGATCGACGTCATGGTCGCCGACGCGCACCTGCACCGGCATCGGGAACGGCTTGTCGCCCTCGGTTTCCCAGTGCACCTTCAGCGTGTTGCCGTCGCGCGCGGCGATGAGCTTCGGCAGTTTCGCCGACTTCAGGTACACGTCGAAGAACCAGCTGTAGTCCGTGCCGGTCGCAGCGTTGACCGCATCGATGAAATCCTGGGTGACGGCGTAGCGCGGCGCGAAGTTTCCGGGCGCAGGATCGGTGCGGCCGTAGACCAGCTTGCGCGCCGCGGTGAAGAAAGCCTTGTCGCCGATCAGGTAGCGCAGCGTGTGCAGGACCCATTCGCCCTTGAAGTAGATGTCCTCGTCGCCGACGTCGACCTGGTCGCTGGAACGCGGATGGTCGGCGACCACCGGCTCGTTGTTGGCGATGCGCCCGCGCTGCTTTTCCAGCTCGGCGAAATACTGCGCGTCGCCGCGGAACCATTGCAGGTACAGCGGCTGCATGTATTCGCCGAAGCCCTCGTGCAGCCACATGTCATTCCAATTGAGATTGGTCATCTGGTTGCCGAACCACTCGTGCGAGAACTCGTGCTGCATCAGCCAGTCGTAGCCGTTGCTGTCGCGGCGGTAATCGTTGCCGTAGGCGTTGATGGTCTGGTGCTCCATGCCCAGGTGCGGGGTCTCGACGATGCCGACCTTCTCGTCGCTCCACGGGTACGGGCCGATCTTCTCCTCGAAGAAATCGAGGAACTGCGGCAATTGCGCGAACAGGTAATCGACCTTGGCCGCATCGTCGCCCTTGAGATGCCAGTAGCGCAGCGGGATGGTGTTGCCGAAGCGGCTCTTGTAATCGGCCTGCTTCAATTCGTAGGGGCCGACGTTGAGCGCGACAGCATAGGTGTCCAGTTGCTTCGCGCGCCAATGGTAGGTGCGCCAGCCGTTCTTTTCCTTGACCTCGAGCAGCACGCCGTTGCTGGGCGCGACCAGCGGCGCGGGCACGGTGATGCGCTGCTCGACCAGCGCCGGCTCGCCCCACGGCTGGTCGATGCACGGCCACAACAGGTCGCAGCCTTCGCCCTGCACGGCCGTCGCGATCCACGGCTCGCCGGTCGGCGCTTTTGACCAGACGATGCCGCCGTCCCACGGCGCCTTCGCCGCTTCGTGCATGTGCCCGTGCCACTTGATGCGCAACGCGACGTGCGCGCCGCCGGCCAGCGGCTTCGGCAGGTCGATCGTCATCCGCCCTTCGGGATTGCGCCACGGCGCGGCCTTGCCGTTCACCAGCACCGCGTCGATCGCGTAATGCGGATCAAAATCGACGACCAGCGCATCCAGCGCCGCCGTCGCGGTGAAGGACAGGGTCGCGTCGCCGGCAATGGCCTTGTCGTCGGGAACGACCTTGAACGCCAGGTCGGCCTTGTCGAAGCGCATCGCCTTCTGCCGCGGCGCGGGGTCGCCACCGGAAGAGCGGGTCAGCGCGCTCAGTTCGGGCTGCCGGACTTCGCTCTTTTTCGCTTCGTCGCGCTGCGCGAACGCGGGCGTAGCGGAAACCAGCGCGGAGGTCAATACGACAAAAGCGAATGGGTTGCAGCGCATGAAAAAGGCCAGTCGTGGAAAGCATTTAGCTTGCCACGACTGGCCCGGTTTGCGCCTGCCTGAAGTCACCCCTGCGCCGGATTGGTCGTCCGCAACGGCCGCCGCGCGAAGGGAGAGAGTTTCGCGTCGGCGGCGGTTGCGGGCGTGCGCAAAGAATACGAAAGCAAGCGTTGATATTCGGTTATGCCGCGCTTGCAATTCGGTGACACGCCATGACGATCACGCATGTGTTCATGCACCCATCACGGATGGGCCGCCGCACCACGCCGCGTTCGATGCTCATTGCTTGCGCAGGAACTGGGTCTTGACGTAGATGCCGCTCTTGCGATCGTAGACGTGGTCGGCGACGTCGCCCAGGCGGATGTCGCGGATCACCGTGCCCTGCTTGATCGGGCCGGAGCCGCCCTTGACCGGCAGGTCCTTGATGACCACGACGTTGTCGCCATCGGCCAATGCGTTGCCGTTGCCGTCGCGCTTGACCTCGCCTTCTTCGGCCTCGCCCACGGCGGCTTCGCCTTCATTCCACTCGTGGCCGCAATGCGGGCAGACCAGCAGCGTGCCGTCGTGGTAGGTGTCTTCGGCGCCGCACTGCGGGCATTTCGGGAAATCGGACATGGGGTTTCGACCAGAAACGCGAAAAGGGCGCGCATTCTACTACGCGGCGTGCGCGTGCCCGGCCGCATGCGCTTTTGCAGCCATTTCGCTCGCCGGCCTGCCGGCGCGGCATCTTCGCCCTCTCCACGCGCGGGAGAGAGGACCGCGCGGGAGAGAACGGAGAAGCTTCCAACTCGACATTAGCGACGTTTCCGCGGCCAGACGAAACCGGCCATCACCGCCATTGGAATGCCCAGCCCCAGCCAGGCCAGCGCCTTCCAAACCAGTCCCGTGCCCAGCAAGGCGGCGACCAATCCACCCAGGCTCAACACCGCCAGCAACAAGGGCATGCCCCACAGGCGCAGGAATGCGCAGTGGCGTGATAGCGCCGTCATCGGCTCGCCTCCGCGTGTTCCGCCGCATGCACCTGCGCCAGCGTTTCCAGTTGCGCGGCACGATGCTTGCGCCGCGCAAGCCACAGGTACAGGCCGCTGCCAAGCACGACGATCGTCGCCAGATCGAGCAGCGCCCATAGGATTTTCAGCGGCAGGCCGCCGTAGTCGCCGAAGTGCAGCGGACGCGAGAGCTCCAGCGCCTTGAGGTACCAAGGCAACGCCACCACGTCGTCCACCTTGCCGGTGCGCGCATCCACCAGCACCGGCTCGATCAGCTCGAACGTGGCCGGCGTGCTGCCGCGCGCATAGACCACGTAATGCTGCGGGCTGGTGCCGAACACCTTGCCCGGCCAGGCGATGTAGCGCATCGTCATCTCCGGCAGCGCGCGATGCGCCGCGTCCATCGCCGTTTGCGGCGACACCATTTCCGCCGGCGCCGGCATCGGCTTGTCCTTGTACGGCGCCAGCAGCTTGGGCACGGTGGTCAATTGCCACAGGCCGGTCAGCGGCGTCGAAAGCTCGTTGAACAATCCGGTCACGCCCACCACCAGCGTCCAGCCGAGCAGGACGATGCCCAGCAGGTTGTGCAAGTCCAGCCACTTCAAGCGCGACGAATGCCCGCGCCGCACCGTGCCGAAATCCAGCTTCTTCATGAAAGGCGCGTACAACACCACGCCGGTGACGATGGCGGCGACGAACAGCAGCGCCATCAACGCCAGGAACAACTGCCCCGGCAAGCCCGCGAACAGATAGACGTGCAGTTGCAGCATGACGCCCATGAAGCCGGTTACCCAAGGATGCTTGGTCTGCTGCATGGGCAAAGGATGCAGCGAATCCTCCAGCACCGTCGCCGTGTGCGATTCCAGCACCAGGGCATGCTTGCGTTCCGCGCCCGCGGCGCCGGGCGTGACCATGGCGACGAAGACCTTGGGCTCGTCGTCGTCGCAAAACAGCGAAGCAATGCGGTCGCCCGGATAGCGTCGCAGCGCCGTCTCGGCAATCGCGTCCAGACTGAGTACCGGCGCCGAGGACGCGATCGCGGTCGCGCGCTGGTTCCAGTCGCCAATCTCGTCGCGGAACACCAGCGGCAGGCCGGTGATGCACACCAGCAGCAGGAACAGCGTGCAAACCAGGCTGCTCCATTTGTGCGCCCAGTACCAGCGCCGCAAGCGTTCGCGCTTCATCGGGAATGTTTCCTCGCAAGGATGCCGTCATGCCGTGCCGCCATCACCAGCGCGCCTCCACGCCGATGCCAACCACGCGCGGGTCGCCGAGATACACCAGGTTCGAAGTGGCCGAACCGTTGCGCAGGTACTTCCGGTCCAGCAGGTTGTTGCCGAACAGGTAGGCCGACCAGTCGCTCCACGCGTAGCCGAAGCGGCCGTTGAGCAGCACCAGCGAAGCCAGCATCTGGTTGCCATCCACCGTCTGCGTGCCGATCTCGCGGCTGCGATAGCTGGCATTGCCGTTGACGAACCAGCCTTCGCCGAAACGCAGGTTCGCGCCGAGCGCCGCCGTCCAATGCGGCGCGTAGATGAATTCCTCGCCGCTCAGGTCGCCGCCGAGCGCCGCGGCATCCGCCGGGATCTCGAAGCTGCCGTAGCGGGTACGCTCGTGGCCGAGGTTGGCATACCAGTCGAAATGGCGGTTGACGCGTTGGCTGGCTTCGATCTCGAAGCCCCACATGCGCGCGCTGTTGGCGTTGGCGGTCCAGTAGTCGTACTGGCCGAGCGGGCCGTTGATCCAGACCTGCTTGTCCTTCCAGTCCGTGTAGTAGACGTTGGCGTTTAGGGTCAGGGTTTCGTCCAACCATTGCGAACGCAGCGAGGCTTCGTAGTTCGTGGTGTATTCCGGCTGGTAGGCGAAGTTCTGTCCGCGCGCCAGGTTGTAGCTGGAGCCACCGGCGCGATAGCCGCGCTGGGCGACGAAGCTCAGCGACAGATCCTTGTTCCACTCGTAGCGCGCGCCGAGCTTGGGCAGGAAGGCGCTGAAATCACGCACGCCCTCGGGCTGGTTGCTGATGGCATTGGCCAGGTATTGCGCAACCGTCGCGTTGATGCCGCTGATCAGCAGGTACGGCAGCGAGCCCGGCGCACCGAAACCGGCCGGGTCGGGAAAACTGCCGAGAAAGTCGATGCTTCCGTCCTGCTCGCCCAGCACGTAGCGCTGGCGGTCGTAGCGGAACCCGCCCAGCAGCGACCAGTGATCGCCCAGATGCGCGGTGCCATCGGCGAACACGGCTTCGTTCCGGTCGTTGGTGGAAGTGATCTGGTGCTCGTCGTAGGGAATGACCGGCAAGGCCTGCGCATACACGTTGGCGTAGGTGCTGGCGAGGTCGGCGGGAATCCCCGCCGACTGCAGCACGGCCGAGATGGTGGCCACCGGCGTGGCCAGGTTCTGGTTGAAATCGTTGTCCGAGAGCGTGTCGCGTTGCGACCAGTACGCACCCAGCAGGCCGTCCAGCCAATCGCCGTTGAAGTGCAGGCGGAACTCCTGCTGGCGCGTGCGCGGGTCGCTGCGGCCCGTCGAAAACCCGTCGTCGCTGGCGGTGCCGTCGCTGTCGGTGTGCTGGAGGCTGTGCACCTGGGTCCAACTGGTCACCGAGCTGAGCGTCCACTGCGGCGAGAACTCGTAGTTCACTTCCGCATTGGCTGCGCTGGTGTGGGTGGCGATGTCGTCCGGGCGATTGGACAAGTCATGCCGGTGGTCGAAATAGTCCGGGACGGTGTTGGCCACCGAATCCGGCGTCGTGGTCGGCCCAGCGTAGTTGTCGTGGGTCAGGCTGAGCTTCACGCTCAAGCCCGGCAAGCCTTTCGGCTTCCACAGCAGTTTGACCCGCCCGGTGGTGTCGTCGCTTTCGTCGGCGCGTTCGTGCCGCGTCGGGTTCCAGACGAAGCCGTCGCTGTACTGGTTTTGCAACGACACGCGGAACGCCAGTTGGTCGTCGACCAGCGGGCCGCCGCCGGCGAAGGCCAGATCGTGCGCGCCGGGATTGCTGTACTGCGCGCGCGCATGCCAATCCCAGTACATCGTCGGGTCCTGCGTGTGCAGCACGATCGCGCCGGCGATCGCGCTTTCGCCCTGCAACGTGGACTGCGGGCCGCGCATGATTTCCAACTGGTCCATGTCCCAGGTGCTGAACGGCGCGCCCTGCCCGAAGGTGGTGGACGGGATCGCCGCGCCATCCAGATAAACGCTCACCAGCGGCGCCTGTCCGGTACCGGTGTTCTCCATGCCGCGAATGGTGAAACCGTTGTTGGTGCTGGCCTGGGTGACGTTCGCGGTGCGCTGGAAGATGTCGTACAGGCTGCGGATGTTCTCGTCCTCGATCCGTGCGGACGTGGTCACCGCCACGCTGCTGACGGTGTCCTGCAGGCTGCGGTCGGTCTTCTCGCCCTTGACGACGACGGCATCGAGCGTGGCGGGCTCATCTGCCGCTGCCGATTTTGCTGCGGCCGACTGTGCCGCGCCGGGCAGCGTGCCTTTCGGACCGGATTGATCGGCAGCCGGGCTTGCCTGCCGGGCGAAAGCCGTGGTCGACATGGCCGACAACGCGGCCAGCAATGCAAGCGGCAAAACACGGCAGGCAGGCACGCGCGCAACGGAATGAAAAACGGCAACCCGAGTCATCAAACACCCCTGAGACAAACAAACCCGCGCGGCGGCGGGAACGGAATCTGGCTCTGGGCTGGCGATGGTCCGCGCATGCAGGCGCGACCGGGCTGGCAACCATGACGGTATTTCAGCAGGCCGCCGGGGCGAACCCGGTGACCGCCATCATCCTACATGATAATCATTTTCAAGGCTTGCGCGCGGGCAACACCGGGATAGTCGATTCGCGCCCGAGGCAACAACGAAAAGGCCCCGCCAAAGCGGGGCCTTTTCGTTGCATCTGGTGCCGGAAATAGGAGTCGAACCTACGACCTACGCATTACGAATGCGCCGCTCTACCAACTGAGCTATTCCGGCAGTGGGCTGCGAATTCTAGAGGTTCGCAGGCCGTCAGGTCAATCCGGGACAGACTTCAATCGACCAATTGCAGGCGCAGTTCCTTCGGCAAGGCGAACACCATGTTCTCCGGCTCGCCGTCCAGTTCGTTGACCGAGGCCGCGCCCAGTTCGCGCAGGCGCGCGATCACGCCTTCGACCAACACGTCCGGCGCCGACGCGCCGGCGGTGACGCCGATCCTGCGCTTGCCTGCGACCCACGCCGGGTCGATTTCCTGCGCGCCGTCGATCAGGTGCGCCTCGACGCCGTCGCGCTGCGCCAGCTCGCGCAGGCGGTTGGAATTGGACGAATTCGGCGAACCGACGACGAGGACCAGATCGCATTGCTTGGCCAGATCGCGCACCGCGTCCTGGCGGTTCTGCGTGGCGTAGCAGATGTCGTCGTTCTTCGGCCCGTGTACCTGCGGATATTTTTCGCGCAGCGCGGCGATGATGCCGATGGTGTCATCGACCGACAGCGTGGTCTGCGAGGTGTAGGCGAGGTTTTCCGGCTGGTTCACCTGCAGCGTGGCGACATCGTCGATGTCTTCGACCAGATAGATCCGGCCACTGCTTGCCTCGCGATTCCACTGTCCGAGCGTGCCCTCCACTTCCGGATGGCCGGCGTGTCCGATCAGGATCACGTCCTTGCCGGCACGGCAATGGCGCGCCACTTCCAAGTGCACTTTCGTCACCAGCGGACAGGTCGCGTCGAACACCTTGAGCCCGCGCCTCGAGGCTTCGCCGCGCACCGATTGCGATACGCCATGCGCGGAGAAAATCACCGTCGCGTTGTCCGGCACTTCGTCGAGTTCCTCGACGAAGATCGCGCCGCGCTGCTTCAGATCGTCGACCACGAAGCGGTTGTGCACCACTTCATGGCGCACGTAGATCGGCGCGCCGAGGGTTTCGATCGCGCGCTTGACGATTTCGATCGCGCGGTCGACGCCGGCGCAGAAACCACGGGGATTGGCGAGCAGCACGTCCATGGTTCAATCCTGCGCCTTCTTGGTGTCGAACATGCTGAACAACGCGATGCCGACCGCGCCAACGACGATGGCCGAATCGGCGATGTTGAACGAAGGCCAGTAATAACTGCCGGCATACCACTGGATGAAATCGATCACGTGGCCATGCAGGATGCGGTCGATCACGTTGCCCAGCGCGCCGCCGATCACCAGCGCATACGGCAGCGCCTGCCTCCAGTCGTTGCGCCGCGCCTTGCGCAGCCACGACGCCAGCAACGCACTGATGACGATGGCCAGGCCGCTGAACAACCAGATCTGCCAGCCGCCGGCCTTGTCGAGGAAGCTGAAGGCCGCGCCGTTGTTGTAGCTGCGGAACCAGTTCCAGAAATGCGGAATCACCGCGACCGGCGTGTATTCCGGCAACGTGCGCAGCACCCACTGCTTGCTGAGCTGGTCGAACACGATGATCGCGAGCGACAGCCACAGCCACGCCAGCGCATTCGGTTTGCGGTCGGCGAACATCAGAAGAACGCCCGCTGTTCGCCGTCGCCGGCGATGTTGCTCACGCAACGACCGCACAGCTCCGGATGCTCGGCATAGGCGCCGACATCGGCGCGGTGGTGCCAGCAACGCACGCATTTCGGCTTCGCGGTCGGCTGCGCGAGCACGTAGATTTCATCGCTGTCCACTTCGCTCACGGTGACGTCGCCGCTGATGAAGAAGAAGCGCAGTTCGTCTTCCAGCGGTTTCCACTTCGCCGCGGTTTCGGCATTGGCGGAAATGGCGATTTCCGCATCCAGCGCTGCGCCGATCACGCCGTTGGCGCGCATCGGTTCCAACACTTTGGAGACCTGTTCACGCAGCGCCAGCAGCTGGTCGAAGTCTTGCGCCGACAACGCTGCATTCGCGGGCAGCGGCTGCAAGCCTTCGTACCAGGTGGTGAACAACACGTTGCTCTTGCGTTCGCCCGGCAGGTACGACCAGATTTCGTCGGCAGTGAAGCTCAGCACCGGTGCGATCCAGCGCACGAAGGCTTCGGCGACATGGAACATCGCGCTCTGCGCGCTGCGGCGTCCGCGCGAATCCTCGCGCATCGTGTACAGGCGATCCTTGGTCACGTCGAGATACAGCGAACCCAGATCGACCGAGCAGAAATTCAGCAGCGCCTGGATGATGCTGGCGAAGTCGTAGCGGTCGTAGGCGGCCTTGATCTTTTCCTGCACTTCCCACGCGCGATGCACGATCCAGCGGTCGAGTGCGACCATCTCGTCGAGCGCGACCAGGTCGGCGTTCGGATCGAAGCCGTGCAGGTTGCCGAGCAGGAAGCGCGCGGTATTGCGGATGCGGCGGTACGCATCGGCGTTGCGCTTGAGGATTTCCTGCGACAGCGTCATCTCGTTGCTGTAGTCGGCGCTGGCGATCCACAGGCGCAGGATGTCCGCGCCGAGGGCCTTCATGATTTCCTG
>JAATFG010000120.1 GCA_015655355.1 Lysobacterales bacterium
CATGCATCCGGGTTGCCACGCGCTACGGTGGCGCGGCAGAAAGTGGATGGCCTCAATGTCGAATAATTCGCCAAACGGGCGCGTTGCGACGCGTCATGCATCCGGGTTGCCACGCGCTACGGTGGCGCGGCAGAAAGTGGACGGCCTCAATGTCGAATAATTCGCCTTTCGCACTCGCTGCAGCTCGTTCCGCGTCGCGGTTGCCACCTGCCGTCGGGGCGCGGACGTGACGTGATGCACGCGGATTTCTGGCACCAGCGCTGGCAGGAAAACCGGATCGGCTTCCATCAGGCCGCGCCGACGTCGTGGCTGCTGAAGCACTGGCCGACGCTTGGCATCGCCAAGGGCGCACGCGTGTTCGTGCCACTGTGCGGCAAGTCGCTGGACATGGTCTGGCTGGCGGCGCAGGGCTTCGACGTGCTCGGCGTCGAATTGTCGCCGCTGGCGGTGCAGCAGTTCTTCGCCGAACACGCACTGCAGCCGCAAATCGAAACCACCCGCTACGGCGTGCACCATCGCGCCGGCAACATCGAGATCATCCTCGGCGACGCCTTCGGCCTCGATGCGGAATTGCTCGGCGGTTGCAGTGCGGTATTCGACCGCGCCGCGCTGGTCGCGCTGCCGCCGCCGATGCGCCGGCGCTACGCGCACGAGTTGTACGCGAAACTGCCGCACGGCTGCCGCGGCCTGCTGGTCGCCCTCGACTATCCGCAGGCCGAATTCGCCGGCCCGCCGCACGCGGTGCCCGACGCCGAAGTGCATGCCCTGTTCGATGCGGACTGGCAGGTGCAACTGGCCGACCGCCGCACGGTGCCGCGCGGCAACCCCGATCACGTCGGCAACGTGTCGCAGCTGGATACCGTGATCTACAAACTGCAGAAACAGAAACATTCTTGAGGTTCAATGGTTCGCCGAATGGGCGCGTTGCGACGCGTTACGCACCATGATCGCCACGAACTACCGTAGCGCGGGGAGAAAACCTGATGTCCGATAATTCACCCAACGGGCGCGTTGCGACGCGTTACGCGTTCGGGCCGCCATACGTCACGGTGGCGCGGTTGAAACGCGGCGCGCTGGCCTTGCTCGCGCTGGTCGTGCTGCTCGCATTGAGCGGATGGTGGCTGCTCCACGCCAGCCTGGCGAAACTCGATGGCAGCGTCGCCCTGCCCGGCCTGTCCGCGCCTGTGAAGATCGAACGCGACGCGCTCGGCACGGTGACGATCGACGCGGCCAACGCCGACGACATGGCCCGCGCGCTCGGCTACGTGCACGCGCAGGAACGCTATTTCGAGATGGACCTGATGCGGCGCACCTCCGCCGGCGAGCTGGCCGAACTGTTCGGGCCGATCGCGCTGAAGTTCGACGAGCAGCATCGCGTGCACCGCATGCGCGCGCGCATCGACGCCCACCTTGATGCCTTCACTGGCGCCCAGCACGAACAACTGCAGGCCTACACCGAGGGCGTGAACGCGGGGCTCGCCGCATTGAAGGCGCGGCCGTGGCCCTACCTGCTGCTGCGCCAGCGTCCGAAGCCGTGGACCCTCGCCGATTCGGCGCTGGTCGGCTACGCGATGTATTTCGACCTGCAGGATTCGCAGGACCAGGACGAATACGCCTTGTGGAAACTCAAGCCGCATCTGCCCGATGCGCTGTTCAAGCTGCTCGCGCACGACGGCAGCAGTTGGGATGCGCCGCTGATGGGCGATGCGCTCGGCGACGCGATGCTGCCGACGGCCGATGAAGTCGATTTGCGCAAACTGCCCGCGCCATCGCGGAGCGAAGCGCGGGCCTACGAGGAAAAACTCGCCCCCGGCAGCAACGATTGGGCGGTCGATGGCACCTTGACCAAGGACGGCCGCGCCATCGTCGCCGACGACATGCACCTCGGCCTGCGCGCGCCGGACATCTGGTTCCGCGCGCGCCTGCGCTACGCCGATGCGCGCGCGCAAGGCGGCAAGGTCGATGTGGCCGGCTTCAGCCTGCCCGGCCTGCCGGCGATCATCGTCGGCAGCAACACGCACGTGGCCTGGGGCTTCACCGACAGCTACATCGACACCGCCGACTGGAAAGCGTTGCCGAAGGATGCGCCGCTGCGCGAACACCACGAGAAGATCCTGATCGCCGGCAAGCCGGCGGAAGATTTCGTCGTGCGCGAAAGCGACTGGGCCCGGTGCTGCACGATGCCGACGACGGCCGCCCGCTCGCGCTGCGCTGGGCCGGCGACCTGCCCGGCGCGCTGAATTTCGGCCTGTCCGATTTCGCCCTGGCGAAGGACATTCCGCAAGCCCTGGCGTTCGCCGACCACGCCGGCATGCCGGCGCAGAATCTGATGATCGCCGATGCGAACGGCCGCATCGCGTGGCGGATCATGGGCCCGCGTCCGCAGCGCGCCGGCGACTGCGACATGGCCACGATCGAGGCCAAAGACTGCAACGCGTGGGGCATCGATGCGACCAATCCGCCGCAGATCGTCGATCCACCCGCGCATCGCCTGTGGACCGCGAACACGCGCACCACCGAGGGCGCGCTGCTCGCGCAAGTCGGCGATGGCGGTTACGTGCTCGGCGCGCGCGCGAAGCAGATCCGCGACGACCTGTTCGCGAAAAACACCTTCGCGGAAAAGGATTTGCTGGCGATCCAGCTCGACGACCGCGCACTGTTCCTGCAGCGCTGGTGGCAGTTGCTCGAAGCCGAAAAGGACCAAGGCAAGGCGCTGGGCGAACTCGCCGATGCCGCGAAAGTTTGGCAGGGCCGCGCATCCGCCGATTCGGTCAGCTACCGCATCGTGCGTGCGTGGCGGCTCGCGGTGCATGCGCGCATCGCCGACGGCCTCACCGCGCCTGCGCAAGCGGCGCTGGGCAAGGATTTCGTGCGGCCGGAATTGCCGCAATTCGAGGGCGTCGCGTGGCCGTTGCTGCAACAGCGGCCGATGCACCTGCTGCCGCCGCAATACGCGTCGTGGGACGCACTGCTCGAAGACGCCGCGCAGCACGTGCGCGACGATCTCGGCAAGCACGGCCCGCTGGCGCAACGCAACTGGGGCGAATTCAACACCGGCAAGGTTTGCCATCCGCTCGCCGCCGCATTGCCGGCGCCGCTGAAATCCGCGCTGTGCATGCCCGCCGATGCGCTCGATGGCGACACCCACATGCCACGCGTGGTCGCGCCCGACTTCGGCTCCAGCGAGCGCATGGTGGTCTCGCCCGGCCACGAGGACGAAGGCATCATCGAAATGCCCGGCGGCCAGAGCGGGCATCCGCTGTCGCCATTCTGGGGCAGCGGCCACGAAGCCTGGGTGCACGGCGACGCGACCCCGTTCCTGCCCGGCACCGCGCAACACACGCTCGAACTGAAGCCCTGAGCGAAACCGTGATGCGCGTCCTTTGACAGCCTCGCGCGATGCAGCGGACACTCGCCGCATCCACGGGGAAATGATCGGACGCGCATGAACGCAAGGAACGGGCTACTGCTGCTGGGCGCCGCCTTGCTCGCGGCCTTCCTGTTTCGCGGCAAGCCGCACTCCGCGCCGGAACCGGCCCGCGCTTCCGCGCCGGTCGCCAGTACGGCCCGCAATGCACAACGCGAAACCACGCGCTACATGGTCAAGGACGATGGCCGCACGCTGTGGATCGTCGGCGAGATCGACGAGAACTTCTTCGATCGATTCGCCAGGCAAGTGCGGGCGTTGCCGCAACTGCAGCGCATCGACCTGAGCAGCCCCGGCGGCGATACCTTGCAGGCGCTGTATGCGGGCGAATGGATCCGCCATGCCGGCGTCGCGGTGCGCGCGGTCGGCGAATGCGACAGCGCCTGCGTGCTGCTGTGGGCCGCGGCGAAGCAGCGCGAACTGGTCGACAACGCGACCCTCGGCCTGCACCGCGGCTGGCGCAAGGGCGAGGACGGCGAACAACAGGATGTCGAACTCGGCGAAATGGGCGTCTACAACGCGATCCTCGAACGCGCCGGTTTCGGCGACATCGACGACTGGGTACGCACCACCCGCAGCGACCAGATCACCGCGCTGGACTACAGCTACCTGATGCGCGCGAACATTCCCTTCAGCGTGGTCAATGCCGACGGCAAAACCACGTGGACGTCAGGCAACACCGAAGGCAACTGGGATTTCAGCATCGACAAGGCCGCGAAAACGCTGCGATTCACGCCGTGAATCCCGCGCAAGAAAAACGCCGCAAGATGCGGCGTTTTTTCTTTCCGCTTGCACGCATCACCAGATATGCACGCGCTGGTCTTCCGGGCGCCACATCGGCTGGCCGGGCTTGACCCCGAAGGCTTCGTAGAAATCCGGGATGTTCGACATCGGCCCGTTGACGCGCCACTTCGCCGGCGCGTGCACGTCGCTGAGCAACTGGTTGCGCAGGCTCTCTTCGCGCTCCTCGAACAGCCAGCCCAGCGCATAGCCGAGGAAGAAACGCTGCAGTGGCGTGTAGCCGGCGATCTTCTCGCCCTTCTTGTATTGCTCGGTCTGCTTGAATGCGTCGAGGCCGATCAGGATGCCGCCGTAATCGGCAATGTTCTCGCCAAGGCTGGCCTCGCCGTTGATGTGGATGCCGGCGATCGGCTCGTAGGCGTCGAACTGCTTGGCCATCACGTCCGCGCGCTGCTTGAACTTGCCCGCGTCCTGCTTCGTCCACCAATCGTGCAGGTTGCCGTCCTTGTCGAACTGGCGGCCTTCGTCGTCGAAACCGTGGGTGATTTCATGGCCGATGGTCGAAGCGGCGGCATAACCGTAGACCACCGCATCGTCGAGTTCGCCGTCACTGAAACCGGGAATCTCGAACTGCGCCGCCGGCAGCACGATCTCGTTGTTGGACGGGTTGTAGTAGGCGTTGTAGGTCTGCGGGGTCATGTCCCATTCGCCGCGGTCGATCGGCTTGCCGAACTTCGACACCTGGTCGTCAAAACCCCAGCGCCGCGCCGCACGCATGTTGTCGGCCCAAGACGCGTGCGAAATCGCCAGCGCCGAATAATCCTTCCACTTGTCCGGATAGCCGACCTTCTTGGTGACCGCGGCGAGTTTTTCCTGCGCCTTGGCCTTGGTTCCCGCGCTCATCCAGTCGAGCTTGTCGATGCGCGCCGAATACGAACCGCGGATCGCCTCGACCAGACCGTTGTAGCGCTGCTTGGCGCTGTCCGGGAAATATTCCTTCACGTAGATGCGGCCGAGGATCATGCCCAGCGCGCCGTTCTCCGCATCCAGCGCGCGCTTCCAGCGCGGACGCTGCTCCTGCTGCCCGCGCAGCACGCGGCCGTGGAAATCGAAGCTCTCGTCGACGTACGGCTTGCTCAGGTACGGCGCGTACGCATCGACCAGTTGCAGGCGCAGGTAATCGCGCAGCACCGGCAGCGGCGTGGCCTTCAACTGCGCCTGCAAGCCGGTGAAGAACTCGGGCTGGCCGACGATCACGTAGCCGGGCGCGAGTTTCCAGCCGGCGAAACGCGATTTCCAATCGATGCTCGGCGTGTATTTCTGCGTCAGCGACACCGGCGCCATCTTGTTGTAGTTCTTGTACGGATCGCGCAGATCGGCGAGCGGGCGCGAGACTTTCGCCAGCGCGGTCTCGAATTTCATCACCGCCTGCGCGCGCCGTTGCGCATCGGCATCGTCGGCGCCGAGCAGCACCAGCTCGTTGTGCAGGTGCACGACGTAGGCGGCGCGCGCCTTGGCGATGCCGGCCTCGTTGTTGAAGTAGTAATCGCGGTTCGGCAGGCCGAGCCCGCCCTGCATCAGGTACACCGCCATGGTGTCGCTGGCCTTTTCGTCCTGTTCGACGCCGAAATCGAAGAACGGATCGGCGCCGTCGCGCTGCAGGACGAAGGCTTCGTCGAGCGCGCCCTCGATGTCCCTGATCCCGTCGATGCGCTGGAAATCCTCGCGCAACGGCACGATGTCGGTGCGCTCGGCCAAGCCTTCGTCCATCGCGGTCGCCCAGAAATCACCGATCTTCTGCTCGTCGCTGCCGGCTGCCGCATCGGTTTTCGCCGCGGCGTCCTCGCTGATCTTGCGCTGCTTGGCGTACAGATCCTCCTGCACTTCCTTGGCGATGCCGTAACTGGATTCGGACGCCGGAATCGGATGCGCCTTGAGCCACGCGCCGTTGGCGTAATCGAAGAAATCCACGCCCGGATCGACCGAGGCATCGACGTTCGCCGCGACCACGTCGGGCTTCGCCGGTGCGACGGCGGGTACCGCCTGCGACTGCCGCGCCACCGGCGGCGCTTGCTTGACCTGTTGGCTGCATGCGGTGGCGAGCGCGCCGATGCAGGCGATGGCAAGCAGGCTTCGGGCACGACTGCGGGCGATGGCCATGATGATTCCCCTCGTTGAGATTCGGCCAAGCATAGGGCAAACCCCGGCGCGTGATACAGGCCGGAAGTCATGCGGAAAAGGTCACACCCTGCCCGTAAAATCGGCTTGCGCCGGGCAGGCGCGACTGCAAGGGACTTTCATGCACCGCCCGATTTTCCGCACGTTCGCACCGGCGCTGGCCGGCACACTGTTGCTGGCCGGCCTCGCCAACGCTGATCCCGCGGACACGCCACCGTCCTCCACCGCTGCCAATGCCGCCAAGATCGAAGGCGAAAGCATCAAGGCGCTGCTGGGAGCCATGCAGCAGGGCGACGCGGACAGTGCGCTCGGTCGGTATCAATCCTCGACCGATCCGATGGTACGCGCATGGGCGGCGATGGTGATCGAGCGCATCCATTTCAATCTCGACGACGCCAGTGCCCACGCCAGGATCTGCGAAGACGCACTGATCGACAAACAGCCCGGCATCGCATTGTTGTGCGGGCAGTTCCGCAGCGGCAACTTGCGTTTGGCCGGCCGGCGCGCCGAAGCCAACGACGTGGAACGCGAACTGGTCGCGCGCTTCCAAGGCCACCGCGTTGACAAGCAACTGGCGCAGATGCAGAGCTTCCTCGCCAACGAAGAAGCCACCGCGCCGGCATTGGCTTATGACATTCCCGCCGGCGATGTGACCATTCCGCTGGAAGAATCGTGGCAGCCGAAATTCAACGCCAAGGCCAACGGTCATGCTTTCGATCTCGAACTGGACACCGGCGCCGGCGACTTGGTGCTGAGCGAAGACATGGCCACGAAATTCGGCGTGCATCTGTTCGACAAAAAAACCCAAGTCGACGGCTGGCTCAGTCAGGGCGTGGATGGGCAATACGGCGTACTCGACGAACTGACGTTCAGCGGCATCACTTTGCGCAACGTGCCGGTGCTGGTGGTGCATCGTGCCGATTCGATCGCGTTGATCGGCGGCAATCTGGTTGCGCCGCTGGGCACGCTGCGCATCGGCCTCAAAGGCGACGCGGCGATCACGGTTTACGCCGATGGCTCGAAAAACGCGCCGGCCTGCGACACGCCGATGCGGGTCGGCACGAACATTTGGGGCAGTACGCTGCGCCTGTATCCACAGTTGCTGGTCGAAGACGAGCCGCAACCGTTGATGCTCGACACCGGCGCCGGAAAGTATCTGCTCGGTTCGGAAAAAGCACTGGACAACGTCACCGTCCTGCACCGCAAGAAGCAAATGATGGGCGACATCGGCGGCGTGCATGCTTTCGCCAACGCGCAGCGCGCCAAGGTCAAGCTGACGATCTCGGGCCAGCCGTTCGACGTACATTTCGACGTGCTCACCGATTCGGGCGTCGGCGCGCAGAGCAACGGCCTCACCCTCGGCGCCGGCGCGTTGCGCGACATGGATTTCCTGCTCGACTTCCGTCATCAGAGCCAGTGCTTCCTGCTCCACCCGGGCTTGCATTGACGCAGAAAAATGGGGCCGTTACCGGCCCCTTGCCGAAAGAGACAAAATAAAAATCGCAAAAAAGGCCGGTTTTCCCAAAGAAAACCGGCCTTTTCGTTTACACCGCGGCAACCGCGTCGTTGTGCACGCCGGCAACGGCGCGGCCACTTGGGTCGGCCATCTTCGCGAAGCTGGCATCCCACGCGATCGCCGCCGGTGACGAACACGCGATCGACTTGCCACCCGGCACGGTGTCCGCCGCGGCCGGCGACGGATAGAACTGCTCGAACACGCTGCGATAGAAATACGCTTCCTTGGTTTGTGGTGGATTGACCGGGAAACGCTTGTCCGCCGCGGCAAGTTCGCGGTCGCTGACCATTTTTTCCGCGTGCGCCTTCAAGCCATCGATCCAGCCGTAGCCGACGCCGTCGCTGAACTGTTCCTTCTGCCGCCACAAAATCGATTCCGGCAGATAACCCTCGAACGCGTTGCGCAGCACGCCCTTTTCCATGCGCTGATAACCCTGTGGAGCTCCAGCCGCATCGCCCTTCCTGATCATCTTGTATTTCGCGTCCATGCGCATCGCGACATCAAGGAATTCGCGGTCGAGGAACGGCACGCGCGGCTCCACGCCCCATGCCATCATCGACTTGTTCGCGCGCAGGCAGTCGTAGTTGTACAGCGCGTCGAGCTTGCGAATGAGCTCCTCGTGGAATTCGCCCGCGTTCGGCGCCTTGTGGAAATAGAGATAACCGCCGAACACTTCGTCGCTGCCCTCGCCGCTCAGGACCATCTTCACGCCCATCGCCTTGATCCGGCGCGCGAGCAGGTACATCGGCGTCGAAGCGCGGATCGTGGTGACGTCGTAGGTTTCAACGTGGCGGATCACTTCCGGCAACGCGTCGAGGCCTTCCTCAAACGTGTACTCGAAACCGTGGTGCACGGTGCCCAGCGCCTCGGCGGCGATCTTTGCCGCGGCCAGATCCGGCGAACCCTTCAAGCCGATCGCGAACGAATGCAGGCGCGGCCACCACGCTTCGCTCTTGTCGCCGTCCTCGATGCGGTGCCGCGCATAACGCGCCGCGACCGCGGCGACCAGCGACGAATCCAGGCCGCCGGAGAGCAGCACGCCGTACGGCACGTCGGTCATCAACTGCCGGTGCACCGCCGCCTCGAAGGCTTCGCGCAGTTCCCGGGCATCGACTTCGACATCCTTCACCGCGGCATAATCGCGCCACGGACGTTCGTAGTATTTCGTCAGTTCGCCCGTCGCAGTGTCGTACCAATGGCCCGGCGGGAATTGCGCGACGTCGGCACAGAGGTCGGCAAGCGATTTCATTTCCGATGCGACGCACAGGCGCCCCTGCTTGTCGTGGCCCCAGTACAGCGGGCACACACCGATCGGGTCGCGGGCGATGAGCGCGCGGCCTTTCGCCTTGTCCCACAATGCGAAGGCGAAGATGCCGTTCAAGCGGTTGAGGAACGATGCGGGTTCGTCCTCCCGGTACAGCGCATTGATGACTTCGCAATCGGATTCGGTGAGGAATCCGTAGGACTTTTTCAGTTCTTTCTTCAGTTCGCGGTGGTTGTAGATTTCGCCATTCACCGCGAGTGCGAGTTCGCCATCGTCCGACAACAGCGGCTGCGAACCGCCGGCTGGATCGACGATGGCCAGGCGTTCGTGGACGAGGACACAACCTTCGGAAGCGCCGCCCGCATCGAGATGCACGCCACTCCAGTCCGGGCCGCGATGGCGCTGGCGCTGCGAAAGTTCCAGTGATTGCCGGCGCAACGCTTGCGCGTCGTCGCCGGGTTGCAGGCCGAAAATACCGAAGATCGAACACATTGCGGAGTTTCCTTTTTTGTTTCCCTTCTCCCTTGATGGGCAAGGAGTTGGGGAGAGGGTGGATGAATGGGCGAAAAAAAACCCGCATCTCGCGATGCGGGTTTTGGTGTTCGGCGTGTTGCTTTTGCCTAGTCGCGAGCCCGCACCGCCCGCGCAACGTGATTGCGCAGATTGTTGCGATTGTTGTTGTTCGCGATGGCGGCAAAGGTGCTCATGGGGGCAACACTAACCTGCCGTTCCGCGCCATGCAACAGTTGCTTTTGCGCCGGTTACAGGAGCAAGCGCTCGGCCAGTTGCAGGTACAGCGCCGGAAGCGCTTCGAGTTCGGCAACCGCCACGTTCTCATCGACCTTGTGGATCGACGCATTGACCGGGCCGACTTCGATGCACTGCGCACCGAGCGGCGCGATGAAGCGCGCATCCGAGGTGCCGCCGGCGGTGCTCTCTTCCGGCGTCGCGCCGGCGAAGCCCGCCAGCACTTCGCGCGCGACGCTGCGCAGCCTGCCTTCCGGCGTGTAGAACGGCTCGCCGCCGCGCTGCCATTTGACCGAGTATTCCAACCCGTGCTTTTGCAGCACGTTTTCGATTTCGTGCTCGAGTTGTTCTGCACGCCAGTTCGGGTTGTAGCGCAGGTTGAACAACACTTGCAGTTCGCCGGGAATCACGTTGTTGGCGCCGGTGCCGGCATGGATGTTGGAGATTTGCAGGCGGGTCGGCGGGAACGTCTCGTAGCCCTCATCCCACTGCCGTTGCGCCAGTTCGTCGAGCGCGGGCAAGGCCTGGTGGATCGGATTGCGCGCCTTGTCGGGATACGCGACATGGCCCTGCACGCCCTTCACCGTCAACGTCGCCGACAGCGTGCCGCGCCGACCGACGCGCAGCAGGTCGCCCAACGTATTCGTCGACGACGGCTCGCCGGTGATGCACCAGTCGATGCGCTGGCCGCGTTCGCGGAACAGCGCGGCGACCTTGCGCACGCCATCGATCGCATCGCCCTCCTCGTCGGACGTGAGCAGGATCGCCAGCGTGCCCGGATGACCCGGATGCTTCGCGACGAATTGTTCGGCAGCGACCACGAACGCGGCGACGCTGCCCTTCATGTCCGCCGCGCCGCGGCCGTACAGCACGCCGTCGCGGATTTCCGGCTGGAACGGATCGCTGCTCCACGCATCGAGCGGACCGGGCGGCACCACGTCGGTGTGGCCGAGCAACAGCAACACCGGACCACCCTGGCCGTGCGTGGCCCACAGATTGTCGACCTCGCCGAAGCGCAAATCCTCGGTGGCGAAACCGCTTTGCTGCAAGCGCCATGCGATCAGCTGCTGGCAGCCTTCGTCGTTCGGCGTGATCGATGGCCGCGCGATCAGTTCGCCGGCAAGGGCAAGCACGTCGCTCACTTCGCAATCCCGAATCGCTGCTTGAAGCCGTTGTCGGAAAAGCCCTGCGTCATCGTGCCGTCCCCGGTGACGACGACCGGGCGCCGGATCAACTGCGGATGTTCGCGCAGCAACAGCTTCCATTCGGCTTCGCTGCCGGGCGACTTGCGGTTGTCCGGCAACTGCCGCCACGTGGTCGAGGACTTGTTGATCAGCGCATCGAAGCCGCCGGCCTGCCGCGCCCATTCGAGCAGCGTTTCCGGCGCCGGTTTGTTGTCGCGGTAATCGACGAATTGATGCGGCACCTCGAAACGCTTGAGCCAGTTCAGCGCCTTCTTGCAGGTGTCGCAGTTCTTGAGGCCATAAATTCGGGTCGTCATCGTGGCGGTCATCGCGATCAGTCCGCCAAGCCGCGCAGCAGGTCGTTGACGCTGGTCTTGCTGCGCGTCTTCTCGTCGACCTGCTTGACGATCACCGCGCAGTACAGCGAATGCGTGCCGTCCTTCGCCGGCAACTGGCCGCTGACCACCACGCTGCCCGGCGGCACGTAGCCGTAGGAAACTTCGCCGGTGGCGCGGTTGTAGATGCGCGTGCTCTGGCCGATGAAGACCCCCATGCCGATCACGCTGTGGTGGCCGACGACCACGCCTTCGACGATCTCCGAACGCGCGCCGATGAAGCAATGGTCCTCGATGATCGTCGGGCTGGCTTGCAGCGGCTCGAGCACGCCGCCGATGCCGGCGCCGCCGCTGAGATGGCAATGCCTGCCGATCTGCGCGCAACTGCCGACCGTGGCCCAGGTATCGACCATCGTGCCCTCGCCGACGTAGGCGCCGATGTTGGTGAAGCTCGGCATCAGCACCACGTCCTTGCCGAAATAGGTGCCTCGGCGCGCGACCGCGCCCGGCACCACGCGCACGCCGGCAGCCTTGAATTGCGCGGCATCGTAGCCGGCAAAACGCGCCTCGACCTTGTCCCAGAACGGCGCAGGCGCAGCATCGATCACCACCATGTCGTTGCTGCGGAAATACAGCAGCACGGCTTTCTTCAGCCATTCGTTGACCTGCCAGCCGCCATCGCCGATTTTGGGCTCGGCCACGCGCAGCTCGCCGCTTTCGAGGCCGGCGACGACGGCATACACCGCCGGCTTGACCTTCGCGGCGATTTCATCGGCGGTGAGTTCGGCACGACGCTCGAACGCGGATTCGATCAGCGGCTTGAGTTCTGCGGTGTTCAACGGCATGAGGCTTTCCCGGAAATTTCACAGTTGAGTAGTGGAAATGGCGGCATGAGCGCTTCGCGCAACAGCCGCTCATTCGGCCATGGGCTGCCGAGACGGACAAATCTGGAGACCGCCAGACGCGGCCTTCCAGCTTCGACGGCACCCGTCCCGCGCCTACGAACCGGCAATGATGCCCTGAGCTCGCGCGCAGCGCAGCTTGCCGGCCCCGCCACGCCGCACCGGATGCTCCTCGCATCGGCATTTGGCATCAATCTTGCGCACACTTCAAAGTCGAAATCCATTGACTTTCTTTTGCGAATATCATCACAATTCGATAAAGATTGTCTTTGATTTTGTGAACACCATCGCAATTCAACCAAGTTCGAGCACTGGGAAAGGCGCGACCTAGTTTCAACAAGCGCCTGACCACAAAAAGTTGCTACAGGGGGCAACTTGAAGTCACTTCCAATCCAATTCCATTGGATTACTCGTTGTCGCGTCCGTGATCGGGTTTTCGGGCTATGTCTGCTGGCCGCACCGCTGTGCGCGTCTGCCGGCAGCGTCAATGGCGCGCTTGATGTCCGGCTGGAACTGACCTCCGGATGCGACCTGTCCTTGTCCGGCCCGGTCCCCGGTGCCGTTGATGGCGCCGCGCTACTGGATTTCGGCAAATCCGATGGTTTGACTCGAACCGAAGCCGGCGCCACCGCGCCGGACGGTCGGGTGCGTCTGAGGATCGCCTGCTCGCACGACCTTTCCGGGCCGAATTCGCCCGCACTTGCCATTGATGCCGGCCTGCATGCGGATGCGGGCCTGCGCTACATGGCCGGCCCGCATGGCGAGCGCATCGCCTACGCGATGTATGCAGACCGTGCCATGAAAACCCCTTGGCTGCCATCGGTGCCGTTGCAACTGGCGATCCCGCCGGACGGCGTCGCCGACGTGCTGCTGCAAGGGCGCGCGTTCATTCCGCAAGACCCCCTCCAGGGCCATTACACCGACACGGTGTTCCTGACGCTCATTTACTGATCCCGGTCCATGAATCCAGTTCCCAACGCCATGAATCACATCCCCAAACTGCTGGCCTGCCTGACGCTGTCCGCGGCCGTTGCGTTCGACGCCGGCGCCGCCTCGTTGCGAATCTCGCCGATCGGGCTGGACATTCCCACCAACGAGCGCGCCGCCTCGATGACGCTGGTGAACACCGCCACCGAGCCGGTCGACCTCCAGTTGCGCCTGTTCAAGTGGGAACAGCACGACGGCGAGGACGTGCTGGAACCGACGACGGACATGCTGGTCACGCCCCCGGCCACGACCATTCCGCCCGGTGCTTCCTACACCGTGCGCGTGGCTCGCACCCATTCCGGCAGCGCAGGCAGCGAGGAAAGCTACCGACTGTTCATCGACGAACTGCCCAAGCCAACCGATCCGAAGACGGTGGGGCAAGGCGTCTCGATGGTGCTGCGCACGTCGCTGCCGATCTTCGTAGTCGATCCCAAGGCCTACTCCAACCTGCAATGGCAGGTCTGGCAAGACGCCGAAGGCCTGCACGTGAAGGCCACCAACGTCGGCAAGCGCCACGCCAAGCTGGCCGAACTGGCCCTGCACACCGGACAAGGCGATGCCATCAGCGCCGGCCAGGGCCTGAACGGCTACGTCCTCGCCGGCAGCAGCCGCGTGTTCGACATCAAGCCCATGCCGGGCGCGCATCCGGCGTTGTTGCCGGCAAACGCGGCACTCACCGTCACCGCGACCGACAACGGCCAGCCGGTCAACGCAAACATCCATATCGACAATGATGCCTCGCACTGAAGCCACTCCGCGCAGGAGACGGCTGTGTTGCGTGATCGCCACCGTCCTGTGGGCGGCGGCATCGGTTGACGCACGCGCCGATGCCGCGCTGTCCACGGCCGGACCCGATGCAGCGGCCGCACCGCCGCCGCTGCAGGTCACGTCGCCGTACGTGCTGCCGCCTTCCCGAACCGCGGAAGACGCAACCGTGCCGATGGTGCTGTCGGTCAGCCTCAACCAGACCCGCCAGGAAGAATTGCTGAACGTGCAGCGCCATGGCGACGGAAGCTTCAGTGCCATGGCGGGCGATCTGCGCCGCTTCCGGCTCAGGATCGACCCCAGCCTCGCCGATACGGCGATGGTGCGCCTGGACAGCGTTCCGCAATTGCGCGTGACCTACGACGAAGCCGGGCAGGAACTGGCGCTGGAAGTCGCCGACGGCGCATTGCAGGCCTACGAGGTCTCGCTCGGCGGCATGCCGGAACGCACCGACATGCGGTTGTTGCAATCGCGGCCGGCCGCGATCCTGAATTACGACGTGACCGCCACCCATCAGGGCGGGAACGATTCGACCTACGCCAACATCGAGGCATTGTGGACCGGGCGCTACGGCGTGGCATCGACCACCGCGCTCTACGACGATGCCGCGGCCAGCACCAACGCCCGCACCTCGCGTGCCGTGCGCCTGGACAGCACCTGGCGCTACGTCGATCCGACCCGGGTGCGCGCCTGGGTGGTGGGCGACTTCACCAGCAATACCTTGTCCTGGAGCAACAGCGTGCGGCTGGCCGGCTTCCAGGTTGCCAGCGACTTCAGCCAGCGCGCCGACATCGTCACCGCGGCGCTGCCGCAGTTCAGCGGCTCGGCGGCGTTGCCGTCGACGCTGGACTTGTACGTGAACCAGCAGAAGGTCTATTCGGGCGATATCCCGTCCGGCCCGTATCAACTCAAGTCCCTGCCCTATCTGTCAGGCGGCGACGTCACCGTCGTCACCACCGACGCCAGCGGCCACCAGACCACCACGACCCAATCGTTCTATTACGATGCCTCGCTGCTGCAACGGGGCGTCACCCAGTATTCGCTGGACGTGGGCGTGCCGCGCTTCAACTACGCGACCCGCTCCAGCGACTACGACGACACGGTCTTCGGCTCCGGCACCTACCGCCACGGACTGTGGCGGGCAACCACGGTGGAAGGCGCTGCCCAGTTTTCCGGGGATGGGTTGGCGAACGTGGGCGGCGGCTTCGTGCAAGGCTTGGCGGGTCGCGGCACCTTGGCCGTTTCCGGCGCCGCCAGCCGCTACAAAGGCGACCACGGCTCGCTCGCCAGCCTGGCGCTGGAAGGCCAGGTGTGGGACCTGCGCCTGTACGGCAGCACCCAGCGCACGTTCGGCGACTATTTCGACCTGGCCCGCGTGTCCGACGCGCGCCTGCTGCGCCGGGAATCGACGACGGCCAGCGTGCTGGACAGCACCGCGATGGCCTCGTCCATCGATCGCGCGGGGCTGAGCTTCACGCCGTGGTTCGACAGTACCTCGGTCAGCCTGAGCTACAACCGCATCCGCTACACCGACGGCGAGGCCACCCGCTACGCCAACCTGTCGCTGTCGCGCGGGTTGACCCGGCGCGTGTCGGTCAATGCCAGCGCTTACGCCACCCTCGGCGGGCAGAGCGATCACGGCTTCTATGTGACCTTCAACGTCAATCTTGGCCGCAATCTCTACGCCGCCGCCGGCGTGCAGCGAAGCAACGGGCAGATGGCATACACGCAACAGATCAACGGTGCCGGGGGCGCGCGCCAGAACAGCACCAGTTGGGGATTGTCCAGTACCGAAAACGCGGGCGGCCCGGATCAGCAGAACGCCTACGTCAGCTACCTTTCCCGCGTGGCCCGGTTGAGCGCGCGCTACTACGGCTACGGCAGCAGCCAGCGGTTCGAGGTCGAGGCGGGCGGTTCGCTGATCGCCACCACCGGCAGCGTGTTCGCGGCCAACCAGATCGGCGATGCCTATGTCGTCGTCAAGAACGCCGGCCCCGGCGCCGGCATCCTGCAAGGCGGCGTGCTCATGGGCCAGGCCAACAGCAAGGGCCAACTGCTGCTGCCGAACATCCAGCCGTATTATCAGCAGCAGGTCTATGCCGACCCGGCCGGCCTGCCCGATGGTTGGGAACTGGCGCAGACCGAAGTCACCGCGGTGGCCGGCTACCGCCAAGGCGCGGTGGTCGATTTCGGCGCCAGCCGGATCAATGGCGCGGTGGTGATCCTGCACGATGCCAACGGCAAGCCCCTTGCCCCGGGTTTCACCGCCACGCTGGCCAATGGGGAGCACGCGGTGGTCGGCTACGACGGCCAGGTCTATCTGCGCGGCCTGCAAGCCAGCAACCACGTCAGCGTCGATCTCGGTTCCGCCGGCACCTGCGTGGCCGACTTCGCCTACGACCCGAACGGCCCCGTCCAACCCACCTTGGGGCCATTGACATGCCAGTGACGCTTCCACGCCTTCCGCATCGTCGCGCCGCACTGCTGGCGGCAGCCTTGGCCTGGCTTGCCAGTGCGCCGCTGCTGGCGCAGCAGGTTGCCCTGCCGGACACGCGGGACAACAACGAGTTCGGCACGGGCACGGCCTTGCGCGCGACCGGCCGGCCACGCTGGCAAGGCCGGATGCAGGTGACGCTGCAGATCGTCCCCACCTGCCAGCTCAGCGTCGACGCCGCGGCCTCGCCTTCCATCCGTTGCACGCGCGGCGTCGTATACCGCGCAAGCCTGCTGAGCGATGCCTCGCCCGTGTCGTGGGCCACGCCCGCAACGGTGCTGGCCCCTTCCAGTCGCGACGCTGACGCCAGCGGGCCTGTACGCATCACCGAAAAACGCTTGCTCGTGGAGTTCTGACATGACGCCCCATCGCACCTCCATCCGCCGCCGCCTGTACCGCCTGCGCACGCGCATGCTGTCGCTGGCCACCTGCGTCTGGCTCTTCCAGACCCTGGCAACGCCGGCCCTGATCGGCACCGCGTTGATGGCCGTGGCCCCGGCGGCCCGCGCCAATTGCACGTATTCCGGCACCTCTTCCAATACCTATACCTATACCGCCGCCAACATCGCCGCCGCCGCGCCGTTGGATCTGCAAGGAACCTGGGCCTGCTACAACGGCAGCACCACGGCCAGTTCCAGCCAGTACATCTGCTACATGGCGACCTTCGGCAGTCCTGCCCCCGGATCGAACGGCGGGACGCTTGCGTACAGCGTCAGACTGTACAAAAACAACAGCGGAAGCAACAACGCCAACACCAACGTGGCGACAAACTCGAACTCGACCACGGCGGCCACGAGCGGGACCTGGTACAGGAACCCCCTTTACTCGACCCCCGACCCGAACATAACCAAGCTCGAGTTCAACGTCGCCGCCAATGCCGCATCCACCGCCACGACCGCCGGCACCTACACGGCCAGCAGCACGCTGCACATCGACGAACAGGCCAACAGCGGCAGCTGCGAAGGAAACAGCGGTGGCGGCTGGGATTCCGCCAGTACCGCCCTGACCGGCTATTACGTGGTGCCGTCCTTCTGCGCGCTGGGGACCACGTCGGCCACGCTGGACTTCGGCAATCTCAACGTCGGCCCGCTGGCGGCGGAAAGGAATGCGACCACCACGCTGACGGTGAAGTGCAACAACCAGGCAACATACACCGTCTACCTCGGTGACGGCGGCTACCGGCTCGGCGCCGGCGCGCGGCAAATGGCCAACGGCACGGCGCGGCTGGCCTACCAGCTCTACAAGGACAGCGGCCACCAGACGATCTGGGACGCCACCGGCATCGGCAGCGGCACCATCAACGGCAGCGGCGGCGTGACCGAAACCGGCAGCGGCGGCAACCAGAACCTGACCGTTTACGGCCGCATTGCCCAAGGCACCAACGTCCCGGCAACCATTGGCAACTACAGCGACACCGTGGTGATCACGGTGGCGTATTGACCGGTATCCGCCCATGCAGCCAACCGTCAATTCCGTACTTCCGAGTTCCACCCGTCCCCGCCGCCCGGCGGAGACGGCATCGCAAGTTCATCCGCTCCGGGGCATGCGGATGATGATCCATCACCGCCCCACCCACACCCTCCCGGATTTCCGGGTGGATCACACAACACCTTCATCCACACAGAGACACACCATGATCATGCGCAAAACCACCCTCGCGCTGGGGCTGATCGCCGCCATCGCTTCCGTTCCGGCAATGGCCGCCGTGGCCACCGGCACTCTCACCGTCAAGGCCAATGTCGTCGCCTCGTGCGCGGTTACCACCAGCGGCGGTGACGCGGGCAATGCCATCCTCGACTTCGGCACCATCGACAGTTCCAAGCTGGGCCAAGACATCGATGCCAGCACCTCGTCCACCGGCGGCACCAAGCTCTCGGTTACCTGCACCAATGGCACCTCGTACAAGATCAGTGCCGACACCGGCCTGAATCCCGTGAGCAATCAGCGCTACTTGAAAGCCGGCGGCACCGACACGATTGCCTACAACCTCTACACCGATTCGCCAGGCGGCACCGTATTTCCGCTCACCGCGGCTGCGGCAACCGCCGTCACCGGCAACGGCAGCACGCAGGCCTACGACATCTACGGTCGCATCCCGAACCTGAGCGCCCTGCCGGCGGTCGGCAGTTACACCGATACCGTGCAACTGACCGTCACCTACTGATCGAAGAGCAGCAGGTCCGCGCATGATCAAGGTGGCCCGTTCGATTCGGACGGGCCGCCTCGGCAGGCGTGATTCCGCAATCCGCAGGGATACCGGCATGAAAGGATCCAACGCAATTCGCTGGCTCGGCTTGGTCATGGCGGCAACCGCCGCCATGACCGTTTCCGCGGCAGAGCGCTCCGGCGCCCTGTCCGTGGCCGCGCGCGTGACCGCCGCCTGCGACATCGGCGGCAGCGGATCGACACGACACTTGCAACGCGGGCTGCTCGACTTCGGCATCCATCAGCTTGGCGGCAGTGCCTCGCTGACGCTCCAAGCGGACTTGTCCCAGCCCGTCCAGGGCACGCTGCCGATCTGGTGCAACACCGCCCAAGCAACGCCCACGGTCGCTTTCGATCAGGGCCTGCATGCGCATGGCGGCCAGCGCCAGATGCTCGGCCCGGACGGCACCCTGGTGCCGTACCAACTGCTCAGGGGCAATTCGATCAATGCCGGCGACTGGGACGACATGCCCCACTCCGTCCAGATCACGGCCGGGGAAAACACCGACATTCCCGTTTACGGCTACATTCCCGGGTTGCCCGACGCGGCGACCGGAGGAGTTTACACCGACACGGTCACGGTCCAACTCGATTTCTAGTCGACATGCCGAGCCAGGGCTTCGGGCCACGCCTTGCCGTCGGGGTCCAGGCTGGCACGCAGTGCGTCGAGCAATGCCTGCCGGCGTGACGCGTCGGTCAAGGGCTGGTTGTTTTCGTCGGTGATCTGGAACAGGTCTTCGGCGCGCTCGCCGAAAGTGGCGATGCGCGCATCGTGCACGCTCAGGCGGCACGTGCGCAATGCGCGGGCGACGTCGGCAAGCAGGCCGGGACGATCCGGCGCAATCAAGCTCAGCAGCGTGCGCTTGCCGTCGGCGGTGGTCGTGAATTCGATTTGCGGCGCGAAGCGGAAATGGCGCAGCGTGCGCGGCAGCGCGCGACGCGAGGTACGGACCTTGTCCAGCGCGCCTTGCAGCGCGCGGCGCAGGGTTTCGGCGACTTCGTCCGCATTCGTGCTCGCCCACTTGTCCGCCGACTGGATCTGGAAAGTGTCGAACACCATGCCGTTCGGCGCGTCGAGCACGCGCGCCTGGTGGATGGCGAAACCCATGCGGTCGAGCGTGGCCAGGATCGCGGCGAACAGGCCATCGCGGTCGGGCGAGAACACGAACACTTCCATCGCCGCATCGACGCCGACACGGCGCGCGACGACCTGGGTTTGGCCGAGCTTGATCGCGGTCAGCGCGGTCGCCTGCCACGCGAGCTGGTCGGGGCGATAGCGCAGGAAACTCTCTTCCGGCATGCCGGCGAACTGGCGCGCGATGGTTGCATCGTCGAAGCCCTGCGCGGCCATCAGCTTGCGCGCCGCCTCGCGCGACTCGGCGATGCGCGCGCCCGCGTCGGCATTGAGCTGGCCGCCTTCGCGCAAGGCGCGGCGGGTGACGAAATACAGGTCGGCGAGCAGGCGGTCCTTCCAGCCGTTCCACAGTTTCGGCGAGGTGCCGGCGATGTCGGCGCAGGTGAGAAGATACAGGCAATCGAGGCGCTCCATGTCGCCGACCAGCTCGGCGAAGCGGCGCACCACGTCCGGGTCGGAGGTGTCCTGCTTCTGCGCGGTGATCGACATGCGCAGGTGCCGGGCGACCAGCCAGGCGACCAGTTCGGCATCCGCCTCGCTCAGGCCGATCGTCGTGCAGAAATCGACCGCATCGACCGCGCCGAGTTCGGAATGGTCGCCGCCACGACCCTTGCCGATGTCGTGGAAAAGCCCGGCCAGCAGCAGCAGTTCCGGCTTGCGCAGGCGCGGCCACACTTCGTGGGCGATGGAAAAGCGCGCGTCAGCCTTGGCACTGGCGAACGACGCCAGGTTGCCCAGCACCATCAGCGTGTGCTGGTCGACGGTGTAGACATGGAACAGGTCGAACTGCATGCGCCCGGACACCTGCGCGAACACCGGCAGCCACTGCCCGAGCACGCCGAGTCGCGCCATCCGCGTCAGCGTTTCCACCGCGCGCGGGCCGCGCAGCAAGTGCAGGAAGGCCGCATGCGCGGCGCGCGTCGCGTGCGTGTACGCGGGCAGTTTCGGCAGCGCTTCGGCCAGTGCGCGCGCGGTGCGCGAATGCAGGCCGCGCACGCCTTCGTGCGCGGCCCATGCGGCGAACAGCGCGAACACCTCGTTGATGTCCGCGTGCGGCCAGTGTTCATCGCTGGCGGCAAGATAGCCACGGCGCAGTTCGTAGCCGGCTTCGATCTTCTCCGGCACGCCTTCGCCCTCGAACTGTTCCTCGAGGCGCTGCAGCAGCCGGTCGCCGATGCGGCGCACGATCGCCGCGCTGCGGTAGAAGCCCTGCATCATCTTCTCGACGCCGAGGTTTTCCGCGTCGTCCTCGTAGCCGAGCTTGATCGCGAGCTGCTTCTGGTAGTCGAACAGCAGCCGTTCTTCGGGGCGGCCAGCGACGAGATGCAGGCCATAACGCAGGTGCGCCAGCACTTCGCGCTCGCGTTGCAGGGCGCGGGCCTCGTC
This sequence comes from Lysobacterales bacterium, assembly GCA_015655355.1. Taxonomy (GTDB): domain Bacteria; phylum Pseudomonadota; class Gammaproteobacteria; order Xanthomonadales; family Xanthomonadaceae; genus Pseudoxanthomonas_A. Next base: position 21,267 of record JAATFG010000120.1, read on the forward strand.
GGCGCCGAGATTGTCCAGCCCGACCAGCGCTTCGAGGTCGTGCGCGCCATAGGCGCGCAACGCCATCCACGCCAGCGTGTGCAGGTCGCGCAGGCCACCGGGGCCGTCCTTGACGTTCGGTTCGAGGTTGTCCGAGGTGTCGCCGAAGCGCGCGTGGCGGGCGCGCATTTCCTCGCGCTTGGCGCGGAAGAATTCGCGTGCCGGCCAGACCTTGTCCTCCGCGATCGCGGCGCCGAGCGCGGCCTGCGCCGCGGCGCCGGCGACAACCGGGCGCGCCTCGATCAGCGCGGTCAGCACGGTCTGGTCGTCGCGGCAGGCCTGGGTGCACTGCGCCGGCGAACGCACCGCGTGGCTGATCGCCACGCCGGCGTCCCACAGCAGCGCGAACAGCCGCGACAACGCGGCGTGGTGGCGGTGCTGCGCATCGGTTTCGGCGAGCACGAGCACGTCGATGTCCGACTGCGGGAACAGTTCGCCGCGCCCGTAGCCGCCGACCGCGAACAGGCTGATGGCGGCAGGCGCAAGCGACGCATCGGCCGGAATGCAGCGCGACCACGCGCTGCGCACCACGTCGTCGACCGCGCGCGCGCGCAATGCGAGCAGGCGATCCATGCGTTCGCGGCGCTGGAAACGCGCATCGATCCGCGCGTCGTGCGCCTGCAGCCACGTGCGCGCCTGCGCGGCGAAGGCGGCGTCGCTGATCGCCGCGCCGGGCAGGGGCAACCGCACGCCATGTTCAAGCACTGCGGCCATGCCGGCTCCTCAGACGGGAAAACGCCTTACCCCAGCCACGCGTCGTTGTCGTCGCCGGGCACGCGGGTCAGCACGTCGAACCCGTCGTCGGTGACGGCGATCATGTGTTCCCACTGCGCCGACAGCTTGCGGTCCTTGGTCACCACGGTCCAGCCGTCGGGCATCACCCGGGTGTGGCGCGTGCCTTCGTTGATCATCGGCTCGATGGTGAAGGTCATGCCCTTCTTCAGCACCACGCCCTGGCCGGGCTGGCCGTAGTGCAGCACCTGCGGCTCGTCATGGTAGACCTTGCCGATGCCGTGGCCGCAATACTCGCGCACCACGCTGAAGCGCTCGGATTCCGCGTAGCTCTGGATCGCGTGGCCGACGTCGCCCAGGGTCGCGCCGGGCTTGACCGCCTGGATGCCGCGCCACATCGCCTCGCGCGTCACTTCGACCAGTCGCTTCGCCATCACGTTCGGCGTGCCGACGTAGTACATGCGGCTGGTGTCGCCGTGCCAGCCTTCGTGCAGCACGGTGACGTCGATGTTGATGATGTCGCCGTCCTTCAGCACCTTTTCGCCGGGGATGCCGTGGCAGATGACGTTGTTGGCGGAAATGCAGGTCGCCTTCGGGTAGCCGTGGTAGCCGACGTTGGCGGGGATCGCCTTCTGCACGTCGACGATGTAGTCGTGGCAGAGGCGGTCCAGTTCGCCGGTGGTGACGCCGGGCTTCACGTGGGGCTGGATCATGTGCAGCACTTCGGCCGCCATGCGCCCGGCGACGCGCATCTTCTGGATTTCTTCGGGGGTTTTGAGGGTGATAGCCATGCGCCGATTATCGCCGATCCGGCCGGCAACCGGCCATGCCCCGCATCAATGGACGAAAAACGGCATGCCCGGATGCCCTTCCCGTCACTTTTTGACAGATTTCGCAATCCATACCCGCCCGGCTTCTCATTTTTTGGTGTGAACCGATCACAAAGCTGACTCAGTCGCTCGCTTGTTTCCGCGAAAATCATCACAAACAATACGTGCGCACCATGCACATTCGCCGGTTGGCACAGCACTTGCTCTAGTACCACCGATTGTCCTCAGGGGGAGGCCAACAAGCAGAAACACAGGCCTATCGCTAGACAACGGGCGCCATGGGTGAAGGATTCCCCAGCGGCGCGGCTACCTCGTTCCACGCTTCATCCCACGCAACCCGACTCCCGCGCGCATGAATCCATGCGCGCACGTCCTTGGCTGCACCCTTCGTCAACCCAAACAATCCTAAAGACAACCACCATGATCTCGATCAAGCATTTCACTGCCGCCGCCCTGGCCGTTGCGGCCGCCAGCCTCGTCGCCACCGCCCAGGCTGCCACCACCACCACGACCTTCCATGCAACGATCACGATCACCGAATCGTGCAGCTTCAGCGCCACCTCCGATGACGTCGCCTTCGGCTCCGTCGCCCGTTCGTCCACCAAGAACGCCACCGGCAACCTCTATGTCACCTGCAGCACCGGTACGCCGTACGCCATTGCCCTGGACAACGGCAGCAACGGCACCGGCAACATCACCGCCACCAGCCGCCTGATGAAGAATGGCACCTTGAGCGTGCCTTACGGGCTGTATGCAGACAATGGCTACGCCAACTTGTGGGGCGACGGCACCAACTCCACCGTGACCAAGTCCGGCACGGGCACCGCAACCCAGCAGACCATCCCGGTCTACGGCCAGGTGACGACCGCTGCGACCAACGTGGCGGCTGGCACCTACACCGACATCGTCACCGCCACGCTGACCTACTGATCCGATCATGAAAGCGGGGATGTTTCCTCGCCGACCGGCGGCCACTGGCCGCCGGTTCGGCTCGCTTGCCTGGCTGGCGGCCCTGTTGCTGACGGCATTCGCCGGCACGGCGTCCGCTTCCAGCTTGCAGGTGTCGTCGACCACGGTCGAGTTCCATGCCGAACAACAGGCGCAAGCGCTGTGGCTGAGCAACAGCGGTGACAAGCCGCTGCACGCACAGGTTCGCATCGAGCAATGGACGCAGGCCAACGGCACCGAGCAACTGACGCCGACCCGCGATCTGGTCGCCAGCCCGGCGATCGTCGAAATCGCGCCGGGACAGAAGCAACTGGTGCGGCTGCTGCGCCTGCAAGCGTCTCCTCCGACGGGTGAACTGGCCTATCGGGTATTGGTGGACGAACTGCCCGAAACCAATGCGCCGGCCGGTGCCGGCCTGACCCTGCTGCTGCGCTATTCGATCCCGACCTTCGTGCTTCTGCCCGGAGTGACGCCGTTTATCGAGCGCACCAGCCCGACGCCGCCCACCGACCTCACGAAGGTGTCGGCGACGCTGCACGGCGGCATTCTTTCGATCGCCAACAACAACGACAGCCGGCTGCGCATCAAGCAACTGGTTTACGTCAACCCGGACGGAAGCCGGGTTGTCCTCAATGACGGCCTGTTCGGCTACGCGCTGGCCGGTCAACGCATGCAATGGCGGCTGGCCCTGCCCGCGTCGACGCAACCGGGCGGCAGCCTGCGCGCGATGTTCAATCATGACGCACAGGAACAGGCGCTACCGCTCGCCTCGACCAGCCGCTGACCGCCGCGTGTTGCGCCGACGAGCCCTCGCGCTGTTGTGCGCAACGCTCGCGATGCAGGCGCGCGCCGACGGCATCGGCGCGACCGGCATTGGCGCAAACAACGCCGGCGGAGACGTGGTCGTCGCATCCGCAGGTGCGATGTCCGCGCCGGTTTCCAGCGAGGACGAAGAACTGTTCCTCGAAGTCGTCCTCAACCAATCCGCAACCGGAAAGATCGCGCGCTTCCTGGACCGGGGCGGGCATTTCTTTACCGACGCCGACACGCTGCGCAAGCTCGGGCTGGATTGGCCCGGCGACGCGCAGGCGTCCGGGATCATCCCGCTGGACGACATTCCCGGCATCGCCGTGGCCTACGACACCGCGCAGCAGCAGCTCGTCCTGACTGTGCCGTTGCAGGCATTGAACCAGCCCATCGCCCATCTCGGCGCACTCACCGCCACCGACGCGCCAGCGGTCGACCCGGCGATGCGTGCCAACGGCCTGCTGCTCAACTACCAACTGTACGGCCAGCGCCAAGCCAACGACTGGAGCCTGAACGGCGTGAGCGAACTGCGCCTGTTCGGCATCGGGCCCGGCATCTGGAGCAACACCATGGTCAGCCGCACGGAGCACACCGCCACCGGCGACCACAACGGCAACGTGCGCCTGGACACGAGCTGGGAACTGGATTGGCCGGAGCGGATGATGTCGCTGATCGTCGGCGACAGCACCACCGCGGCGCTGGGCTGGACCCGCGCCACCCACATCGGCGGCGTGCGCCTGACCACCGATTTCAGCCTGCAACCGTACCGGGTGACCTCGCCGTTGGCCGCACTGACCGGCGCGGCGGCGTTGCCGTCCACCGTCGACCTGTACATCAACGGCATCAAGCAGGCCAGCCAGTCGGTGCAGCCGGGCGTGTTCCAGTTCGAGAGCGTGCCGCAACTCAACGGTACCGGCCAGGCGCAACTGGTCGTCACCGACATCAACGGCCAGAGCCACGTGATCGGCTTCGATCTGTACGGCACGCCGCACCTGCTGGCCAAGGGCCTGTCGGACTGGTCGCTGGACATGGGCAATGTGCGCCGCGACTATGGCCTGCGCTCGTTCGACTATGCCTCCACGCCGATGTTCAGCGCCACCGGGCGCTACGGGCTGGACGACGACCTGACCGTCGAAGGCCACTCGGAAGGCAGTGCGGGCGTGGATCTGGCCGGCGTCGGCGCGGCGTGGCTGCTCGGCAAGCGCGGTGGCGTGGTCAGCGTGGCGGTTTCGGCCAGCGATGGCGACGCCGGCACCGGGGGCCAGCACCAGTTGACGTACCAGTGGAGTTCACCGCGCTTCAACGCCTACGCCGGCACCACGCGCGCCAGCGCGAACTACCGCGACGTGGCCAGCCTCGAAGGCTCGGCCCTGTCGCGCCGTACCGATCAGGCCTATCTCGGCGCCAGCCTGCCGCTGGGCCAGTTCGGCATCAACTACGTCCGCCAGGATTTGCCCGGCAGCGATTCCAGCCGCTACGCCGGCTTGAGCTGGACCCGCCAGTTGCCGCACAGCGGCACGCTCAACGTCAGCCTCAACCGCAACCTGCGCGACCACGACCAGGACAGCGCCTACGTGTACTGGTCGATGCCACTGGATCGGCGACACACCCTCGCCGCCAGCAGCCATGCCCAGCGCGGCGACCACGACCTGACCCTGGAAGCCTCGCAGTCGACGCCCGCCGACCAGAACGGCTGGGGCTGGCGCGCGCAGGCCACCGCCGGCGACAGCGCACGCGGCATGGCCGAAGTGACCCACCTCGACCAGGCCGGGCAATGGACGCTGGGCGTGCAACATTGGGATGGCACGGGCAGCGACTCCCTGGCCTATGCCAACGCCAGCGGCAGCCTGTTGTGGGCCGGCGGGCAGGTACATGCGCTGCGCAACGTCAGCGACGCATTCGCGCTGGTTTCGACCGACGGCATCGCCGGCGTCCCGGTCAGGCTGGAGAACCGCCTGGTCGGCGTCACCGACGCCGATGGCCGGTTGCTGATCACGCCGCTGCGTGCATGGCAGGACAACAAGCTGTCGATCGATCCGCTCGACCTGCCCGCCGATCTGCGCATCGACGGCACCGAAACCGACGCCGTGCCGGGCGGCCACGTCGGGGTGAGAGCGCAGTTCCACATGCACCGCGTGCACATGTTCCAGTTCGACGTGCACGATGCCGCCGGCAAGCTGTTGCCCGCCGGCACCGAAGTGCAAATGCAGGGCAGCGATGCGGCGACGGTGGTCGGCCAGGACGGCGAAGTGTTCCTGCAGGACGCCCTGGACGGCGCGAGGCTGGATTTCCGCAACGACGCGCTGCAATGCTCGCTCACGCTGCCCGCCACCGCGCCGAGCGCGAACGGCCTCACTGTTCTGGAGACGCAGACATGTCGATGAACTTGCCTCTTGCCGCCACCCGCTGGCTGGCTGTCCTGTTGTTGGCGCTGGCCTGCCTGTGCTGGCCCGGCAAGGCCGCGGCACAAAGCTGCTGGGTAAGCGGATCGTTTTCAATGAGCTTCGGCACGGTGGCCGGCGCCGGCGCGAGCGCCTCTTCGACTTCGCAGACATACACCTGCCAAAGCGCATCGCAAACCACCTACTACCGGCTGTGCTTCTACCTCGGCCCCGGGCAATTCAGCGGCAGCAGCGTCAATCCCCGCTACATGTACAACTACTCGGCCTCAACCAACAACTACATGGCCTACTACCTCTATTCCGATGCCGCCCTCACCCAACTGCTTGGACCGGTCGGCGGCGGGTACACCACCTACACCTGGACTCTCGCGGTTCCCGGCGGCAACACACAGACCACCAATCCAGTCACGGTTTACGGCCGCGCGCCGTCCGGCCAGACCCTGGCTGCGGGCAGCTACCAGGAGCAGAGCGTCAATGGCACGCTGTACTACCGTTACAGCAGCTCCGGTTATCCCGCGGACTGCACGACAGGCGGCTCGGGCGGTGGCACTGCTAGCACGGCCTCCAGCGGCGTCGTCGCCACCTACGCCGACGCCTGCTACGTCAGCACCGCCACCGATTTGAGTTTCGGCAGCGTGGCCAGCCTTGCCAGCGCCCAGAACCAGGTTTCCGCGATCACCCTGCACTGCCCCTCAAGCACCCCATGGGACCTCGGCCTGAACAACGGCAGCAATGCCAACGGCAGCACCCGCCGGATGACCGATGGCAGCGGCCATTACATCACTTACCTGTTGTACCGGGACAGCGCCCGCAGCACGCCTTGGGGCAATACGGTCGGCACCGACACCGTCCACGGTACCGGCACTGGCTCGACCCAAACCGAGACAGTCTATGGCCAGGTACCGGCGCAATCCGTTCCGGCAGGCGGTACCTACTCGGATACCGTCACCGTGACCCTGACCTACTGACCGGTTTGCGTACAAACGCCTGATACGTCTATAATTCTCCGGATTCGTCAGACTTGTTCCGTGGCGAACCGCCGACACGAAGCGTCATTCGTGAATCCACACCTGCCGCCACAGCCCGTTCCGGGGTGCTCCGCAAGGAGTTCGGAAACGGAAGCGGCAGGGAGGCCCAACCCCGGAATCCCGCCGCTTCGCGCGGCAGCCGCATCATTCCCTTTCGCGGCGGATTCCACAACTGCAAGGAAATACCGCAATGCCCCAGATCACCATGCGCCAGATGCTCGAAGCCGGCGTCCATTTCGGCCACCAGACCCGTTACTGGAACCCGAAGATGGCCCCGTACATCTTCGGTGCCCGCGGCAAGATCCACATCATCAACCTCGAAAAGACCGTCCCGCTGTTCAACGACGCGATGAACTTCCTCAGCGGCGTGGCGCAGAAGCGCGGCACCATCCTGTTCATCGGCACCAAGCGCAGCGCCCGCGACGCGATCAAGGAAGAAGCCGAACGCGCCAGCCAGCCGTACATGACCCAGCGCTGGCTGGGCGGCACCCTGACCAACTTCGCCACGGTGAAGAAGTCGGTCGCGCGCCTGAAGGAACTGGAAGCCGCGGAAACCGACGGCACCTTCGAGAAGCTGGTCAAGCACGAAGTGCTGAGCCTGCGCCGCGAACGCGAGAAGTTGCTGGCTTCGCTCGGTGGCATCAAGGAAATGAACCGCTTGCCGGACGCGCTGTTCGTCATCGACA
>JAATFG010000091.1 GCA_015655355.1 Lysobacterales bacterium
CGACGAGCTGCGCACCCTGGTGGCGACCATCAACGAGACTTCCGAGCAGGTCTCCTCCTCGGCCCAGGAAACCCAGACCACCGCCCGCCATCTGGCCGATGCCGCCGAGCAGCAGGCGCAGCAGATCAGCACCGCGACCAGCGCGATCAACCAGATCGCCAGCTCGATGGACAACGTTTCAAAGGACTCCGCCGAATCGGCCGACGTGGCCGAGCGCTCGGTGCAGATCGCCTCGCACGGCGCCGAGGTGGTGCGCGAAACCATCTCGGGCATGGACTCGATCCGCGACCAGATCCAGGAAACCTCCAAGCGCATCAAGCGGCTGGGCGAATCCTCGCAGGAGATCGGCTCGATCGTGGAACTGATCAACGACATCGCCGAACAGACCAACATCCTCGCGCTCAACGCGGCGATCCAGGCGGCTTCGGCCGGTGAGGCGGGCCGCGGTTTCGCAGTCGTTGCGGACGAAGTGCAGCGACTGGCCGAACGCTCCACCAGCGCGACCAAGCGTATCGAAACGCTGGTACAGACGATTCAGTCCGATACCAACGAAGCGGTGAACTCGATGGAACAGACCACCGCCGAAGTGGTGGCCGGTGCGCGCCTGGCGGAGGATGCCGGCAGCGCGCTGGGCGACATCGAGCGCGTTTCCCACGACCTGTCCGCGCTGATTCAGAACATCTCGACCGCGGCGCGCGAGCAGTCCGCGGCGGCGACGGATGTCTCGCATTCGATGAACGCGATTCAGGAAATCACTTCGCAGACCTCGCAGGGTGCGAGCCAGACGGCCGACTCGATCGGCACGTTGGCGCAACTGGCGAGCGACCTGCGGCGCTCGGTGGCGCATTTCAAGTTGCCGGGTTGACATCACAGCTTTATGACGGGGGGCAGTCTCGCTGGTTGCGTAATGGAACGTTGGGCAGCCACTGAGAGAGGCGCATGAGACTTCAAGACCACATCGATTTCACCACGCTGCAATGGGTCAAGCCGGAGCTCGACGAGACGCTGTCGACCGCCCGCGAGGCGTTGGAGTCCTATGTCGAGAACCCCGACAACCGCGCGGCCATGACCGAGTGCGCGACCCATCTGCATCAGGTGCACGGCACCTTGCAGATGGTCGAGCTGTACGGCGCGGCGATGGTCACAGCGGAGATGGAAACCCTTTCCGCGGCGCTGCTGGAAGACCGCATCACCTACCGCGAGGAGGCCTACGCCTCGCTGATGCGCGGCATGATGCAACTGCCCGACTATCTCGAGCGCCTGTCCAGCGGCCATCGCGATGTACCGGTGGTGCTGCTGCCGCTGCTGAACGACCTGCGCGCCAGTCGCGAGCAGCCGGCGCTGCCCGAATCGGCGATGTTCCACCCCAATCTCGACGCGTTCCTGCCGGAGCAGGCCCCGGCGGCCATGAGCGAAAGCTATGCCGAGGCGCATCGCGGCGAATTGCTCGACCTGCGCCTGCGTTTCCAGCAACTGCTGCTGGCCTGGTTCCGCGGGCAGGTCGCCGCGCAGCCACTGGTCGGCATGCGCAACACCCTGCTGGCGATCTGTGCGCGCTGTTACCACGTGCATGGCCGGCGCCTGTGGTGGATCGCTGCCGGCGTGCTCGAAGGTCTCGAGCAGGGCATGCTCAAGAGCCATGCCGCCGAAGTGCGCCAGTTGATCGGCAAGGTCGATCGGCACATCCGCCAACTGATCGAACAAGGCGAAGCCAGCCTGCGCGGCGGCGATGCCGACGAAGTGGCCTCCAGGCTTTTGTACATCGTGGCGCAGGCCAAGCAGCACAGTCCGCAGATGGAACTGCTGCGCGCAACCTATGCGCTGGACAGCCTGCTGCCGGACGCCGGCGAGCTTGAACACGCGCGCGGCTCGATGGCCGGGCACAACCGCGCGCTGCTCGACTCCGTATCGCGTGCGCTGAAGGACGACCTGCTGCGCGTCAAGGAAGCGCTGGACCTGTTCCTGCGCCAGCAGGACGGCGATCCGCGGCAACTGGCCGTGCAGGGCGAAGTGCTCGAACGCGTCGGCGACACGCTGGGCATGCTCGCGCTCGGCGTGCCGCGCCGCGTGGTCAACGAGCAGCGCCGCGTGCTGGACGAGATCGCCAACCGCATGCGCCCGGCGGATGAAGACACTCTGCTGGACGTGGCCGGCGCGCTGCTGTACGTCGAGGCGTCGCTGGACGACCACATCGAGAGCCTGGGGTCCGAGGGCGAACCGTCTGCGAGCGACACGATGCACGGCCTGCCGCGCAGCGAAGCGCTCGGCGTGGTCACCACCCTGATGCAGGAAGCGATCGCCAACACCGGCAAGGTCAAGGACGCCATCGTCGCGTTCATGGAATCCGGCTGGGAGCACCAGCGTCTCGTCGGCGCGCCCACGCTGATGAACGAAGTGGCCGGCGCCATGCGCATGATGTCGTCGCCGCGCCCGGCCGAGCTGGCCGAAGGCGTCGGCCGCTTCGTCAACAACGAATTGCTGGGCGACCGGCGCGTGCCCAGCGGCGCGCAGATGGATCACCTGGCCGATGCGCTGGCGGCACTGGAGTACTACCTCGAGGCGGCGCGCGAGCATCGCGGCGGCCTGGAACACATTCTCGACGTTGCCGAGCACAGCCTCGGTCTGCTCGGTTACTGGCCGTTGCCGGCGATGCGGGTGCTGCCCGAGCCGTCTTTCGTGGCTGCTGCCGAACCGCTGCCGCCGCCGGGTGCCATCGAACTCGAGGAGCATCCCGAACTCACCGAATCGGTCAGCCTGCTGCCGGGCGACGATCTCAGCCACCTGTTCATCGGCGAGGCCGAGCCGCTTGCAGAACCCGCCCACAACCTGGACGGCCTGCGGCTGGCGCAGACCGAGGCGACGGCGCCGGCGACGTTCGACGGCGCTGCGTCCGGCGACCAGGACGACTGGATCGAGGTCGAGGAAGAGGTCTATGAACAGATGCCGGCGCGCGACGCGCTGGCATCGAACACCGGCTTCAATGTCGACGCCGAAGGCATCGACGACGATATCCGCGAGATCTTCCTGGAAGAGATGCAGGAAGAAATCGACAGCCTGCGTAACGCCGAGAAGATCTGGCTGGCCGATCCGGCGCAGCATTCGTCGCTGATCAGTATCCGCCGTTCGTTCCATACGCTGAAAGGCTCGGGCCGCCTGGTCGGTGCCGGCGTGCTCGGCGAGTTCGCGTGGAAAGTAGAGGACATGCTCAACCGCGTGCTCGACCACACGATCGAATCGCATGAAGGCGTGCAGGCCGTGGTGCGCCACGCCATCGACGCGTTACCGCAACTGCTTGCCGCGCTCAAGGGCGAAGGCGCGCCGGATGCGCCGCTCAGCGCGATCATGCGTGCCGCCGAACAAGTGGCCGCCGGCCAGCCGGCGCGCGTCGAAGACCATGTGTCGTCCGCGACCGAGATGGTCCGGCGCGTGGTGCGCCGTCGCATTCCACGTACCGCGGCCGCCGGAGATTCCATACCGTCGGCAGCGCTGACGGATGCCAATGCGATATCCGCCGGGCACCAGCCGGTCGAGGTTGCCGAGACCATCGCGGTGATGCCGCCGGTCGACCCGGTGCTGCTGGAGATCCTGCGCAGCGAGGTGGCGCAGTACCTGCAGACGATCCGCGCGGCGATCCAGCGCAGCGATGCCGACCTGCCGATCGGCGAAGATCTGCTGCGTGCCGTGCATACACTGCATGGTGCCATCGCCATGGTCGACATCCCGCTGCTGACGCAATTGCTGTCGCCGCTGGAGGGGTTGTTCAAGCGCCTGCGCGCATCGAACATGGCGCTGCCATCCGAAGGCGTGCGCCTTCTCGGCCAGGCGGCCGACATGGTCGATCACGTGATGGGCCAGTTCGACGTGGCCGATCCTCAGTTGCCCGATTCAGCAGCCTTGACCGCGAACATCGTCGAGATGCGCGATCGCTATCCCGAGTCGCAGGTGGCGCACGTCGTGTTCGAGCCGCATGCCGATGAAGCGGACACGGACGCGGAGGCCAGCCGCTCCGATGCCGACATGGGCTCGGCGCTGGACGC
>JAATFG010000065.1 GCA_015655355.1 Lysobacterales bacterium
CGCGCGCACGCAAGATCGAGCGCTTCTTCAGCCAGCCGTTCCACGTGGCCGAAGTATTCACCGGTTCGCCGGGCAAGTACGTGTCGCTGAAGGAAACCATCCGCGGCTTCAAGGGCATCGTCGACGGCGACTACGACCACCTGCCGGAGCAGGCGTTCTACATGGTCGGCACCATCGACGAAGCGGTCGAGAAAGCCAAGAAGCTCGCCGAAAAGGCGTAAGGCAAAGCCATCATGTCCACCATCCGTTGCGACATCGTCAGCGCCGAAGCCGAGATCTTCCACGGCGAAGCCACGCTCGTGGTCGCCACCGGCGAACTCGGCGAACTCGGCGTCACGCCCAAGCACGCGCCGCTGATCACGCGCCTGAAGCCGGGCAAGGTCGTGGTCACGCAGGCCAATGGCGAAACGCTCGACTTCGCCATCAGCGGCGGCATCCTCGAAGTGCAGCCGCAGGTCGTCACCGTGCTCGCCGACGTCGCGATCCGCGCATCGGACATCGACGAAGCCTCGGCCCGTGCGGCCAAGGAAGAAGCCGAGCGCGCACTGGCCGGCAAGGACCCGCAGATGAGCGCCGAACAGGCGCAGCAGCAACTGGCGATGACGCTGGCCCAGCTCGATGCGCTGGAGCGTTTGCGCAAGAACCTCAAGCACTGAGCCTCGCGTCACCGTTCGACAAAAAGCCGGCGAAAGCCGGCTTTTTTCATGTCAGCGATACACGAAATGGCGCGAGCCGAGGAAGCCCAGCACCGCGCAGAAGCCTTCGACGATGGGCTTGGCCAGCCATGCGTATTGCAGGTTGAGGTGGTGTTCGACCGCGACCATCAGCGTCGTGCTCAGCGCCGTGAGCAGCAGCCACATGGCGACGAATTTCAGCAGCGCCTTGCCGTGCAGTTGCGGCTGGCCGTCGCGGGCGAAGGTGTAGCGGCCGTTGAGCCAGAAGCCGAGGCAGGCGCCGCAAGTGCGGCTGCACAGGTTGCTCGGCGCGACCAGCAGGCCGAGATGGGTGAGTGCGACGAACACCGACCAGTCGAGCACGAACTGCGCGCCGCCGGCCAGCAGGTACAAGGGCGCTTGCCGGCGCAGGCTCACGGGTTGTCGGCGGTGTGGCGCATGCACGCGATTCTAGCGGAGCGCTGGCATAGAATCCGCGCAACGCCTCGCATCCGGAAATCGCCATGATCCAGCCCCTGCACGTCGTCATCCTTGCCGCCGGCGAAGGCAAGCGGATGAAATCCGCAGTGCCGAAGGTGCTGCAGAAGATCGCCGGCGTGCCGATGCTCGGCCACGTCGTCGCCGCGGCGCGCGAATTGCATCCGGCCGGCATCCACGTCGTCTACGGCCACGGCGGCGAGCAGGTGCGCGCCGCGTTCGCGAATGACGCCGACCTGCAATGGGCCGAGCAGCGCGAGCGCCTCGGCACCGGCCACGCGGTGCGGCAGGTCGCGCCGCAACTGCCCGACGCCGTGCAGGTGCTGGTGCTGTACGGCGACGTGCCGCTGATCCGCGCCGGGACGCTGCACCGCCTGCTCGCAAGCGAGGGCAAGCTGAAAGTGCTGGTCGCCGAGCTGGACAACCCGGGCGGCTATGGCCGCGTCGTGCGCGACGAAGCCGGCAAGGTCGCCGCGATCGTCGAGCACAAGGATGCGACGGAAGAACAGCGCCGCCTCCGCAGCGTCAACACCGGCATCATCGCCGCCGATGGCGCATCGTTGAAGCAATGGCTGGCGCATCTGTCCAACGACAACGCGCAGGGCGAGTATTACCTGACCGACGTGTTCGCATCCGCGGCCAGGGAATTTTCTCCGGCGGAAATCGTCGTCGTCGAGGATGCGCAGGAAGTCGAAGGCGCGAACGACGCATGGCAGCTCGCCCAGCTCGAACGCGCGTACCAGAAACGCAAGGCGCGCGAATTGTGCCTCGCCGGCGCGCGTCTCGCCGACCCGGCGCGCATCGACGTGCGCGGCACGGTGAAGGCCGGGCGCGATGTCGAGATCGACGTCGACGTGATCTTCGAGGGCGAGGTCGAACTCGGCGACAACGTGAAGATCGGCCCGTTCGTGCGCATCAAGGACGCCAGGCTCGGCGCGAACACGCAGGTGTTCGCCCATTGCGACATCGAAGGCGTGGTCGATGCCGGCAACGCGCGCATCGGCCCGTACACGCGCATCCGTCCCGGTACCGAGCTGTTCGGCGACGTGCATCTCGGCAATTTCGTCGAGACCAAGAAATCGAAGATCGGCCTCGGCAGCAAGGCCAACCATCTTGCGTACCTCGGCGACGGCCTGGTCGGCAGCGGGGTCAACATCGGCGCCGGCACCATCTTCTGCAACTACGACGGCGTCAACAAATCGACCACGACGATTGGTGATGGCGCCTTCATCGGCAGCAATTCCGCGCTCGTGGCTCCAGTCATCATCGGCGCGAATGCGACCATTGGCGCCGGCTCGACCATCGGCAAGAGTGCGCCAGCGGACAAGCTGACCCTCGCGCGCGCCAGGCAGGTCACCATCGACAACTGGCAACGGCCGACGAAAAAGTCCTGACCCTGCCAGGATGACGTCTCGGGATGACAGGATAGAATGTCATCCTACTTGTCCTGTCTTGTCCTGAGGTCGCGTCATGTGCGGAATCGTCGGCGCCATTGCCCATCGTGATGTCGTCCCGGTCCTGATCGAAGGGCTGAAACGGCTCGAATACCGCGGCTACGACAGCGCCGGCCTCGCGGTCGTCAATGACGGCGAAGGCGGCAGGCACGACGTGCGCCGCGTGCGCCGCACCGGCCGCGTCGCGGAAATGGCGGCGGCGGCGGAGCAGGAAAACTTCCACGCCACGCTCGGCATCGGCCACACCCGTTGGGCCACGCACGGCGGCGTCACCGAAGCCAACGCGCACCCGCACGTCAGCCACGGCGTCGCGCTGGTCCACAACGGCATCATCGAGAACCACGAGGAACAGCGCGAAAAACTGCGCGCGCTCGGCTACGTGTTCGAGTCGCAGACCGACACCGAAGTCATCGCCCACCTGATGCATTACCACCTGCTGAAACACGACGACGACCTGCTGCGCGCGCTGCAGCTCGTGGTCAAGGAACTGACCGGCGCGTATGCGCTGGCGGTGGTCAGCCGCGAAGAGCCGGAGCGCCTGGTCGCCGCGCGCATGGGCTGCCCGTTGCTGGTCGGTTTGGGCGAAGGCGAGAACTTCGTCGCTTCCGACGTCTCCGCGATCGTGCAGGCCACGCGCAAGGTGCTGTTCCTCGAAGAAGGCGACGTCGCCGAAGTCTCGCGCGGCGGCGTGCGCGTGTTCGACCGCAGCGATGCGCAGGTGCAGCGTGAAATCCACGAATCCAGCGTGTCGCTGTCCTCGCTCGAACTCGGCCCGTACCGCCACTTCATGCAGAAGGAAATCCACGAGCAGCCGCGCGCGCTCGGCGACACCATCGAGGCGACGATCGACGGCGGTTTCGTGCCCGAATTGTTCGGTGCGAAAGCGGCGGATGTCCTCAGGCACGTCGAGGGCGTGCAGATTCTCGCCTGCGGCACCAGCTACTACGCCGGCCTCACCGCGCGCTACTGGATCGAGCAGATCGCGAACCTGCCGTGCAGCGTCGAGATCGCCAGCGAATACCGCTACCGCGCCGCCTACGCGAACCCGAAACATTTGATCGTGACGATTTCCCAATCCGGCGAAACCCTGGACACGATGGAAGCGCTGAAATACGCCAAGTCGCTCGGCCATGCGCACACGCTGTCGATCTGCAACGTGCCGGAGAGCGCGATTCCGCGCGCATCCGAACTGGTCTGCTACACGCGCGCCGGTGCAGAGATCGGCGTCGCTTCGACCAAGGCGTTCACCACCCAGCTTGCGGCGTTGTTCCAGTTGGCGGTGGTGCTCGGCAAATTGCGCGGGCGCGTTGATCTGGAAGAAGAAGCCGGTTACCTCGAACAACTGCGCCAGTTGCCCGGCAGCGTGCAGCACGCGCTGAACCTCGAACCGCAGATCGTCGCGTGGGCGGAACAGTTCGCGGGCAAGCAGAATGCGCTGTTCCTCGGCCGCGGCCTGCACTACCCGATCGCGCTGGAAGGCGCGTTGAAGCGGAAGGAGAGTTCCTACATCCACGCCGAAGCGTATCCGGCCGGCGAGTTGAAGCACGGCCCGCTCGCGCTGGTCGATGCGGCGATGCCGGTGGTGGTGATCGCGCCGAACGACGCGCTGCTGGAGAAAGTCAAATCCAACATGCAGGAAGTGCGCGCGCGCGGCGGCGAGCTGTTCGTGTTCGCCGACGAAGGCAGCGGCTTCGGCGAGAGCGAAGGCGTGCACGTGATCCGCACCCCGCGCAACGTCGGCATCCTCTCGCCAGTGGTGCACACGATTCCGGTGCAGTTGCTCGCGTACCACACCGCGCTGGCGCGCGGCACCGACGTGGACAAGCCGCGCAACCTGGCCAAGAGCGTGACCGTCGAATGAGTGACGGCCACTAAGAGCCCGACAGCAAGCAGGATTGGCTCAATGTACAATGAGCGAACCAGCGAGCCTTCCGCCAGCCGATGACACTCGCCTGCGCGTGGAGCAAGGCCGCTACCGAGGTCGATTTCCGTGACCCGCCCATCCTCTCGTTTGATCGACAGTTTCCTGAGCCTCTACGAGGAGCTGTCCCGCCACTTGCGCCGCCGAACTGGCAGCGTTGCGCGTGCCGAAGATGCGCTTCAGGACACCTACTTGCGTCTGCTGGAAACCGAATCCCGCGGGGAAGAAATCCGCGACGAACGCGCTTTCATCTACCGGGTGGCCGGCAACTTGGCCATCGATGCGGTGCGCAAGGAGCAGCGAGCCACGGGGAATGGCGAAGCGGACGAATCCATGCCCGATCCCGCGCCCGGGCCGGAACAGCACACGCTGGCCCAGGCACGCCTGCGCCAGCTTGACCAGGCGTTGCGGGAGTTGCCGCCGAATGCCCGCCTGGCGCTGTTGCTGTTCCGGGTCGATGGCCTGTCGCATGCCCAGATCGCGGCTCGGCTTTCCGTCTCGGAAAGCATGGTGGCCAAATACCTGGCTCGCGCGTTGCGCCATTGCCGCGATCGCCTTGCGGCACCCTGACCTCGGGCCGCCTCCCGAAAGCAGGGCACTGCAATTCTTCCCTTCGCCAATCGTCTTACCTGTAGAAGAGGCTATCTTTTCGCCACCGATCCTTTCATCTCCCTCACGCAGCCCACAGCCACGTCGCAATGTTCGATCGGTTTCGAGCCCGCAACAACGTATTGAGCGACGAGGCCATCGAATGGATCGTCCGCATGGATGGCAACCCCGATGCCAAGGTGCGCACGGCTTACGAGGCGTGGTGTCGCCGTTCGCCCGCGCATGCCGAGGCCGTTCGCCATGCGCGTGCCCTGCTGGAGGACGTCGGTGATACGCAAGTGGCCGCGGAGCACCGGCAGTGGGTGAGGGCGCTGACACCGTCGCGGCGGCGGCGCATTAGTCGACGTGCGTTGTTGATTGGCGGCGCATCCGCTGCCGGCGTCGCCGGGCTGGCGACGTTGACCGGCAGTGGCGTGTTGTTCGGGCCGCCAGCAGGCTTGCTGGCCGATCATTCCACTCGCATCGGCCAGCGCCGGCAGGTGGTTCTGCCGGATGGCTCCCGTGCCTGGCTCAACACGGCCAGCGCCTTGTCCGTGACGTTCTCGGAAGCGGTGCGGCAAGTGTCGGTGCTGGCGGGCGAGGTGTTGTTCGAGATTGTTCCCGATCCGCTGCGCCCGTTCGTGGCCCAGTCCAGTGATGGCGCAACGCATTCGGTTTCAGGTCGCTATGTCTTGCGCAAGGAGGATCGCCACAGCACCGTCACGGTGCTTGCCGGTGTCGTCGGAGTGCGCAACGAGGAGGGCACCGCCCGCGTTGTCGACAACCAGCGCATTGCCTTCAGCCGCGACGTGCTGGGCGCCGTGGAGGCGGTTGATGCCGCAATGCAGGCTGCGTGGACGCGTGACAAGCTGATCTTCAACCGACAGCCATTGGCAGCGATTGCGACCGAACTGGAGCGCTATATCGCCAGTCGCGTGGTCGTGGTGGGCGATCACCTGCGGAACCTGCAACTGAGTGGTGTATTCGATCTGGACGATACCGACGCCCTACTGCGCAGCGTCGCGGAGCTGGCGAAGGCCGAAATCGTCCATTTGCCATTGCTGATCCTGATTCGCTGACCACGCCGGCGCAATGCCGGTGCAATTTTGCCTTGGTCGGTACGTCTATAGGAATGAGAGCTATTCGCATTTATGGCTCGGGTCCCGCCCATGCGGGTATCCATTCCACCCGCCGAACTTTCGGAATTCATGAAAACCACCCCCGCCCTCCGATCCTGCCTGCGCTCGCTGTTGGCAATCGGCATCACCATGGCCCTGTGTTCGACGCCGGCGCTGGCCCGGCAAGCGCCGGAGCAGACCGCCCAGGCCACCACCCGCGATTTCGACATCCCCGCACAACCGCTGGACAGCGCACTGACCCGGCTGGCCGATCAAGCCGGCGTGCGCATCCTGTTCGCATCGGATGAAGTCGCCAGTTTGCAGCCACAGGGCGTTACCGGGCGCTACACCACCGAACAGGCATTGACGCAGTTGTTGTCAGGCACGGGCATGGCCTGGCATTGGCGAGAACCTGGAATCGTCGCCATCGAAAGGGCGGCAGCGGACCGGCAAGCGGCGAATGGTGTCGTCACCACCGGCACGCTCAACGTGAGTGGCGAGCGCGTGGCCGGGGCCGCGGGTGAGCAACGCGACATCCAGGGTCATGACGATGTGTACGACCTGGATCTGTCCACGTCCTACATCGGTCGCAAGGAAATCGAACGCTACAAAGGCACCACGCCTTCGGATCTGGTCAAAGGCGTGCCCGGCGTGTTCAGTGGCGACGCCCGCAACAGCGGCGCACTGGACATCAGCATCCGCGGCATACAAGGCCCGGGTCGCGTGCCGGTCGTCATTGACGGCACCGAGCAGGCCTTGACCGTCTGGCGCGGTTACAACGGCGCGACCAATCGCAACTATATCGATCCGTTCCTGATCGGCGGGATCCAGGTCATCAAGGGCCCGGCGCAGGTGCGCAACGTCAACACCGGCATCGGTGGCGCGATGGTGGTCAACACGCTGGATGTGGACGACTTCCTCAAGCCCGGCGAGAAATTCGGTGGCGAGATCAAGGTCGAAGGCAGCAGCAATTCAGTTGATCCGCGCGTGCCGACCCTGCTCACCGGCGAGGATTACCGCGACGTTCCCGGGTTCGGGAGTAGCCCGAACATTCCCTATCTGGATCCGAGCCTGCGGATCACGCCGAAGACCGGCGGCGGTGGCTACAACGTGTTCAAGGGCGAGGACTACGCCTATCGCGCAGCGCTGGGCTATCGCCCGACCGACAATCTCGATTTCCTGTTTGCTTATGCCTATCGCGAACGCGGCAATTATTACTCGGGCAAGCACGACGCCAGTTATTACCAACACGACCGAACGAATTATTCGGACGACTACATAAATTCGCTGGCCAACTACTTCTCGCCTGGCAGCGAGGTGCCGAATACCTCCAGCCAGATGGAGTCGTATCTGTTCAAGGCCAGTTGGCGCCCTGCCGATGATCAAGCCCTGCAGTTCGGCTACCGCAAAAGCCTGTCGCACTATGGCGAAATCATGCCTTCGCGAATTCTGGTCAGCAATATCACCGACCAGGGCGATATCCAGTGGCCCTTGAGTCGCGTCGACACCCAAGCGTACAACCTGGAATACAAATGGCGGCCCGAGGACAGTCGCTGGATGGATTTCTACGCCAACCTGTGGCGTACCGATACGGTCAGCGATACCTACACGGCTGGCGGTTTCCCGAATTACGCCGATCCGGCCTGGGAACTTGATTATCCGAATCAATATCCTGATGCCAGCACACTCTTGCACAACACCGCGTTGGCCAATGCCACCGACATCCGCAATGGCGTCACCCTCAGCAACAAGTTCCATCTGGCCGACAGCCTGGACTTCACTGTGGGCGGCAACTTCCAGCACGAAAAGCTGAGCTCGGCCGACCCTTACTTCGGTACCAGCGACGGTTGGCGCATGTATCCCCGCGCAGGGCGTCGCGAGGAATGGAATGCCGATTTCAGTTTCGAATGGCGGCCACTTGACTTCCTGACCTTGAATGCCGGCGCCCGCTACTCGTCCTACTGGGCGTTCGACGACTTCCTGGCCGTCCATCAGGACGATTTCGGGGATCTCTCGGTCGTTACCTCATACCAGGTCACGTATGCCGAATCGGTCATGCCTACCCAGCAGGAGATCGATGCTGGCACGCAGGCGCTGCGCGATGCATATCAACCCTTCATCGATGATGCTCTTGCATCCGGACAGATCGACACCGCGAAGGCTGCCGAGGATGAATTTGCACAGCTGGTTGCACAATTGTCGCAACCCTATACCAAGGCAACCACGGTGCCGTGGGAGCCGGACAGCAACGGCCATTACAGCAAGGCGACCAATGTCTGCCTCAATGGCGCGCTGAGCGATCACGATCTGGTGGGCTGCTCGACGAGCTCCGTTCGTACCGACATGGCCAACCCGGCCAGGAAACGCAAGGACCATGGCTGGGTGCCGTTCTTCACGGCCACGGTCAATTTCAGCGACTACAGCCGTGCCTATGTCCGTTATGGCGAAATGTTGCGTTACCCCAGCATGTTCGAGAGCACCATCGGGTTTTCGTCGTCGCTCAATCCCTGGGACCTGAAGCCGGAGCATAGCTACAACTGGGAAGTCGCCTATGTCCACGACCTCAGCCATTTGCTGAGTCCGGGCAGCATCGCCGACGTCAAATTGGCGTGGTACCGGAACAAGACAGCCGACGTGATCGAGCGCGACAGCCACTTCTATTTCTACAACATCGACAAACAGGTCATCAGCGGCCTGGACCTGCAAGGGCGCTACGACAATGGCCGCTTCTTCACCGATCTGGCATTCAATTACCAGATCAAGGATCAGGTCTGCGACCAAAGCACGGCGGCGATCAACACGGCGCTTTACTACAGAATGGATGGCAGTTCCTATGACTTTCCGAACTGCGTGAAGTACGGCTACGTCGGCGGTTATCTGCTGACCCAGGCCACGCCGGAATTGTCCACCACCTGGTCGCTGGGCGGGCGCTTCTTCGACAAGCGCCTGGAAGTCGGCGGACGTGTCGTCCACTACAAGCAATATTCCAATCCCGATCTGGAAGCCGTCCGCGATCATTCCATCACGAGCGGCGGAACCTTTCCATGGGGATTCAATATCCCGCTTTCGTGGGGGCAGACCACGGTCATCGATGCCTACGCCAGCTACAAGCTGCATGAAAACCTGAGTGCAGAACTGACGGTCACCAACCTGACCGATCAGTTCTACGTGGACCCTGCGACGCGTTCCGCGATGGCCGCGCCTGGGCGCACGCTGAAGCTCAGTTTGACGGGGAGGTTCTGATCCCGTCGACAACGGACAAGGACGCAGCAAAGGTGCGGACAGGAGGTCTGCTGGTTTTGCATTTCAATCAACCAAGAGGTTACATCATGAGCAGCAACAGAAAACTCTCCAGTCTTGCGCTGGCCTTGCTGGCCGTCGTTTCGGCTGGCTCGGCTTCGGCTCAGACCAAGACTTTCAATGGCGCCACCAGCGACGACCCGACGAACACCTACGTCAAGGTCGGCGAATCGGATGTCAATGGCGGCCCGCATCACAGCGGCTATGCCGGGATCGGCGTCCAAAGCACGGGGGTGGACACCCAGGTCGACTTCCAAGGCTTGGCCACCTACGGCGGCAGCAACGCGGTGAAGGTACTTTCCTATCCGTACGACCCGACCTCGCCGCACCCGGACCTGGGCGTGTTCGCGTTCTCCAAGGTGGGCACCGCTGACGTCTGGTTCGGTGAGTGGTCCGCTGACGGTTCGCCGAATTACAGCAATCGTCAGGTTTACTACATAGGCGATAATACAAATGTGACTCTGCCCGGTAGTGGTACTGCGACCTATACGGTTGCCGGCATCAACCAGTACAACGGCACCAGCACTGCGGCTGGCACCAATCTGCTGACAGGTACCTTCACCGCCGACTTTTCGACCAATCATTTGTCGGGCAGCCTGACCCGTACCGGTTCCAGCACGGTCAATACCTTGGCCTTGGGCAGCGTGGTCACGCCCTACGTAACC
Source organism: Lysobacterales bacterium (assembly GCA_015655355.1). GTDB lineage: Bacteria > Pseudomonadota > Gammaproteobacteria > Xanthomonadales > Xanthomonadaceae > Pseudoxanthomonas_A. The sequence goes on from JAATFG010000065.1 coordinate 10,198, forward strand.
ATCAATCCATCCACTGCCACCTTCAGTGGCCTGGCTCGGGCCAATTCGGTTGTGGGTACCACCAGTGGCAGTTTCTTCGGGGCGAATGCAACTGCCCTGGCCGGCATCGCGACGTTCACTGGCAATAGCCAGTACAACACCGCATTCGGCGGTACCAAGAACTGACCAATCGTCGGTTTGGATTCGTCCATAACCTGATGTTTGTTTGACGATACGGCAAGGACCAGCTGCGGCAGCCCGTCCTTGCCACTGTTGAAGCGATCTTGCTCATGCACCCGATTTTCTTCGCGTGGCGCCAGCTTCGGCATCGCGCATTGCCGCAGATTCCTTTCCTGCTTGTTGGCTTGATGGGCTGGCCCTTGCATGCCCAGGAACAGGACGACACCCGTCGCATCCTCGACCAGCGCAACGGGCAGCAATCCGTCGAGCGCGAACGCGAACTGCTGAAAGGCGAACTGGACGGCGCCCGCCCGACGATCACCGTGGATGGCCAAACCCATGTCGTCGAACATACGGTCAGTGATGTGGGCCGCGCCTTGTACCTTTCATTGCAGAACAAGCAGTGGGCGGCAGCCGCGCATTTTTTGCACGAGTATCTGACTTTGCCGGATCGCGATCCGATGCTGGTGCATTACGCGCAGGGCATGCTCGCGCGCCTGCAAGGCCATTACGCCGAGGCCGAGCGTGAATTCCGCGTGCTGCTGGAATCGCAGCCGGATTTTCTGCTTGGGCGGCTGGAGTTGGCGCGGACGCTGTTCGAGGACCAACAGGATCGCGAGGCCGCGGAACTGTTCGAGGCCATTGATGGTTCCATCGATGCCACCGATCCCAGGACTGAAGGTGTGCGCAAGACCATCACGGTGTTCCGTCAGGCGTTGCGCAATCGTTCTGCATGGAGCGGGTCGTTCTCGTTCGGACCGATCTGGAGCGACAACGTCAATCGCACTTCGGCCAGCCATACCTGCCTGTTCTATTACGAAGGCATGTGCTTCTACGACCGCAAGACGCCCGACGCCATCTCCGCTGCCGGAATCGACTACGACGCCAGCCTTGACAAGTATTTTCCATTGGGTGGCCATCATGGCTTGTACTTGCGTTCGTTGCTGTTCGGCGAGAGCTACCGCGACAATAGCGCATACGACGAACTGACCTCGACCACGCAAGCCGGTTACAGCTTTCGCAGCGGCCGAAACAATTTTGCACTGGCCCCTTCGTTCGATTACTACGCGTTGGGCGACTCCGCGCTGTATGGCGCATGGGGCCTGCATGGCGAATGGAGCCATACCTTGTCGCAAGCCTCGCTGCTGAAGGTGGAAGGCGACTGGAAGGACATGCGCTATCGAAATGTCGCTTATGCGAGCAACTACGACGGCGTCTCGCGTTCGATTTTCGCCACTTACTTCCACGGTCTCGGCGCACGCTGGACGTTATTTGGCGGCGCGGATTATCTGGACAGCAATGCGCCGATCGAAGCCAACGCCTATCGACAAACGGGGGTGCGCCTGGGGGCGTCGCTGCAATGGCCCGACGGATTCAACAGCACGCTGTTTGCATCCTATCGACATCGCGATTACGGCGCCTACAGCGCACTCCTGGACGCGCTCCGGAAGGACAACGAGCAGAACTACATCCTCGTGATCAAGGCGGCGCGCCTGGCCTTTGCCGGTTTTACCCCACTGCTGACCCTGCGCAGGAACTCGGTCAAGAGCAGCGTGGACTGGTTGTATTCCTATGACAAGGACGTCGCCAGCCTGAAATTGGAGCATGCGTTCTGAATCCAATGGCGATTGATCCTGCCGCCAATCCCGTGTCCGCCAACATCCTGCCATTTCCCGCTTTCCCGAGAGCCGCCACCATGCACGAAGCGATTGTCGATTCCACGTCTACCCGCAGCCAGCGGCTGAAGGCTGCCACCCACGCCGTCCACGATGTGCTGGACAAGCGCATCATGGCTGCGGGCATCTTCACCGGCCGCGAGCAGTTCGCGAAGTTCCTGCGTGCGCAATATCGTTTCCATCGCGATATCGATGCGCTGTACGCCAGGCCACGATTGCATGCGTTGCTGCCGGAACTCGACGAGCGCCGCCGCTTGCTGAAAATCGCCAGCGATTTAGGGGATTTGGGCAAGCCGTTGCCGACGGACGCCCGCGGGCGATTGGACGAAACCACGTCGCTCCCGGTCGCACTGGGCTGGTTGTACGTGGCCGAAGGTTCCAACCTCGGTGGCATGATCCTGCTCAAGTTCGCGCACGAGAAACTCGGGTTGGGTTCGGACTTTGGCGCCCGTCACCTGGCAGCGCATCCGGAGGGGGCCGCCCGGCATTGGCGTCAATTCACGACGGCACTGGATGCCGTGCGGTTGTCGCCGACGCAGGAGGAGGACGTGGTACGGGGCGCGCAGGATGCTTTCCGTACGGTGCATCACTATGTGGAAGAGGAGTTGCCGTTGGCCGGCTCTTCCCCTGTGGCAGGGCATGCATGAATCCAGTGGCGCCCGATCCGGCACCGATCGGCGGGCTGCGGCGCGCCTTGTTGCGGGTGCTGGCCGTGGTCAGCCTGGGATTGGCTTTTGTCGGCGTGGTGACGCCGGGCTTGCCGACGACCGAGTTCGTGTTGCTCGCCGCCTGGGCCGCGGCGCGCAGTTCGCCGCGCTTGCACGCATGGATATTGCGTCATCGTTTGTTCGGGCCATTGCTGGCGCACTGGCAGGCGGGCAAGTTGCCGCGCAAGGCCAAATGGGCCGCAACTTTCACGATGACGCTGGCCGGCACGTTTTCGGCATTGACGATTCCGCACAAGCCGAGCGTGGCGATCATCATCGGTTGCATGGCTTGCGTGCTGGCATGGCTGTGGCGAAGGCCGGAACCATGAGTGGGAAGCGTCCACTCCGGCAGCGTGCGGGCTGGACCGCCATCGGTGACATCGGTTCGTCGCCGCATGCGTGCGTATTGCGTGCCGCAGGATTGAAAGTCACCTCGGCCCGTCTGGCGGCGTTGCGCCTTGCGCCGGAGGTACTGCGCAATCACGGCCATCTGACTGCGCGAAACGTTTACGAGGCAGCCTGCCGGCACGGCTACACGCTGTCACCGACGGCCTTTCATGGCGTGCTGCCCAAGCTGGCAAATGCCGGGTTGCTGCCGCAACCGACGACCTCCCTTCCTTCTCGTCCCGATGAATTGGATTGACCGATGCAAATCATGACCGCGAACCTTCCGCCCGATCTGGGCCCGTGGCAAATGTTCCTGCATGCCGGGGGTGTAGTGCAGGCCGTGATGGTCGGTTTGGCGCTGGCGTCGATCGTCACCTGGACCGTGCTGGTTGCCAAGACGTGGGAACTGCGCCGGATTGGCCGTTCGTTGCGCACTGCCCGCGCGGTGCTGGCGCGCGCTGTGCAGTTGCCCGACACCGAAGGCAATCCGCATCTGGGCGATGGCATTGTCCATGACCTGATCGTCGAGGCCCGCGCGGAGCTGCAGCAGTCCGCGGGTTTGCCGGACAAGGCTGGAATCAAGGAGCGGATCGCTTCGCGTCTGGAGCGGGTCGAACTGAATCATGTGCGTCACCTGCGCATCGGCACCGGGCTTCTCGCCACTATTGGCGCGACTGCGCCGTTCGTGGGCCTGTTGGGCACGGTGTGGGGGATCATGAACAGCTTCATCGGCATCGCCAAATCCAACACGACCAGCCTGGCGGTGGTTGCACCCGGCATTGCCGAGGCCTTGCAAGCCATGGCGTTGGGGCTGGTGGCCGCGATTCCGGCGGTGGTGATCTACAACCATTTCAGCCGGCGACTGGCTGCCCTGCGAGGCGACTTGGGCGATGTGTCGGCGGAATTGCAGCGGATCATCTCGCGTGATCTGGATCGTCGAGAAGCGTCGAAGGCGGACGCTGCCGCCGTATCCATGCACTGAGCGGAGCCGGACGATGGCAATCAGGACGAGTCGCGAAGATGACGATCTGGACGAGAACCACGAGATCAATGTCACGCCTTTCATCGACGTGATGCTGGTGTTGCTGATCATCTTCATGGTGGCTGCTCCGTTGGCGACGGTCGATGTGCCGGTGGAGCTGCCATCCAGCACGGCGCAGCCACGGCCGAAGGATCACGCGCCAATCTATTTGACCGTGCAAGCCGACCTCTCGTTGAGCCTGAACCAGGACAAGGTCACACGGGCCGAGCTGAAAGCGAAACTGGATGCGTTGACCCGGGGCGACCGCGACGAGCGCATCTTTCTTCGCGCCGACAAGGAAGTGCCTTATGGCGAACTGATGGGCGCGATGAATGCGTTGCGCGATGCCGGCTATCTGAAAGTGGCATTGGTCGGATTGGAGCAATCCGGAAAATGAGCGTGCTGGAGCATGACCGGGCGCTCCTGCGCTGGAGCGGCAGCTTCGGCATGGCGTTGCTTGTGCATGTTGCCGTCATCGGCGTGGTGCTGTGGTGGCATGCGTCTCGTCCGGCGCAGCCGCTGCCGCCACAGGCGCAAGCCGTGATGGTGGAACTGGCGCCATCGCCGACTGCACCGCCGACGTCGCCCACCGATCTGCCGCCGGGAGCACTGCAGCAGGAGCAGCGCAAAGCCCAACCCGAGGCAGCGCCGAAGCCGGCCCCCAAACCGGAGCCACAGCAAAAGCCGCAAGAGCATGCGGAAGTCGCGTTGCCGCAGCAGGCGCGGCAACGGCAGAACGACGAGAACGCCAACAATGACGTCGCGCAGACCAGTGCCCCGCCGAGTGTGCAGGCATCTGTCGATAGCCGCTATGCGGCCAATCAATCATCGGCGGGCGTGATGCCTCAGGCGATGGCGACGTGGCAGTCGCAGATATTGGGCCGTCTGGAGCACTTCAAGCAGTATTCCCGTGACGCGCAACGACGACGTCTCTTCGGGACGGTGCAAGTGCAGTTCCAAGTCAATCGGCAAGGTCAGGTGCTGGCCGTGGCGGTTGTCCAGGGCAGCGGCCATGACCTGCTGGATGACGAAGCGGTGGCCACGGTGCGACGGGCCAGTCCATTGCCGCCGCCCCCGCCGGAGTTTCTTGGTGATCCGGTCACGGTGACGACGCCGGTGGAGTTCACGTTGCAGAGGCGTTGAAAGGCCACGCTGCGCTGTATTCGAGCATTGCCGGCGGCGGCATTGCACAATTGCGATTGCGGTCAGCGTGCAGGGTTCGGACGGGCAATTTCCGATCCGAAGATTTCGCCGTAGTACGCATGGCCTGCTTGCAGATGCGCACGGAAGTCGAAACCGCGCTTCAGCATTTCATCCATGTCGGCGCGGGCGATGCGCATGACGTAGCTGTGTTCGGTCGTGACCAGTCGGCATGGCGTGGTCGCTTCCGTCGTGCTGAACCACTTGCCCGGATCGGCATGGCCGGATGCATGTGTGTGGCCGTTGTGCTCGATTTCCCAATGGCCATCGAGCAGTATCCAGTAGGCGTCGTCGCGCGTGGTCGCGTCGTTGTCGCATTCGGCGACGATGCTGCCGTTCTGCGCTTCCCATTCCCGTGAATGGTCGATGGCCCAGCGCAATTGCGCGGTATCCAGCGCGGTGAAAAACGGCGTGTGCCTCAGCAAGCGAAGATAGGTGATGGAAGGTTTCATCGTGGTGTTTCTCGATGCGATGTTGCCGAAGCGCATGCAAGTCGCAAGCAACAGGAAAACGGCGCAGGCGACGAGCATCGAGATGAATGCATGGCGAGGGAAATTCATGGGTTGGTCCGGATGCGGTCGGCATGACGGATGCATTCGACATCCGCCATGCCGTTTTGCCGCATCGTGGTTCAGGCCAGCTTGGCCGGCGTCAGCAAGTCCGACAGTCCCACCCGATGCAGCATTTCCGCGCGCAGGCGGTCGAGCACGCTGAAGCCGACGTTCGCGCCGTCCTGCGCCGGATCGACGTGGACGCGGAACGGGCGCGTGCCGAACGGTGCGGCGACGACATCGACGATGGCATCGGCGACTTCGCCGACGTCGGCGTCATCCGGCACGATTTCGGCAAAGGCCTTCTGCACCTGTTCGCCGAAGCCCGCATACGGGCCGGCTTCGTATTCGGCCAGGCGCGCGGTGTCGGCGGGTGCGCCCGCATTGGCGAAGTGGTTGGTGCCCTTGGTGAACGCGCCGGGCACGATGATCGAGGTTTCGATGCCCCAGCGCGCAAGCTCGCGCGAGTACAGCACCGCCAGCGAATCCATCGCCGCCTTGGCCGCGAAATAGGGCGCCAGATACGGCGGCGTGCCGCCGGCCGAGCTGCTGCTCGACACCCACACCAGCAAACCCTGCTTTTGCCCACGCATTTGCGGCAGCGCGGCGCGGTTGACGCGCTGGGTGCCGAGCACGTTGACGTCGTATTGCTGCGCAAGCTGCTCGGCGGTGAAGGCTTCGGCCGGGCCGAACATCATGTGCCCGGCGTTGTGCACGACGACATCGAGGCGACCGGCGTCGGCGATGATTTTCGCAACGGCGGCATCGGCGGAGTCTTGCGATTGCACGTCCAGTTCCACCGTGCGCAGGTCGGCGCTGTTGGCTTTCGAGAACGCTGCGATGTCTTCAACCACCTTTGCGTTCTTGCCGGTGGTGCCGCGCATCGAGGCGTAAACAGTGTTGCCGGCCTTGGCCAGCGCTTCGGCGGTAAGCCGGCCGAAACCGCTGGACGCGCCGGTGACGAGGATGATCTTGCTCATGGGTTGCTCCTTGAAGATGGAAAGACGCGTCCGTGCGGCGGGCGCGCGAAATGGGCGAAGCTCAGACCATGCCGCCGTTGGCGCGCAGCACCTGGCCGTTGATCCAGCTGCCGTCGGGGCCGGCGAGGAAGGCGACGGCGGAAGCGATGTCGTCCGGCGTGCCGAGGCGTTCGAGCGGGTTCATCTTCGACATGCGCTCGATCAATTCCGGCGACTTGCCGTTGAGGAACAGCGCGGTGGCGGTCGGGCCGGGCGCGACGGCATTGACGGTGATCGAACGGCCGCGCACTTCCTTGGACAGGATCGCGGTCAGGGTTTCCACCGCGGCTTTCGTTGCGGCGTAAACGGCGTAGTTCTCCAGCTTCAGCCCGACCACGCTGGTGGACAGGTTGATGATGCGGCCGCCGTTGCGCAGCCGGCGCGCGGCCTGGCGCAAGGTGTTGAAGGTGCCTTTGAGGTTGATCGCGATCTGGCTGTCGAACAGCGCATCGTCGCTGTCGGCCAGCGGCGCCAGCTTCATGATGCCGGCGTTGTTGACCAGCACATCGACGCCGCCGAATGCCGCTTCGGCCGCATCGAACATGCGCTCGACCGCCGCCGCGTCGCTGACGTCGGCTTGCGCGGCGATGGCATGGCCGCCGGCTTGTTCGATCTTGCCGACCAGTGCTTCGGCTTCGGCGCTGCTGCCGGCGTAATTGACCACCACGTTGAAGCCGTCGCTGGCGAGGCGCTCGGCGATGGCGGCGCCGATGCCGCGCGAGGCGCCGGTGACGATCGCCACCGGACGGGAAGAGGTTTGTGCGTTCATGGGGACATCTCGGTCATCCGCCGGAGTGGCGTGGACACAAGGTAGTCATTTCCCCTTTCCGGATAATCGGGCATATTCCGCCAACACCATTCGGATTAGCCGGACAATGGATCGCTTCGACGCCATGCGCGTCTTCGTGCGGATCGTGGAGCGGCGCAGCTTCACCCGCGCCGCGGACGACCTGAACCTGCCGCGCGCGACCGTCACCGATGCGGTCAAGGCGCTGGAAACGCGCCTGGGCGTGCGCCTGCTGCAGCGAACCACGCGCCAGGTGACGCCGACGCTGGAAGGCGAGGCGTTCTATGCGCGCTGCCTGCACCTGATCGCCGACGTGGAGGATGCAGAAAGCGCTTTCAGCGATGCGAATCCGCGCGGCCCGCTGCGCATCGAAATGCACGGCGCGCTGGCGCGGCGCCTGTTGTTCCCGCGCTTGCCGGAGTTCCTGTCGAAATACCCGGACATCGAGCTGGACGTGAGCGAAGGTGACCGCTACATCGACATCGTGCGCGAAGGCGTGGACTGCGCGGTGCGCGTCGGCGAATTGCGCGACAGCGATTTGATCGCGCGCCGCCTGACCTTGCTGGCCGAAGCCACCGCCGCATCGCCGGACTACTGCGCGCGCCACGGCATGCCGGCCGACCTCGACGCCTTGCAGGACGGACACCTGATGGTCGGTTTCAAGTCGAGCGCGATCGGCGCGCTGCTGCCGCTGGAATTCCGGCACGAAGGACGCGTGCGCCACGTCAGCCTGCCGACGCGGGTGCGGGTGGGCGGCGCGGATTCCTACCTCGGCGCCGCGCTTGCCGGCTTCGGCATCATCCAGTCACCGTGCTATCGACTGGAGAGCCACTTCGCCGCGGGACGCCTGCTGCCGCTGCTCGAGGCGTTTCCGCCGTTGCCCAGCCCGGTCAACATCGTGTACCCGCGCACGCGCCTGCCTTCGCCGCGCCTGCGCGCATTCATCGATTGGGCCGCCGATGCATTCGGCGAATCGACACGGGATTGAGGTTCGTTCGACATGAACGATGCCGGTCAGCCGGCCACGTCGATGACCACCTTCCCGAAATGCCGTGACGCCGCCAGATGCTCATAGGCCGCGCGCGCCTCGCCGAACGCAAAGACGCGATCCACCACCGGCGCGATCCGGTGCGCGTCGACGAAGCGGCACAAATCTTCCAGTATTGCGCGGCTGCCGGTGGTGATGCCTTGCAACTGCTTCGCACCGCCGATCAGCGCGCCCGGCGGGATCGAAGCCGCGCCGCCGCCGGCCACGCGGCCGATGACCACGACCTTGCCGCCCATGCGGCACGCCTGGAGCGAGCGTGCCAGCGTGCCTTCACCGCCGACCTCGACGACCAGATCGACGCCTTGCCCCTCGGTCAGGCGCATGACTTCGTCCTGCCATTCCGGATGGCGGCGGTAATTGAGCGTTTCCTTGGCGCCGAGAAGCCGGGTCTTCTCCAGCTTTTCGTCCTGGGACGAAAGAACGATCGGGCGCAGGCCGGCCGCGTGCGCCAGTTGCAGTGCCCAGATGGAGACGCCGCCGGTTCCCAGCAACAGTACGCTGGCGCCCGGCTTCAGGCCGCCGGCGCAGAAGAGCGCATTCCATGCGGTGAGCCCGGCGCATGACAAGGTGGCGGCGCCGTGAACGTCGAGCATTGCCGGGGCTCGCACGAACCACGCCTCGGAAGCGACCCTCTCCTCGCACAAGGTTCCATCCACTTGCACGCCGAGGGAGATATCCACCTTGGCTGGCGCAATCTCGCCTTCTTCCCAATGCGGGTAGTAGGTCGTGATGACGTTGTCTCCGGGCGCGAAACGGCTGACTTCGCTGCCCACCTCGATCACTTGGCCATGGCCATCGACGAGCGGCACCAGAGAATGGTCCGGCGTGTTGGGGAAAGTCCCGTTGGCGAAGGCGAGATCCCGTGCATTCAACGATACGGCGCGCATTTGCACGCGAATGTCCCTGGGGCCAAGCGCGCTGGAAGGACGATCGTGGAGTTCCAGTCCGGCAACGCCGGCGCCGGCTTTGATTCGATAGGTTTTCATGGCAATTCAAGCATCCTTTGGGGAAAGAGCCGCTGCTCACGCCGAAGCGGCGCGGCGCATCGCGAGTGGAAACGCGCCCGTCATTCCGGCGACCGCGGTATTGGTGAGAACGACGACGGAGAGCCTTGCCACCGGGTCTACCCAGAACTGCGTGCCGTAAACGCCGGACCAGTGCCAAGCGCCCGGATTCAACGGCAATTCCGCGGTAACGGGGTCGTTCAATACCGCCACGCCCAAGCCCCAGCCAAAGCCCGGGCCGGCGGCGCTGATCGGCAGATCGCCGACGGCATGGGTGGTCATCGCCTTCGCCATGTCGGGGCTGATGATGCCGGCGCCGCCCGTGCGCATGGCTTCCGCGAACCGGAGGTAATCGTCGGCGGTGCCGACCATCCCGACGCCACCGGAAGGAAACGCGGCGGCGTCATGCGCACGCGCCGGCGAATAGACGATCGCGCTCTGCGCAAACGGCAACGCGAAGGGTTCCGTCATCCTGACCGGCCGCGGCGAGGCATCGCCATAAGGCGTCGCAAGCACTTCGTCCGCGGCGGCGATGAACTTGGTGCGGGACATGCCCAAGGGCGCGGTCACGATGTCGCGCACGGCGTCGTTCAAGGTCTTTCCGGTGACGCGTTCGACAACCGCGCCCAATACATCGATGGCGACGGAGTAGTGCCAGCCGGTTCCGGGCTCGAACAGCAGCGGTGCGGCCGCGATGCGCCGGAGGTTCTCGCTCAAGCCGAGGCCGGAGGCATCCAGGCCATCGGACACGCCGAGTGCGTGATAAGGCCCCTCGGGTACCTCGAGGAAACCGTAGCCCAAACCGGCGGTGTGGGTCAGCAAATGGCGCACGCGAATGACCGGCGCACGGCCATCCGCCAACCTGGGCCTGAACTCCGGCAGCCATTCCGTCACCGCGTCGTCCAGTCGCAGTTTTCCCAGTTCGACCAAGGCCAGCGCGGTGACGCAGACAATCGGCTTGGTCATCGAGGCGAGACGGAAAAGCTCGTCTTCCCGCATCGCGCGTTGCGTCTCGCGGTCGGCGAAACCCGCGGCACGCCGGTAGACGATTTCACCGTCCTGCGCCACCCGCACGCTGGCGCCGACGATGCGGCCGCTGCCCACGGCATCGTCCAGCACCGCATCCACGGCATCCGCACGATGCCATGGCGCGCGGTCAAGGTTCGGAATGGAGTTCGACGAGTGCATCAAGGGTTCCTGCCTGATGGCGGCGGTTCGGGGCGCGTCAAAGGTAGGCCTTCTTCCGGTGATTGATAATGACGCTATGATTGATTTCAGTTCGCACCTTGGGTGTTAGATAAAGATGCTCGATCGGATCACCGGCATGCAGGTGTTTGCCCGCGCCGCCACGGCGGGCAGCCTGTCGGCGGCGGCGCGTCAGGTGGGGCTGTCGCCGGCGATGGCGACCAAGCACGTCGATGCGCTGGAAGAACGCCTGGGTGTGCGCCTGTTCCACCGCAGCACGCGCAAGCTGACCTTGACCGAAGCCGGCCAGCAATACCTCGAAGCCTGCAGCAAGCTGCTGCCGGAATTCGACGAGGCGGAAGCGATGGTCGCCTCGCAACGCGTGCAGGCGATGGGATTGCTGCGGCTCAACGTGCCGCTGTCGTTCGGCGTGCGCTACATCGCGCCGTTGTTGCCCGGTTTCAGCCGGCGGCATCCGGGCGTCGTGGTGGACCTGGGGCTGAACGATCGCGTCGTCGATCTGATGGAAGAAGGCTGGGATCTGACCCTGCGCGTGGGCACGCTGAAAGACAGCCGCCTGATCTCGCGCAAACTGGCCGACGCGGCGATGATCGTGTGCGCGGCGCCGGATTACTGGGCGCGCCACGGACGTCCGGCGCGCTGGAGCGATCTGTCCGCGCACAACTGCATGAGCTTCTCGCTGTCGCACATCTCGCGGCCGGAGGAATGGCGTTTCGGCAAGGCCGGCGAGCAGCGCGTGCCGGTGAAGGGCAACCTGCGCGCGAACAACGGCGATGCCCTGGTCGCCGCGGCGATTGCCGGTCTTGGTGTTCTCTACGAACCGGAATTCATCGTCGCCGATGCCGTCCGGCGCGGCGAACTGGAAGCGCTGGAACTGGATGCCGCGTCCGCCGATCTGGGCGGCATCCACCTGCTGCGCTCCGCGGACAGGACGCCGCCGGCCAAGGTGCGGGTCATGACCGATTTTCTGGTGGAAGCGTTCAAGTCGCCGCCTCCGTGGGCCATGGGTTGACCACGGAGGAGGCAAGTGCGGGATGTCGTGACTTGGCCGCACCGGAACGCTTGTCAATCCGGGGAACGGATAAACAGTTCCCATCGCCGATGCGTAGTTCATCGCCTGCCCCGAGTGGGAAAATGATCGGAACGGGGTAGATGTTTTCAGGAAGCTTGAATGAACCTGCTGATTTTGGGAGCCACGGGTCTGGTGGGACGCCATGCGCTGGCAGCCGCGCTCGACGATCCTCGCGTCGAATGCGTCGTGGCGCCCACGCGCCGGCCACTCGCCGCGCATGCAAAGCTGGTCAATCCCGTTGCCAATGATCTCGAGACCTTGCTGGCCGAGATTGCGTGGACATCCGTCGATTCGCTGATCTGCGCAATGGGCACGACGATGTCGAAAGCCGGTTCGCGGCCCGCTTTCAAGCGCGTCGACTACGACTTGCCGATGGCGTTCGCACGCCAAGCGCGCGAGGGCGGCGCAGGGGCGGTCGCACTTGTTTCATCACCCGGCGCATCGGCATCGATCCCTGTCTATTACTGCAACATCAAGGCCGAACTGGAAAAAGACATCGTCGCCCTCGGGTTTGCTTCCGTGACGATCATCCGTCCGGGCATGATCGGCGGGGACAGGGACGAATTCCGCCTGGCGGAGCGGATCGTTCTGCCCTTGGCGCAGTTGTTCAAATCGGTTCTTCCCAAGGGTTTGCGAATCAATCCGGCTCCTGCAATCGCACGCCTGCTGCTGGAAGCCGCCGTCACCCAGCCGAAAGCACACAGGCTGCTGACCTCGAAAGACGTGATTGATTCGATCGCGTGATCGCCATCGTCATGCTGCCGGTCCGCGTGCCGGCGTTGAACGTCGCGCGCCAACGCCGCCGTCACAGGTCCAGCACCAGCTTGCCGCCCCGGCAGCCGGAGCAGCAGATCATCATCTTCTTGCCGCTGCGTTGTTCGGACGCCGTGAGGTAGGAGTCGCGGTGGTCGATATCGCCTTCGAGCACGCGGGTTTCGCAGGCGCCGCAGGTGCCTTCCTCGCAGGAGTAGTCCACGTCGACCTTCGCGTCGCGCAGCACCGAAAGAATCGTCTTGCCCGCGGGGATGGTGAAGCGCCTGCCGCTCCTCGATAGTTCGACGACGTAGCCGCCGTCGGTCGCCGCTTCATGCGCGGCGCTGAAGAACTCGACGTGCGCATTGCCTTCGGGCAAGTGTTTCGTCGCGGCCAGGAAGGCGTCGAGCATCGGCGTCGGCCCGCAGCAATACAGGTGCGCGCCTTGCGTCGCCGCCGCGACGATGGCGGCGAGGTCCGGCACGCGGCCGTTGCGCTCGTCGTTGAAATGCAGTTGCACGCGGCCGGGCCGGTTCGCTTCCAGCGCTTTGATTTCGGCGAGGTACGCGGCGTTGCCGCGGCTGCGCGCGGCGTAGAGCAGCTTCCACGGTTTGCCGATCGCTTCGAGGCGCTGGATCATGCAATACAGCGGGGTGATGCCGATGCCGCCGGCGACCAGCACGCTGTCCGGCGCGGTTTCGACCAGCGCGAAGTTGTTGCGCGGGCCATCGACGCGCACGCATTGGCCATCGCGCAGATGTTCGTGCACCCAAGCCGAACCGCCGCGTCCGTTCGCATCCTTCTGTACCGCGACCACGTAGCGATGGCGTTCGGCCGGGTCGTTGGCCAGCGAATAGCTGCGCGCCAGTTCGGGCGCCAGCTGCAGTTCGATGTGCGCGCCGGCGGCGAACGCGGGCAGCGCCGCGCCGTCGGGCGCAACCAGTTCCAGCGCGAGGATGCCGTCGGCGAGGCGGGTGCGGGAATGGACGATCAGTTGCATGCGGGTGCGTTCGCGGAAAATCCGTTGCCGCGCATTTTAGGGGAATGCGTTCATTTCACCCGCTGTTTTTCCAGCTTGCGCGCCAGCGTGCGGCGATGCAGGCCGAGCCGGCGCGCGGCTTCGGAGATGTTGAAATCGGCTTCGGCCAGGGTCTGGTGGATGTGTTCCCATTCCAGGGTCTTGATCGAGGTCTTGCGCTCGGTGAGCTGCACGTCGGTATTGCCTTCGGGGCTCTCGAACGCGGCGATGATGTCGTCGGTGTTCGCCGGCTTGGCGAGGTAGTGGCAGGCGCCGAGCTTGATCGCCTCGACCGCGGTGGCGATGCTGGCGAAGCCGGTGAGCACCACGATCAGCGTGTCCCCGTCGTGTGCGTACAGCCGCTTGACGCAGGCCAGTCCCGACGCGTTGCCGGCGAGCTTGAGGTCGACGACCGCGTGCGTCGGCGCGAAGCCGTCGGCGAGCAGCGCTTCGACGTCGTCGAGGCTGGATGCATTGCGCACCGCGTAGCCGCGGCGCTCGAACGAGCGCGCCAGGGTGCGCGCGAACGTGGCGTCGTCGTCGACGATGAGCAGTTCGCGCGGCGTCGCGGATGCGGCATCAACGTCCATCTTCGTCCTCCAGCCTCAACACGGACAGCGGCAAGGTGATCGCGACCATGGTACCGCGCGGGTCGTTCTGCGCATGGATGCCGCCGCCGAGCGTGCGGATCACGTTGTGCGCCAGGAACAGGCCGAGGCCGCCGCCGGGCTTGCCCTTGGTCGAGTTGTACGGCTGGCCGAGTTTTTCCAGCACTTCGCCGGCGAAACCGGGGCCGCGGTCGCGGACCCGCAGGACCACGGCATCGGCGTCCCGCGCCACTTCCAGCGCAACCCAGTCCGGCGAGGCTTCCAGCGCGTTGTCCAGCACGTTGCGCAGCATCTGCTTGAGGCCGGTGTCGGACACGATGGCGACGTCGTCGCCGAAGCGCCAGTGGTATTCGCAATCGCGCGGCTTGCGCGAGCGTTTCCATTCGGCGAACACCTGTTCGGTGAATTCGCGCAGGGTCGTGGTCTGCGGTGCCTCGCCGCGGGTTTCGCCGGCGCGCAACAGCACGTTGGTGACGATGGCCTTGCAGCGCAGCACCTGCGCCTGCATCTCGGTCACGTCCTGCAGCAGTTCCGGGTCGGAAGCGAAATGCGGCGAATGCCGCCAGTCGCCGAGGATCACCGCCAGCGTCGACAGCGGCGTGCCCAGTTCGTGCGCCGCGCCGGAGGCGAGCAGGCCGATGCGCACGATGTGTTCTTCCTCCACCGCGCGCTGGCGCAGCGTGGCCAGGCGCGCATCGCGTTCGCGCAAGGTGCGGTTTATCCGGGTGATGAAGCCGACCAGCAGCACCGTCACCAGCACGAAGCACAGCAGCACGCCCTGCACGTAGTGGTCGTACAGTCCGTCGGCGAAATTCGGATGGATGCGCACCGGCCCCGGATACAAGGCCAGCGACACCACGCCGACGCAGGCCAGCGCCGCGATCAGCCACGCGCCGCGCGCGCCGAGCAATGCGGTGCCGAGGCCGACCTGCAGCAGGTACAGGATCAGGAACGGATTGGTGATGCCGCCGGTGTAATGCAGCAGCGCGGTGAGGCAGGCCACGTCGAACAGCAGCGACAGCAGCGGCGCCAGCGCGCCGGCCTCTTCGCGCCTGCGCCAGTGCAGCCAGCTCAGCACGTTGAACGCGGCCTGCGCCGCGATCACCAGCAACATCGGCGCCAGCGGCAGCGGGATGCGCATCACGGCGCGCACGAACAGGATCGTCGCCAACTGGCCGGCGATGGCGATCCAGCGCAGCTGCACCAGTTGCTGCATGTTGCGCGCGCCGGCCAGTTCGCCGGAACCGGCCGGCGCGGTCGGCTCAGTCGTGTCCCGCGTCTGCGCTGCCATCGGCCGGGTTCGTGTTGCGTCGGAGCCGCCATTCTTCCACGAACACGCGCCACGCGCCGAACGCGACCAGCAGCGCCAGTGCGTACCAGGTCAGCAGGTACTGCAGGTGCGCGTTGCGGAACGTGGTGACGGTGAGGCCGCCGCGCGGCCAGTGGTCCTGGCCGTCCTGCGGCGCGGTGTCGCCGGCATCGATGAAGTACGGCGCGGCGTTCGCCAGGTGTCGCGCTTGCGCGATCGCGGCCACGTCGCGCGAATACCAGCGGTTCTGCGCCGGCACGTTGTCGCGCAGGAAGGCCCTGGGTTCGCTCAGGCGCAACAGGCCGTCGATGTCCGCAGCGCCGGCTTCGGTCGCGCCTGGCCAGTCCTTCGGCACGAAGCCGCGGTTGACCAGCACGGTGAATCCGGCGTCGCCTTGCAGCGGCGCCAGCAGCCACCAGCCGGTGCCGAAGTTGGTCACCGCCTGCACGCGCACGTCGTGGCCGGCGAGCCAGTGGCCATGCACGTGCACGTGCCGGTATTCGTCGTCGCGCGGATTGAATGCGTCCGGCATCGGCGCATCGCCGGCCGGCGCGTGCACGCGTGCATCGACGCGCGCGATCAGGTCCAGCTTCCACGCGCGGCGCTGCACTTGCCACGTTCCCAGCGCCACGAACAGCGCGAAGAAAAACAGGAAGAACGCGCCGACGCCGATCAGCACCGGCAAAGAACGAGGGCCGCGCGTGGCGGCCCTCGGGTCTTGTTGCGATGAAGCGTCCACGGTCACGGCGCTTCGCGCATTTCGGCCGGGCTCATCGGCATCATGTTGTGGTTGAGGTGGTTCATCACCCACAACGAGCCGGACAGCGCGATCACCACGAGGATGCCGGTGAAGATCAGCGCCAGCATGTTCCAGCCGCCTTCCGATTTCGCGTTCATGTGCAGGAAGTAGACCATGTGCACGACGATCTGCACCGCGGCGAAGGCGAGGATCACCAGCGCGGTGGTCGAAGGCGCGGCGATCACCTTGCCCATCACCAGCCAGAACGGAATCGCGGTGAGGATCACCGACAGGACGAAGCCGGTCAGGTAGCCGCCGAGCGAAACGTGGAAACCGCCGGCATGGCCGTGGTCGTCGTGGCCGTGCGCGTCGTGTTGGTTGTGTTCGGTGCTCACGGCAGGACTCCCATCAGGTAGACGAAGGTGAAGACGGCGATCCAGACCACGTCGAGGAAGTGCCAGAACATCGACAGGCAGAACAGGCGCCGCTGGTTGGCGGCGGTGAGGCCGTGCTTGCCGACCTGGAACATCAGCGTGATCAGCCAGATCGTGCCGAAGGTGACGTGCAGGCCGTGGGTGCCGACGAGGGTGAAGAACGAACTCAGGAACGCGCTGCGATCCGGGCCGGCGCCTTCGAGGGTCAGGTGGCGGAACTCGCTGATTTCGAGGAACAGGAACGCCGCGCCGAACAGGCCGGTGATGGCCAGCCAGCCGAGCACGCCGTTCTTCTTGCCGGCCTGCATCTGGATCATCGCGAAGCCGTAGGTGATCGAGCTCAGCAGCAGGAACGTGGTGTTGAGCGCGACCGTCGGCAGCTCGAACAACTGCGCGCCGGACGGGCCGGCGGCGTAGTTGCGGCCGAGCACGCCGTAGGCGGCGAACAGCATCGCGAAGATCAGGCAGTCGCTCATCAGGTAGAACCAGAACCCGAGCAGGGTGCCGTTCTCCGGATGGTGCTTGCCCTTGAGGTCGTAATACTCCGGCGCGGCGCCGGTTTGGGTCAGGGTTGCCTCAGACATGCTGCACGCTCGCCAGTTGTTGGGTACGCGCGGCTTCCACCGTGGCGACGTCGGTCGCCTTGATGTAGTACTCGCGGTCGTAGTTGAAGGTGTGGACGATGGCGCCGATCACCACGGCGGCGAAGCCGAGGATCGCCAGCCACCAGATGTGGAACACCATCGCCAGGCCGAACACGGTGGCGAAACCGGCGAGGACCATGCCGGCGGCGGTGTTCTTCGGCATGTGGATGTCGATGAAGCCACTGGTCGGGCGCGCCACCTTCTTGCTCTTGATGTCCCACCACGCGTCGACGTCGTGCGCGACCGGGGTGAAGGCGAAGTTGTACTGCGGCGGCGGCGAGCTGGTGCTCCACTCCAGCGTGCGCGCATCCCACGGGTCGCCGGAGACGTCGCGCAGCTCGTCACGCTTCCAGATCGAGTACCCGATCTGGACGAGGAAGCAGGCGATGCCCAGCGCGATCAGGAACGCGCCGAACGCGGCGACGATGAAGTACGGCTGCAGGGTCAGGTCGTCGAAGTGGCTCTGGCGGCGGGTAATGCCCATCAGGCCGAGCACGTACAGCGGGGTGAACGCGAACCAGTAACCGGTCAGCCAGAACCAGAAGCTGGCCTTGCCCCAGCCGGCGTGCAGCTTGAAGCCGAACGCCTTCGGGAACCAGAAGTTGATGCCGGCGAACACGCCGAACACCACGCCGCCGATGATCACGTTGTGGAAGTGCGCGATCAGGAACAGCGAGTTGTGCAGGGCGAAGTCGGCCGGCGGCACCGCGAGCATCACGCCGGTCATGCCGCCGACGGTGAAGGTGCACATGAAGCCGACGGTCCACAGCATCGCCGGCTCGAAGCGGACGCGGCCGCGATATATGGTGAACAGCCAGTTGAAGATCTTCGCGCCCGTCGGGATCGAGATGATCATCGTGGTGATGCCGAAGAACGAGTTGACGCTGGCGCCGCTGCCCATGGTGAAGAAGTGGTGCAGCCACACCAGGTACGACAGGATGGTGATCGCGACGGTGGCGTAGACCATCGAGGTGTAGCCGAACAGGCGCTTGCCGGCGTAGGCGGCGGTCACTTCGGAGAAGATGCCGAACGCCGGCAGGATCAGGATGTAGACCTCCGGGTGGCCCCAGATCCAGATCAGGTTCACGTACATCATGGCGCTGCCGCCCATGTCGTTCGTGAAGAAGTGGGTGCCGAGGTAGCGGTCCATGGTCAGCAGCGCCAGCACCGCGGTCAGCACCGGGAACGACACCACGATCAGCACGTTGGTGCACAGCGCGGTCCAGGTGAACACCGGCATCTTCATCAGGCCCATGCCCGGCGCGCGCATCTTGATGATGGTGACCAGCAGGTTGATGCCCGAGAGCGTCGTACCGACGCCTGCGATCTGCAGCGACCAGATGTAGTAGTCGACGCCGGTGTCGGGCGAGAACTGCAGGCCCGACAGCGGCGCGTAGGCCAGCCAGCCGGTGCGGGCGAATTCGCCGACGAACAGCGAGGCCATCACCAGCACCGCGCCGCCGGCGGTCATCCAGAAGCTGAAGTTGTTGAGGAACGGGAACGATACGTCGCGCGCGCCGATCTGCAGCGGCACCACGTAGTTCATGAAGCCGGTGACGAACGGCATCGCGGCGAAGAAGATCATGATCACGCCGTGCGCGGTGAACACCTGGTCGAAGTGGTGCGGCGGCAGGAAGCCCGGGTTGTCGCCGAACGATGCCGCTTGTTGCGCGCGCATCATGATCGCGTCGGCGAAGCCGCGCAGGAACATGATCAGGCCCAGCACCATGTACATGATGCCGATCTTCTTGTGGTCGATGCTGGTGAACCACTCTTTCCAGAGGTAGCCCCACAGCTTGAAGTAGGTGATCGCGGCGACGACGGCGAGGCCGCCGAGCATGACGCCGATGAAGGTCATCATGACGATGGGTTCGTGCAGGAACAGCATCGAATCCAGGGTCAGGCGACCGAAGACGGGATTGTCGGGAGTAGTCATTTCAGTTCCGGAAGGTGGAAACCGTTAGCGCCGCAGCACGGCGTGGTCGGCGCGCGCGGCATCGGTGGCCTTGGGCTTGCAGGTGGCGTTGGCGACGAAGTGGCGGCCGGTCGCGTCGCTGACCATGGCTTCCTGCTTCATGCCTTCATGTTCGCCGCCGGCGGCGTCGATCGAATGCACCTGCCACGAGCACATGCGGCTGGAATCGACGCAGTCGTTGACGATGGCATCGAACAGGCCGTTCTCGACGCTGGCGAAATGCTGCACCGGCTCCGGCTTGATGGTTTCCTCGTCGTACGGCGCCTGCGGGTTGGCCGGCGGCGGGTCGAGCCGGGCGATGAAGGTGGCGCGATCCAGCGAGGTGCCGTCGGCCTTGACCCTGGCGACCCACGCATCGAAGCCGGCGGCATCGACGCCGTGCAGGACGAACTTCATGCCGTTGAAGTGCGCGCCGCTCAGGTTCGCGGAAAAGCCCTTGTAATCGCCGGTTTCGTTCAACACCGCGTGCAACTGGGTCTGCATGCCCGGCATCGCGTAGATCTGCCCGGCCAGCGCGGGGACGTAGAACGACTGCATGACGTTGGTCGAGGTGATGCGGAATTCGACCGGGGTGTCCACCGGCACGGCCAGTTCGTTGACCGAGGCGATGCCCAGCTCCGGGTAGACGAACAGCCATTGCTTGTTCAGCGCGGCCACGTCGACGATCAGCGGCTTGGTGCCGACCGGAACGGCCTTGCCTTCGGCCAGGCGGTCCAGCGAGCGGTACGGATCGAGCTTGTGGGTGGTGATCCAGGTGATCGTGCCGAGGGCGATGATGATCAGCAGCGGCGCGGCCCAGATCACCAGTTCCAGCTTGGTGCTGTGGTGCCAGTCCGGGGCGTAGGTGGCCTTGCTGTTGCCTGCGCGGTAGTGCCAGGCGAAGAACAAGGACAGCAGGATCACCGGCACGATGATGATCATCATCAGCCAGAACGAGGTGACGATCAGGTCGCCTTCCTGCCTGGCGAGGTCGCCGGACGCATGGAGCAGGACGGTATTGCAGCCGGCCAGCGGCAGAACGGTGGCGGCGGCGAGCAGCCGGCGGCACCAGGTGGTTACGCGAGACATGGAAGATTCCTGCGTTGCAAAGGGGGGACACCCCGGAAGCGGCGGGGGACACCCGCCACCGCGTATTTTATTGCACTCGCACATTCGGTTCGAGCCTTGGGACAATTTGCCCACTTCCGGACCCTTGCAAGGGGCCGCAGGCTGTGATGCCGGCCGCATTTTGCCTACTACCCTGGTCCAGTTGCAAAGCCCCCGCAAAAGGTGCAGCGTGAACGAACAGGACGCCGTACCTGATTCGAGATCCTCTGGAGGGCAGTGCGATGCCGGTTTCTTCTGCAGCAGTTGGCACATTGGACGAGCGCCGCAAGGTCGCCTCCGGCGACATCGCGGTCGGCGTGGTCATCGGCCGCGCCTCCGAATACTTCGATTTCTTCGTCTACGGCATCGCCTCGGTGCTGGTGTTCCCGCAGGTGTTTTTCCCCTTCGTGGACAAGCTGCACGGCATCCTCTACGCCTTCACGGTGTTCCCGCTGGCCTTCATCGCCCGCCCGATCGGCACCATCGCCAGCATGTGGGTGCAGCGCCGCTGGGGCCGCGGCACCAAGCTGACCGCGGCGATGTTCCTGATCGGCACCTGCACCGCCGGCATCGCCTTCCTGCCCGGCTACGAGACGCTCGGCAGCACCGCGATCGTGCTGCTGGCGCTGTTCCGCTTCGGCCAGGGCCTCGCGCTCGGCGGTTCGTGGGACGGCCTGCCGTCGCTGCTGGCGATGAACGCGCCGAAGGGCAGGCGCAGCTGGTATTCGATGCTCGGCCAGCTCGGCGCGCCGATCGGTTTCATCGTTGCCGCCTCGCTGTTCGCCTACATCCATTCGCAGGTGAATGCGGACGATTTCACCGATTGGGGCTGGCGCTTCCCGTTCTATTGCGCGTTCGCGATCAACGTGGTCGCGCTGTTCGCGCGCTTGAGCCTGGTGCTCAACGAAGAATACGAAGAGGAACTGGGCCGCAACGACTTGCAGCCGGTGTCGGTGGCCAACCTCGTGCGAGCCAAGGGTCGCTATCTGCTGATCGGCGCGTTCACCGCGCTGGCCAGCTATGCGCTGTTCCACATCGTCACCATCTTCCCGATCTCGTGGATACTTCTGTATACCGATCAGGAAATCGGCGAATTCCTGTGGCTGCAGGTGTTCGGCGCGTTCCTGGCGATGGGTGCGGTGGTGGTATCCGGCCTGATCGCCGACCAACTCGGCCGCACCAAGACCCTCGCCGGGCTGGCGCTGGCGATCGCCGCGTACAGCGGCTTCGCGCCGCAGCTGCTCGCCGCCGGCCAGCGCGGGCAGGACGTGTTCGTGCTGCTCGGCTTCATCCTGCTCGGCCTGAGCTACGGCCAGGCGGCCGGCGCGACCAACGCCAACTTCGGCAGCACCTATCGCTACACCGGTGCGGCGCTCACGTCCGACTTGGCGTGGCTGATCGGCGCGGCCTTCGCACCCTTGGTCGCGCTGAGCCTGGTTTCGCATCTGGGCCTGACCTATGTCGGCCTGTACCTGTTGTCCGGCGCGGCCGGCACGTTGATCGCGCTTGGCGTCAACCGCTACCTGCGCGAGAAGAAGAAGACCACGAACGGCAACGGCACCGCTGTCTGATGCCGCTTTGTCAAAATGAGCCGGAGTAGAATTCTTCGGAATTCGCTCCGGTTTTTTGTTGCCCATGAATTTCCCCTACAAAGCGGTCCTGTTCGATCTCGACGGCACCTTGATCGACAGCGCGCCCGACATCGCCGAGGCGGCCAACCGCGCATTGGAAGACCGGAAATTGCCGCGGTTTCCCGAAGCCACGGTGCGCGGCTGGATCGGCGAGGGCGCGCGCAAACTGATCGAATCCGCCTTCGCCGCCGCCGGCAGTGACGCCGACATCGACGCAGTGATGCCCGGCTTCATGCGCCACTACGCCGACACCTTGCTGCTGCACGCACGCGTCTATGCCGGCGTACCCGAGGCGCTGGCCGCCTTGCACGCGCAGGGCATCAAGCTTGCCGTGTGCACCAACAAGCCGGCGCGTTTCGTCGAACCGCTGCTGCAGGCACGCGGGCTGGATGCGTGGATTTCCGCTTTCCTTGGTGGCGATTCGCTGCCCGAACGAAAACCTGATGCGACGCCTTTGTTGCATTTGGCGAAAGTGCTGGGCGTTCCTGTTTCCGAGTGCCTCATGGTCGGCGATTCGCAGACCGACGCACTGGCCGCGCACAACGCCGGCATGGACCTGGTGCTGGTCGACTACGGCTACGCGCGCGGCTTCGACCTGCATTCGGCGCATGCGCGCGCCGTCGTCGGCGATCTGCGCCGGCTTCTGGACGCGCCCTTCTGCTAGACTTGACCCACTTCAAGGTGAGCTGCGGACCTTCGTCCAAGGCTTGAAACGGGAAGCCGGTGCGTCCGCTTGCATGCGCAAGCCGATCATTCCGGCGCTGCCCCCGCAACGGTAAGCGCGCGATGCCTCCGCAACCGCCACTGTGCATTCGCATGGGAAGGCGCGAAGGCCGAAGCCGACAGGCTTTCAGCACGCAAGCCCGGAGACCGGCCTCGGAGCTCGTGGTTGCGATGCGGCGGGCATGGCGGCGGGCGACGAACCGCGCTCCGCTTCGTTCTCCTGCACATTTTCTCCGCGCGTGGCCTTCATCGACCGCAACGCGCACGGGGTCGTGCGCACGGAGAGAACATGTTTCATCGCAATCGCCACCCCGCGCCGCGCGCGCGCCGTTTTCACCCACGCGCGCATGCACTTGCCTGCGCCATCGCCGCGTTGCTGCCGTTGGCGGCGCATGCCGCCGATGACAGCGACACGGCGGACACGCTCGACGGCATCGTCGTCACCGCCTCGCGCCAGCCGACGCGCATCGACCAGGTGCTGAGCGACATCACCGTGATTTCGCGCGACGAAATCGAAGCCAACATCGGCGCCACCGTTTCCGATCTGCTGTCACGCCAACCCGGCATCCAGATGGCGCGCAACGGCGGGCCCGGCACCGCGACCAGCTTCTTCGTGCGCGGCACCAATTCGCCGCAGACCAAGGTGCTGGTCGACGGCGTGGCGATCAACTCGCTGGACGCGTCCGGCTCGGCGCTGCCGAACATCGCGCTGGCCGACGTCGACCACATCGAGATCGTGCGCGGCCCGGCGTCCACGCTGTACGGTGCCGACGCGATCGGCGGCGTGATCCAGATCTTCACCAGGCAGGGCGAACAGGGCGTGCACGCCGACGGCTTCGCCGGCATCGGCACGCGCGGCACCTCGCAGGCGAACGCGGGCGTGTCCGCCGGCGGCGAGCACTGGCGCCTGCGCGTCGGCGCCAACCATCAGTACAGCGACGGCATTTCCTCGCTGGAAAAATCGCAGGTGACCGGCCACGACCGCGACGACGACGCGTACCGCAACAACGGCGGCGACGTGGCGTTCTCGGTGTTGCCGGCGCAAGGCCACGAGATCGGCGTGAACTGGCGCGAAAACAAGGGCTACGCCGCCTACGACGACGGCTACGATCCGACCGACAACAACCACGAACTGTTCCTGCAATCGCAATGGCAGGCGTTCGCGCGCGACCAGTTCACCTCGAACTGGCACAGCACCGTGCAATACGGCGAAGCGCGCGAGGACCAGCATGATTTCGACAATTACGGCGGCGGCCGCATCAGCACCACCAACAAGCAGGCGAGCTGGCAGAACGACATCGACCTGCCGCTAGGCCGCCTGCTGCTGGCAGCGGAATACCTCGACCAGGAAGGCGAGGATTACGGCCCGCTGGATTCGATGCACATCGATTCGCTGCTCGCCGGCTGGAATGCGCACCTGGGCGCGTCGAGCTGGCAGCTCAACGTGCGCAACGACGACCACTCCACCTTCGGCGACAAGAACACCTTCGGCCTTGCCTACGGCTATCAATTCACGTCGCACTGGCGCGTGCAGGCCAGCTACGGCAGCGCGTTCAAGGCGCCGTCGCTGTACCAGTTGTACGCGCCGCTGTACGGCAACACCGCGTTGCGCCCGGAATTCGCCCACAACGGCGAACTCGCGCTGCACTGGAACGATGGCGTGCAGGACGCGTCGATCACCGCGTACCGCAATCGCGTCAACGACATGATCGACTGGGTGGTCACCGATCCGGTCACCTACGCCGGCCAATACGTCAACGTCAATCGCGCGCAGTTGCAGGGCGTGACCCTGGCCTACGGCCTGCGTTTCGATGCGTGGACGCTGGATGCTTCCTACGATTACCTCGACGCGAAGGACGAGGACAGCGGCCTGCGCCTCGGCCGCCGCGCGCGCAACAGCGTCAAGGTATCCGGCGCGTATCACTGGAGCCGGTTCGAGCTGGGCGCGGAAGTGGTCAGCGCCGGTTCGCGCTTCGACACCAACACCGAGAACGACGCGGCCAACGCGCTCGGCGGCTACGCCCTCGTCAACCTGCACGCGGCGTGGAGGTTCAGCGATGCGCTGAGCCTGGAAGCGCGCGTGGACAACCTGTTCGACAAGGACTACGAACTGGCCAAGGGTTATTCGACGCCGGGCATCGGCGGCTTCCTCGGGTTGAGGTATGCGCCGCGTTGATGCGCTCGCGCTGATGTTGTTCGCCGCTTGCGCCGCGCTGGCACAGGCGGCGTTCGCGTTGCCGGTTGAAGTTCCGAAGCGCGCGGCTCCACGACGCATCGTCTCGCTGGATTTGTGCACCGACTGGTTGTTGCTCGATTACGCGCCGCGCACGCAAGTCGCGGCGCTGTCGCCGATGCGCGAGCGCTGGCACACCGACGACCTGGGGCCCCACGACTGGCCGACCCACGACGGCAGCCTCGAACGCATCCTGATGTTGAAGCCCGACCTGGTCATCACCGGCCAATACAACGCGATCGTGCTGCGCGAACGGATGAAGGAACTCGGCGTGCGCGTCGAAGTGCTGCCGCTGCCGACGCGGCTGGATGAAGTCGACGCTTACGAAAAACGTTTTCTCGAATTGATCGGCCAGCCGGCCTCGCGCGCCAGCGCCGCGCTTCCTGCGAGCGATGCGCACCACGGCCAGCGCCTGCTGATGCTCGGCGACAACGGCATCGGCATGGGTGCCGGCACGCTGGAGGACGACGTGCTGCGCCGCGCCGGCTGGACGAACTATCTGCAAAGTGAGGGCCGGGTGTCGCTGGACATGGAAAAACTCGTCACCGACAAACCCGATGCGGTGCTGTGGTCGTCGCCTTCCAGCCCGGCGCTGGCCAATCGCTTCGCCGAGCAGCCGGTGCTCAAGCGCGCGATACCGGCGTCGCGCTGGCTGAAGACCGATACCTGGCGCTGGCAATGCCCGGGACCCTGGACGTGGGACTTGGTCAGGCAATTGCGCGATGGAGTCTCGCAATGAACGTGCAACGCTGGCTGGTTCCCGTGTTGATCGTCGCGCTGCTGTCGAGCGTGTTCGCATCGCTGGCACTGGGCTCCGCACCGGTGCCTGTATTCGCCGGCTTGAGCGACTGGATGCACGCACGCGAAACCGCCGCGGCGATGATCGTCGGCGACATCCGCCTGCCGCGCACCGTGCTCGCCTTGCTGGTCGGCGCCTGCCTCGGTTTGAGCGGCGCGGCGATGCAGGGTTTGCTGCGCAACCCGCTGGCCGATCCGGGCTTGACCGGTGCCTCGCAAGGCGCGGCGCTCGGCGCGGCGGCGGTGTTCTATTTCGGCGTGTTCGCTTCATGGGGTTCGCTGGCGCCGGCGCTGGCCGGTTTGATCGGTGCCGGCGCATGCCTGTTGCTGATGCTGCTGCTGGCCGGCAAGGCGCGGCCGGCGCAACTGATCCTCGCGGGGTTGGCGATTTCCAGCCTCGCCGGCGCGTTGCTGGCGGTGGTGCTGAATTTCGCGCCGAACCCTTACGCGATGCAGGAGCTGATTTTCTGGATGCTCGGCTCGGTGGAAGACCGCGGCCTGTCGCAGCAATGGCTGTTGTGGCCGGCGCTGGCGCTGGGCGCGGCGCTGGTGTTCTCGCAACGCCGCTTGCTCGCCGCGCTGGGCATGGGCGAAGCGGTCGCGCAGAGCCTCGGTTTTTCGGTGCAGCGCGGCGGGCGCGTGATCGTGCTCGGCGTGGCGCTGATGATCGGCGCATCGGTGTCGATCGCCGGCAATGTCGGCTTCGTCGGCCTGGTCGTGCCGCATCTGCTGCGCCCGCTGGTGAAGCACAAGCCGGAAAGACTGCTGCTGCCGTCGATGCTGTTCGGTGCGCTGCTGGTTGAAGTGGCCGACATCTGCGTGCGCCTGTTGCCGCCGGGTCGCGACGTCAAGCTCGGTGTGCTCACCTCGCTGATCGGCGCGCCGCTTTTCATCCATCTGGTGTGGAAGGAGCGCCGACAGTGGACGTGACCGTTTCCGACAAAGGCGCGCTGCTGCATGTCGAAGGCCTGGGCGTCGGCGAACGCCTGCGCGATGCGGGCTTCGATTTGCGCAGCGGCGAAGTGCTCGGTGTGCTCGGCCGCAATGGCGCGGGCAAGTCGAGCTTGCTGCAAGCCGTCGCCGGCATCGTTCCGCATCGCGGCAACGTGCGTCTCGAAGGACACAATCTGGACGCGCTGCCGTTGTCGCAGCGCGCGCGCCTGGTCGGCTGGCTGCCGCAGAATTCTGGCAGCGCATGGTCGCTGGACGTGCGCGACGTGGTTGCGCTGGGCCGCCTGCCGTGGGGCGACGAGGATGCACAGGCGATTGCCGGCGCCGCGCGCCGCACCGGCATCGAAGCGCTGATGGCGCGGCGCATCGACCAGCTTTCCGGCGGCGAGCAGTCGCGCGTGTGGCTGGCGCGCGTGCTGGCCGGGCAGCCGCGCGTGTTGCTGGCCGACGAGCCGATCGCCAGCCTCGACCTCGCTTACCAGCGCCAGATCCTGCACCTGCTGCGCGCCTATGTTGATGGGCATGCGGCCGATGCCGGCCATGGCGTGCTGCTGGCGATGCACGATCTTGGCCTGGCCGCGCGTTATTGCGACCGCGTGCTGCTGCTCGATGGCGGCCGCATCGTCGCGCTCGGCACGCCCGCCGAGGTGTTGACCGAAGAGCGTCTGTCGCAAGTGTTCGACGTGCCGGTGCGCGTGCGCCTCGGCGACGATCCGCCAATGGTTGCGTTGAAGTGAGGTGTGCATGAAACCCGGCCCGATCCGCGACGAATGCTGCTATCCCTTCATCTACGAAACTTCGCACCTGTGCGATTACGAAGTCGTCACCGACGAGCTGTGCGGGCATGTCGGCGCGGCGCTGTCGCTGCTGGCGGAGGCGCGGACGACGATGCGCGACATCGCCGAAGACCTGGACAAGTTGCAACCGCTGGCTTTCCACGCCAACGGCTCGATTCGCGGCCGCCTGGCGATCGGGGAAAGCGACATCGCGTGGCTGCAATCGCGGCTGGCGCATTACCGCGACGAAGTGGCCGCCGGCATCCACGGCTTCGTATTGCCGCGCGGCGCGCAACCGGTGCCGCAATTGCACCTGGCGCGTTCGGCGGCGAAGAAGGCGATCCGCGCACTGGTGCGGGTCGAACAGGAAGGCCGCGAGATTCCCGCGGTCGTGCCGCGCCTGCTCAATCTGATCTGCAATTTCTGCTTCGTGCTGACGCTGGCCATCAATCGCCGGCGCGGCGTCGACGAAATCCCGTTCGTCAGCAAGAGCTACGGCTGAGCGTCACAGCGCGGCGAGGAAAATCCGCGCGATTTCTTCCAGGCCGCGCTGGTCGTCGGCGTCGAAGCGCGCCAGTTTCGGCGAATCGATGTCGAGCACGCCGACCAGCTCGCCGTTCGCGGTGACCAGCGGCACCACGATTTCCGAGTTGCTCGCCGAATCGCAGGCGATGTGGCCGGGGAACGCATGCACGTCGGCGACGAGCTGGGTCTGCCGCGAACTGGCCGCCGCGCCGCACACGCCCTTGTCCAGCGCGATGCGCACGCAGGCCGGCAGGCCCTGGAACGGGCCGACGACCAGCTCGGTGCCGTCGAAGAAATAGAAACCGGCCCAGTTCAGGTCGTGCAGGGAATTGAACAGCAGCGCGGAAAGATTGGCCGCGTTGGCGATGCGGTCGCGCTCGCCATGGAGCAGGCCGCGCGCCTGTTCGGCCAGTTGCGCGTACTGCTCGGGCTTGCCGCCGTCGAGGGTCTGGGAAGTGAACATGCGCAGATTGTAGTGGCTCGGAGCGTCGCGCGTGCTGCTCGAACGCGGACGCAGCGTTCGGAATATCTGGTGTTGACGCCTCCGGCTTTCCCCACTATGTTGTGGTCGTCGGTTCCGGCGGCCTGCAAGCCAATGGATCAAAAGGGAAGCCGGTTGGAAGCCGGCACTGCCCCGCAGCGGTAATTGGGAACGACTCCGCCACGAGCACTGAGGCCAGGCCTCGGGAAGCGGCGGACTAGGAGGAAGCGCAGGCTTCCGCGCCCATCAGTCCGAAGACCTGCCGACAGCCGCGCGCAGCACGCCGCGCGGTGCCGGCCGAGGAATCTCCGCAGGGGGGATGGCTGGTGGAGCGGGCAACACGCGCCGGATTGGTGCGTCTCAAGCCCTGCGACGCCTCTGTCCCATGCTGCCGATGCCACGGCCCTCCACGATCCGCGCGGGAGGATCGCCTCGTGCATCACGCATGGAGAACAACATGAGCAACACCGATATCCTCGCCGAGCGCGATACCGTTTCCGCATCGCCCGTTTCCGCGCAAGCCGCGTTCGCGCTGACCCCGCCGCCGTCGAACCTGGCGATGCACGTGACCAAGCGCAACGGCCAGCGCGAACTGGTCGACCTGAACAAGATCGTGCGCGCGGTGCTGCGCTGCTGCGACGGCCTGCACGCGGTCGATCCGATGCGCGTGGCCACGCGCACCATTTCCGGCCTGTACGACGGCGCGACCACGCGCGAACTGGACGAACTGTCGATCCGCACCGCCGCGCTGCTGATCGGCGAGGAGCCCGAATACGGCCGGCTCGCCGCGCGCCTGCTTGCCGGCGCGATCGCGAAGGAAGTGTCCGGGCAGGAAATCCACGCGTTCTCGCAATCCGTCGCGCGCGGCCACGAGGTCGGCCTGATCAACGACCGCCTGCTCGGTTTCGTGCAGGCCAACGCGCGCAAATTGAACGACGCGCTCGACGCGTCGCTCGACCTGAACTTCGATTACTTCGGCCTGCGCACGCTGTACGACCGTTACCTGCTGCGCCATCCGCACGAGCGCAAGGTGATCGAGACGCCGCAGCAGTTCTTCCTGCGCATCGCCTGCGCGCTGAGCGAAGACGTGACCGAAGCGCTGGCGCTGTACCGGCGCATGGGCGAGCTGGACTACATTCCCTCGTCGCCGACGCTGTTCAACGCCGGCACGCGGCATGAGCAGTTGTCTTCATGCTTCCTGCTCGATTCGCCGCAGGATTCGCTGGAATCGATCTACCAGAAATACGGCGAAATCGCCCAGTTGTCGAAGTTCAGCGGCGGCATCGGCGTGGCCTATTCGCGGGTGCGTTCGCGCGGCTCGCTGATCCGCTCGACCAACGGCCACAGCAACGGCATCGTGCCGTGGCTGAAGACGCTGGATTCGTCGGTCGCCGCGGTCAACCAGGGCGGGAAACGGAAGGGCGCGGCCTGCGTGTATCTGGAAACCTGGCACGCCGACATCGAGGACTTCCTCGAACTGCGCGACAACGCCGGCGACGATGCGCGGCGCACGCACAACCTCAACCTTGCGAACTGGGTGCCGGATCTTTTCATGCAGCGCGTCGCGGCCGACGCCGAGTGGTCGCTGTTCGATCCGCACGCGGTGCCGGAACTGGTGGATCTGTACGACGAGGACTTCAAGCGCGCCTACGAGCAGGCCGAAGCGCAGGGCAAGGCGAGCAAGACGATTCCGGCGCGCAAGCTGTACGCGCGGATGATGCGTTCGCTGGCCGAAACCGGCAACGGCTGGATGACCTTCAAGGACAAGTGCAACCGCGCCAGCAACCAGACCGCGAAGCCTGGCAACGTCATCCACCTGTCCAACTTGTGCACCGAAATCCTCGAAGTGACCAGCGCCGAGGAGACCGCGGTGTGCAACCTCGGTTCGATCAACCTCGCCCGGCATTTCGACGAGCACGGCCAGTTCGATTTCGACAAGCTCGGCGAAACCGTGCGCCTGGCGGTGCGCCAGCTCGATCGCGTGATCGACCTGAATTTCTATCCGATCGAACCGGCGCGCCGCGGCAACCTGCGCTGGCGCCCGGTCGGCCTCGGCTGCATGGGCTTGCAGGACGTGTTCTTCAAGCTGCGCCTGCCGTTCGACAGCGAACCGGCGCGCGCGCTGTCATCGAGGATCGCCGAGGAAATCTATTTCAACGCGCTGGAAACTTCGTGCGAATTGGCGCAGGAAAAGGGCGCGCACCCGAACTTCGCCGACACCCGCGCCGCCAACGGCGAATTGCAGTTCGATGCGTGGAATGTCGTTCCCGGCAACATCGAACGCTGGGACGCGTTGCGCGGACGGATCAGGCAGCACGGCCTGCGCAATTCGCTGCTGGTCGCGATCGCGCCGACCGCGACGATCGCCTCGATCGCCGGTTGCTACGAGTGCATCGAGCCGCAGATCAGCAACCTGTTCAAGCGCGAAACGCTTTCGGGCGATTTCCTGCAGGTGAATCGTTATCTGGTCGAGGAGCTGAAGAAGCTCGGCCTGTGGACGGCGGAAATGCGCGACGAGATCAAGCTGGCCGAAGGTTCGATCCAGGGCATCGCGCAGATTCCGGACATGCTGCAGCAGGTGTATCGCACCGCGTGGGAATTGCCGATGCGTTCGCTGATCGACATGGCCGCCGAGCGCGGCGCCTTCATCGACCAGTCCGCCTCGCTCAACCTGTTCATGGAAAGCCCGAACATCGGCGCGCTGTCGTCGATGTACATGCATGCATGGAAGCAGGGCCTGAAGACCACGTATTACCTGCGTTCGCGTCCGGCGACGAAGATCGCGAAAACCACGGTCAGTACCTACACGCCGGTGCAGGCGGTGGCCTGTTCGCTGGAAAACCCGGAAAGCTGCGAGGCCTGCCAATGAGCGCGCAACGCAAGCAAATGCTGCTCGATCCGGGCTTCGAGCTCACCCTGCGGCCGATGCGCTACCCGCAGTTCTACGACATGTACCGCGACGCTATCCGCAACACGTGGACGGTGGACGAGATCAATTTCCAGATCGACATCTCCGACCTGCACCACAAGCTCACGCCGGCGGACCGGCACCTGATCCATCGCCTCGTCGCGTTCTTCGCCACCGGCGATTCGATCGTGTCGAACAACCTGGTGCTCAATCTCTACCAGCACCTCAACGCGCCGGAAGCGCGCATGTACCTGTCGCGGCAGTTGTACGAGGAAGCGCTGCACGTCCAGTTCTACCTGACCTTGCTCGACAACTACCTGCCCGATCCGGCCGAGCGGGTGAAAGCGTTTGCCGCGGTCGAGAACATCCCGTCGATCAAGAAGAAGGCGGATTTCTGCTTCAAGTGGATCGATTCGATCCAGGGCCTCGCGCGCATCGAGACGCGCGAGCAGCGCCGCCAGTTCCTGCTCAACCAGATCTGCTTCGCCGCGTGCATCGAAGGCCTGTTCTTCTTCGCCGCCTTTGCCTACGTGTTCTATTTCCGCTCGCGCGGCTTGCTGCCGGGACTGGCGTCGGGCACGAACTGGGTGTTCCGCGACGAAAGCGCGCACATGGCGTTTGCCTTCGAGTGCGTGCGCGTGGTGCGCGAGGAGGAGCCGGATTTGTTCGACGAGCGAATGCAGCAGCAGGTCTACGCGATGCTCGACGAGGCGATCGAATGCGAGGCGCAGTTCGCCGAGGACGTGCTGTCCGGCGGCGTCGCCGGCATTTCCGCGCGCGACATGCGCCAGTACCTGCAATATTGCGCCGACAACCATTTCGCGCGGCTGGGCATGGACAAGAAGTACCACGTGCGCAACCCGCTGCCGTTCATGGAATTGCAGGACGTGCAGGAGCTGACCAACTTCTTCGAGCGCCGCGTCTCCGCGTACCAGGTCGGGGTGACCGGCGACGTGAGTTTCGACGTGGCGTTCTGAGCGGAGGCTTCGATCGCGACGATGACGGCCCCGGTTTCCCGGGGCCGTTTCGTTTCCGCTCACGCGGCGCGCGCGAATTCCGTGCGCAGGAGCTGCGCGGCTTCGACCAGCGCCTGCAAGGCCGCGCGCGTTTCCGCCCAGCCGCGCGTTTTCAGCCCGCAATCCGGGTTGACCCAGATTTGCCCGGGCTGCAACACCGCGCAGGCCTTGCGCAGCAGTCCGGCCATCTCGTCCACGCCAGGTATGCGCGGCGAATGGATGTCGTAGACCCCGGGGCCGATTTCGTTCGGGTAGCGGAACTTCGCGAACGCATCCAGCAATTCCATGCGCGATCGCGAGGTCTCGATCGAGATCACGTCCGCATCCATCGCCGCGACCGCGTCGATGATGTCGTTGAATTCGGCGTAGCACATGTGGGTGTGGATCTGGGTCTCGTCGCGCACGCCGTTGGCGCTGATGCGGAATGCATGCACGGCCCAGTTCAAATAGTCTTGCCAGTCGCCACGGCGCAGCGGCAGGCCTTCGCGCAATGCCGGCTCGTCGATCTGGATCACGCCGATGCCGGCGGCTTCGAGGTCGAGCACTTCGTCGCGCAACGCCAGCGCGATCTGCCTGCACGTCTGCGCGCGCGGCTGGTCGTCGCGCACGAACGACCATTGCAGTACCGTCACCGGCCCGGTCAGCATGCCTTTCATCGGTTTGTCGGTCAGCGATTGCGCGAATCGCGACCAGCGCAGCGTCATCGGCGCCGGCCGCGACACGTCGCCGTATATGATCGGCGGCTTCACGCAGCGCGAACCGTAGCTCTGCACCCAGCCGTTCCTGGTGAAGGCGAAGCCGTCGAGCTGCTCGCCGAAGTATTCGACCATGTCGTTGCGCTCGAATTCGCCGTGGACCAGCACGTCGAGGCCGATGGCTTCCTGCGCGCGCACGCACTTCGCGGTTTCCGCTTCGAGGAAGGCCGCGTAATCGGCTTCGCCCAGCTTGCCGGACTTGAACTTCGCGCGCGCCTCGCGCACTGCATGCGTCTGCGGGAACGAGCCGATCGTCGTGGTCGGGAACAGCGGCAACCTGAAGCGTGCGTGCTGCACCGCGCGGCGCTGCGGCCACGCCGATGCACGCTGCGCCGACGCTGCGTCCAGCGCGTCGAGGCGCGCGGCCACGGCGGGCTTGTGCACGCGGGTCGAGACGCGCCGCGATTCGATGCGGTCGCGCGCGACCAGCAGGCCGAGTCCGGCCTTCTTCTTGCCTTGCACCGCGTCGGCCAATACGCGCAGTTCGCCGATCTTCTGCGTGGCGAAGGCGAGCCAGGATTTCAGCTCGGCCGGCAACGATGTCTCGTGATCGACATCGACCGGCACGTGCAGCAGCGAGCACGACGGCGCCAGCCACAGCGCATCCGTGCCGCGTTCGGCCTGCGCGCGTTGCGCAAGCACCAGCGCCTTGTCGAGATTGGTGCGCCACACGTTGCGGCCATCGACCAGGCCGAGCGACAGCACGCGTCCGCGCGGCAGCGCCGCGAGCACGGCGTCGAGTTGCGCCTTGCCGCGGACCAGGTCGACGTGCAGGCCCTCGACCGGCAGCGCCGCGGCCAGCGCGAGGTTGTCGTCGAGCGAACCGAAATACGTGGCCAGCAACAGTTGCGGGCGCGGCGCGTGCGCCAGCGCGGCATAAGCGCGTGCGTAGGCGGCGCGGGTGGCGGCATCGAGATCGAGCACCAGGCACGGTTCGTCGATCTGCACCCACTCGGCGCCGGCGTCGTGCAGCTTGCCGAGCAGTTCGGCGTAGACCGGCAGCAGGGCATCGAGCAACGCCAGCGCGTCGCTGCCATCGGTGGTCTTGGCCAGCTTGAGGAAACTCACCGGGCCGAGCAGCACCGGGCGCGCGTCGTAGCCGGCGCTGCGCGCTTCGAGGAACTCGGCCAGCGGCTTGTCGCCGCGCAGGGCGAAGCGCTGGCCGGCATGCAGTTCCGGCACGAGGTAGTGGTAGTTGGTGTCGAACCACTTGGTCATTTCCAGCGCGTGCAGGTCGATGCCGTCGCGCTGGTGGCCGCGCGCGAGCGCGAAGTAGCCGGCCAATGCATCCGCATCGGCGAGTGCGCGGTAACGCGCGGGAATCGCGTCGAACAGGAACGCGGTGTCGAGCACGTGGTCGTAAAGGGTGAAGTCGTTGCACGGAACCACGTCGGCGCCGTGCTCGCATTGCAGGCGCCAGTGGCGGTGGCGCAGTTCGCGCGCGCCGGCTTGCAACGCCGCGGCGTCGGTGTCGCCGCGCCAGAAGGATTCCAGCGCCAGTTTCAGTTCGCGCTTCACGCCGATGCGCGGGAAGCCCAGGTTGGTCACGGTAGTCACGGTCATGTCCTCGATGCAGTGGGTCACCGGAACCGACGTGGCGGGAAATGGACGCGCGCGGACACGCGACGTTTCGCGTCGCGCATCGGCCAGCCGCTTCTCTCCACGGAAGCTCCGGTACGGCGGCGCGCGGGATCGGCGCGCCGGCCAAGGGCAGGTCTTCGGGCTCGTGGACGTGTTGCGCGTGCCTACGCCGCCGCTTCCCGGAGGGGTGCTCCAGTGCGTGTGACGGCTTCGTTTCCACCTACCGCTGCGGGACAGCGCCGGCATTGGACCGGCTTCCCTTTTAATTTCATCGCTTCATCCGAATGAAGCGATGAAAACCTTTGGCGGGGCGAATTCTGCGTGCGTGGGGCGATGGCGTCAAGCGTGCGCGCACGAAAAAGCCCGGCCGCGAAAGCGACCGGGCCAGATCGACCGAACAGGTTTGGCGTTATCGGCCGCCGTAGCGGCTGCCGGCGGTGCAGGTTTCGTGCACGACCACGGCCGAGAGCAGCGGCAGCGAAGGCTTGAGCTTTTCCCAGATCCAGCGGGAAATGTTTTCGCTGGTCGGGTTCTCGAGGCCTTCGATGTCGTTGAGGTAGTGGTGATCCAGTTGCGCGAACAACGGCTGGAACGCCGCCTTGAGGTCGGCGAAATCCATCACCCAGCCGGTGTGCGCATCCACTTCGCCGCTGACGTGGATTTCGACCCGGAACGAATGCCCGTGCAGGCGCGCGCACTTGTGCCCTTCCGGCACGTTGGGCAGGCGATGCGCGGCTTCGAGGGTGAAGACCTTGAAGATGTCCATGCGCGAAGTTTAGCGGCTGCGCGGCTGGCCGCTGTGGGTGCCTTCGCGGCGCGGCGCGCGTTGCGCCTGGCCTTGCGGCTTGCGATCGCCGCCGGTGCCATTGCGCGAACCGGACTTCGGCCCGGCATGCGCGTGGCGCGGCGCATCGCCATGCGGACGCCGCGCGTGCGCCGGCTTGCCGTTGCCGCCGTGCGGACGCGGGCCGTTGCCGTTGCCACGACGCGGCGCGTCGTTGCCGCCGTCGATGTCGAACTTGCCCGGCGCGCTGTTGCCCCAGCGGATCGGCGTCTGCGGCACGAAGCCCTCGACGTCGCGGATGTCCATGTCCTGCTTGAGCATGCGCACGATCGCGCGCAGCAGCTTGGCCTGTTCCTGGTCGACCAGCGACACCGCTTCGCCGCTGGAGCCGTTGCGGCCGGTGCGGCCGATGCGGTGCACGTAGTCCTCGGCGACCATCGGCAGGTCGTAGTTGATGACCTTCGGCAGTTCGTTGATGTCGATGCCGCGCGCGGCGATGTCGGTGGCGACCAGCACGTTGACCTTGCCGGCCTTGAAGTCGCCGAGCGCGCGCTGGCGCTGGCCTTGCGACTTGTTGCCGTGGATCGCCGCGGACTTGATCCCGGATTTCTCGAGGAAATCGGAAAGCTTGTCGGCGCCGTGCTTGGTCTTGGCGAACACCAGGGTTTGCATGCGGTTGTCCGCGGCCAGCAGGTGCAGCAGCAGTTCGCGCTTGCGGTGCGCATCGACCGGATGCACGCGGTGGGCGATGGTCTCGGCGACGGTGTTCTGCGGCGTCACCATCACTTCCTGCGGGTTGTGCATGAATTCCATCGCGAGTTGCTTGATCGGCTCGGCGAAGGTGGCGCTGAACAGCAGCGTTTGACGATTCTGCTTCGGCAGCTTGGCGAGCACGCGCTTGATCGACGGCAGGAAGCCCATGTCGAGCATGCGGTCGGCTTCGTCGAGGATCAGCACTTCGATGCCGCTCAAATCGACGCTGCGGCGCTCGATGTGGTCGATCAAACGGCCCGGGCAGGCGATCACCAGATCGACGCCGCGTTGCAGCGCGGTCAACTGGTTGCCCATGCCGACGCCGCCGTAGATGGTGGTCGAAGGCACGCGCAGGTACTTGCCGTAGGCGCGCAGGTTGTCGTGGATCTGCACCGCCAGCTCGCGGGTCGGGGTCAGGATCAAGGCGCGCGGCTTGCGCGTCTTGTTCGGTTCGGCCGACAGTTTTTGCAGCAGCGGCAGGCCGAACGCGGCGGTCTTGCCGGTGCCGGTTTGCGCGCCGGCGAGCAGGTCGTGGCCGGCCAGCACCAGCGGGATGGCCTGTTGCTGGATCGGCGTGGGCGTAGCGTAACCGGATTCGCCGAGCGCACGCAACAACGGGGCCGACAGGCCGAGGGTTTCAAAACTCATGATGGAAGCTCCAATAGCCCGGCAAAATGCCGGAAAGCCCGAAGCGTTCCCTGAAACCGCGCTGCGAGAAGTTGAACGGCTTGCGCCGTGGGGAACACGCTGAAGCATCGGAGTGGTCTGACCGTCGCGCGGAGTGCGCGAGGACAGACGGATGGGAACGGGCTTGTGTCGCCGGAGCGATTGCGTGTGGATGGCATTGTAGCCGATTTGCGCTGGCGGGACATTTTGTCCATGTTCTTGCGTCCGCCGCTGGCGCAGAATATGTGACCAGAGAAGCGGAACGGGGGTCGCCAGCATGCAATTGCAGCATCTTTGCGAGGAATGCCGGGTGCGCGGCCAGGCCGCCTGCTCGGTGCTGCCGGCGGACGTGGCCGAGGCGTCGCTGCAACCGGCGCACCTGCAATTGCGCGGTGGCCAGGCGCTGGTCCGCGAAGGCGACGTGCGCCGCCACAGCTACACGGTCAAGCACGGCGCGCTGCGCCAGTTGCGCCTGCTCGCCGATGGCCGCCGCCTCGTCGCCGGGTTCCTGATGCCGGGCGATTACGTCGGGTTCTCCGGCAGCGGCAAGTACCGGCACGCGATCGAGGCGATCGTCGACAGCGAACTGTGCGTGCTGCCGCTGCAGCACGTGCGCGAAACCGCGAGGGAGCATCCGGAGTTCGGGCACGAGCTGCTCGACCGCGCCGTGGTCGAACTCGACGCCACCCGCGACAAGCTGATGACGCTGGCGCGGATGACGCCGCTGGAGCGCGTCGCCGGCTTCCTGCTGGACATGGCGTGGCGGCGCAAGCGCGAAGGCGGCGACGGGCACCAAGTGGTCTTGCCGATGAGCCGCACCGACATCGCCGATTACCTCGGCCTCACCATCGAAACCGTGAGCCGCTGCTTCACCAAGCTGCGCACGCAGGGCCTGATCGCCACCGACGACCCGCAGCACGTGCACCTGCTCAAGCCGGCCGCACTGGCGGCGCTGGCCGAACAGCCCGGCTAGGCTTCATTGCGTTTTCCGCAGGGTCCCCTCCAGCAGGCGGTATTCCGCATCGACCACGCCCGGCGGCAATTCGCCGTGGGTGATGAGCAGCAGCGCCTGCCCGCGGCGCAGGCAGTTTTCCGCGAGCGTGGCGAAGAACGCATGCGCGGTGTCGGCATCCAGGCCTTCGCCCGGTTCGTCGAGCAGCAGCAGTGGCGCCTCGCGCAGCAGCGCGCGCGCCAGCGCGAGGCGGCGCGACTGGCCGGCTGAAAGGGTTGCGCCGCTCGGCCCGACCCACGCGTCGAGGCCGCCGGTTTTTTCGATGGCGTCATCGAGCTGCACGTCGCGCAGCGCCGCCCACAGTTGCGCATCCTCGGCGTCCGGCGCGCCGAGCAACAGGTTGTCGCGCACGCTGCCGGAAAACACCGGCGCGTCCTGCGGTAGCCAGGCGATGCGCGCGTGCCACTGCGCGGGGTCGAAATCGCGCAGGTCGATGCCGGCGAACGCGATGCTGCCCGCATCCGGTTCGCGCAAGCCGAGCAGCAGCGCGAACAGCGACGATTTGCCCGTGCCGCTGTCGCCGCGTAGCGCAATGCGCTGGCCGGGTGCGAGTTTCAGGTTGGCATGATGCAGGACGTCGCGCGAGGTCGCGTCCCAGCGGAACGTGACGTCGCGCAACTCCAGCGCGCCGGATGCGGGAATTTGCCTTTGCCCGTCATGCCGGCGCAAGCCGGCATCCAGCGACTTTCGTTCCAGCGCTGAAGAAGCAGCAGTAAATTCGCCGGATGCCGGCGCAATTTCGTCCAGCCGCCCCTGCGACGCGCGCGCCTCGCGCAGCGCCTGCCACGCCGGCGCGATGCCGACGCAGGCTTCGAGCACGGCCAGCGCCATGAACCACAAACCCGCGGCGGCCGGCGCGGACAGTTGCGCGGCGTGCGTCGCGCGGAACAGCAGCCACGCCAGCAGCGGCAAGCCCCACGCCAGCAACTTCGCGTGCGCGGCGGTGGCCAGTGCCAAACGGCGGCGCAAATCGAAATCGCATCGTTCGAGCCCATGGCTCGCGGTGGCGATGTCGTCGAGCGCGCACGCTTCGGCGTGCAGTGCACCCAGGTCGGTCGCGCCTTCGAGCGCATCAAGCAACTGCGAACGCAGCTGTTCGCGGGCCTGCGTGGCGTGCAATTCCAGCGGCGAGGAGAACGCGTCCAGCGCGATCGGCAGGACGAACGCGAACACGAGCAAGGCCAGCAACAACGCGCCGACCGCAAGGTCGAGCGAAAACGCGACGCCGCACGCGATCAGGCCGAGCGCGGCCAGCGCGGCCAGCGGGCCGAGCGCGCGCACCAGCAGGCCATCGACCCGTTCGACGTCGGCGAGCAGGCGCGCGAGTACGTCGCCGCTGCGTCTGCGGCCCAGTTCCAGTGGCGCCAGCGGGAGCAGTTTCGCGAACGTGGCCACGCGCAGGTCGCTGGCGATGCGCAATGTGGCATCGTGGCCGGCGATCTTCTCGAAATAGCGCGACAGGATGCGCACGAAGGTCAGCGCACGGATGCCGGCCGAAGGCGCGAAGAAGTTGAAGCCGATGGCCGCGCCGCTCAAGGCGGTGGCGACGAGGAAGCGCCCGGCCACGCCGAGCAGGGCCGCACCGGCGAGCAAGGTCAGCAGCATCAGCGCGATCGCCCACGCGATGCGCCTGGGCTGCGTGCGCAAAATCGTCTGCGTCGAGGCGTTCATCGCGATACCTCGGCGTGCAGGTTTTCGAGCAGGCCTTCGGGCAAATGCAGCACGCACCCGCACCAGCGCATCACCGCGGGCGAATGGGTGGCGACGATCACGATGCGTTCCCGCGCGATCGGTTCGAGCGCGGCGAGCAGGTCGGTTTCGGTTTGCGCATCGAGGAACGCGGTCGGTTCGTCGAGCAGGAGCACGTCGGCATCGAGCAGCAGCGTGCGCGCCAGCGCCACGCGCCGCGCTTCGCCGCCGGACAGGCCGAAGCCGTTTTCGCCGACCGGCGTGTCCAGACCGGCGGGAAGTCTTTCCGCGAAGCGCAGCACTTGCGCGATGCGCGCGGCTGCGTGCAGTTGCGGGTCCCTCGCATCGGGTTTGGCGAGGCGCAGGTTGTCGGCGATGGTGCCGTGGAAGAGCCGCGGGCGCTGCGGCGCGTAGGCGATGCGCAGATGCGCGTCGAACCCAATCGGCAACCCATCGTGCGGCAGCCAGCCGAGCAGCGATTCCAGCAACGTGGTCTTGCCGACGCCGCTGGCGCCGACAATTGCAATTCGATCACCGCGCCGCAGTTGCATTGCAGGAGCGGCCTTGGCTGCGACAACAGATGATCCTGCCTCGTCATGCCGGCGAAAGCCGGCATCCAGCGACTTTGCTGTTGATTTCGCTACACCGGAATGAAGGGCACTGGATACCGGCTTTTGCCGGCATGACGACTCGATTTCATCCAGCGCCGCCAATGCCGCGGCGCGGTCGTGGTATTGCGCGGCGAGCCGGCGCAGCGGCGCGTAGAACTCCGGCGCCAGCAGCAGGCAGAACACGCCGGCGCCGAGCGTCAGTTCGCTGCCGCGCAGGTGCAGCAGGCCGAGGTAGGTGAGGCCGAGATACACCGCGACCATCGCCACGCTGAGCGAGGCGAAGAATTCGAGCGTGGCGGAAGAAAGGAAGGCGATGCGCAGCACTTTCATCGTGCGTTCGCGCAAGCCTTCGGCGGCGGCCCGCACGCCGGCAATTTCCGCATCGCCGCGGCCGTACAGGCGGATCAGGCCGAGGCCGCGCAGGCGATCGGCGAAATGCCCGCCCATGCGCGTGATCGCCTGCAACTGGTGCCGGCTCGCCGCTTCCGCGCCCCAGCCGGCCAGCGCCATGAACAGCGGAATCAGCGGCAGCGTGCACAGCAGGATCGCGGCGACGACGCGGTCGACATACAGCGCCGCGGCGAACAGCAGCAAGGGCGCGATCACCACTTCGCCGCGGGTGATCGCGAAGCCGGAGAAATACTTGCCGATGGCCTCGACATGGGTGCCGGCCAGTTCGGCCAGTTCGCCGCTGCGCTGCGCGCGCAGCCAGCGCGGGCCGTGCGCGAACAGCGTTTGCAGCAGGCGCATGCGCAGATCGTGGCGGATCGTGCGCACCGCGCGGTCGGCGCTGCGCTGGCCGAACCAGCCGAGTGCCGCGCGCGCCAAGGCGACGCCGACCCAGGCGGCGAGCAGGTGCAACACGGAACCCGGCGCAACGCGTTCGACGAACGCGCGCTGCATCGACCACGCGATCAAAGCCGCCTGCGCGATCAGCAAGACGTCGGCGGCCAGCGCGCAGCACGCGGCGATGCGCAGTTGCGGCCGGGCGACGGCGCCGAGCGCATGCAGGCGGCGCTGGCGTTCGCGGCGCGCGTTTGCACTGGCATCAAGGTCGGCGAAGGCGGCGTCGGAAGCGGCGGGCATGAGGGCAGAGGATACGGACAAAGGTCGGGCGCGGGGCGGCCGACGGCATTCGAGGACCCCGGATTGGCGGGGCCGGAGAAGCCCCGCGCCCGGCCTTTGCCTGCATGCAAATTGTCGCCGGGCGGCCCGCCGCCGGCATTGACCAGGATCAATGCGGCGATGCGGGAAGGGGTGTAATTTGCGACGAATCCCACGGAAAGAGACTGTCGTCATGCCGGATTCAATCGTCGTCGAGTTGTCGCGGTTGCAGTTCGCGATGACCGCGCTCTACCACTTCCTGTTCGTGCCGCTGACCCTGGGCCTGTCGTTCCTGCTGGCGATCATGGAAAGCGTGTACGTGATGACCGGCCGCGACATCTGGCGGCGCATGGTGCTGTTCTGGGGCACGCTGTTCGGCATCAACTTCGCGATGGGCGTGGCCACCGGCATCGTGATGGAGTTCCAGTTCGGCACCAACTGGAGCTACTACAGCCATTACGTCGGCGACATCTTCGGTGCGCCGCTGGCGATCGAAGGCTTGATGGCGTTCTTCCTCGAAGCCACCTTCATCGGCCTGTTCTTCTTCGGCTGGAACAAGCTGTCGAAGGTGCAGCACCTGGTGGTGACGTGGCTGGTGGCGATCGGTTCCAACCTCTCGGCGCTGTGGATCCTCGTCGCCAACGGCTGGATGCAGCATCCGGTCGGCGCCCGGTTCAACCCGGACACGATGCGCATGGAAGTGACCGACTTCGCCGCGGTGATCTTCAACCCGGTCGCGCAGGCCAAGTTCGTGCACACGGTGAGCGCCGGCTACGTGATGGGCGCGGTGTTCGTGTTCGCCATTTCCGCGTTCTACCTGCTGCGCGGCAAGCACGAGGCGCTGGCCAAGCGTTCGATGGCGGTGGCCGCCAGCTTCGGCCTCGCCGCGGCCTTGAGCGTGGTCGTGCTCGGCGACGAAAGCGGCTACAGCGTCGGCGAGAACCAGAAGATGAAGCTGGCCAGCATCGAGGCGATGTGGGATACCGAGAAGGCGCCGGCCGGCTTCAACCTGATCGCGTTCCCGAACCAGCAGACCCACGAGAACCACGCGGCGATCCACATCCCGTGGGTGATGGGCCTGATCGGCACGCGTTCGCTCGATACCGAAATGCCCGGCATCAACGAGCAGGTCGCGGCCAACGAAGACCGCATCCGCAACGGCCTGCAGGCGTACACCGACCTGCAGCAGATCCGCGGCGGCGACAAGGACGCGACGCTGCGCGCCGACTTCGATGCCAAGTCCACCGACCTCGGCTACGCGCTGCTGCTGAAGAAGTACCGCGCCGACGTGCAGAACGCCAGCGCCGACGAGATCAAGAAGGCCGCGTGGGACACGGTGCCGAACGTGGCGCCGCTGTTCTGGATTTTCCGGGTGATGGCCGGCCTCGGCTTCTACTTCATCGCCTTCTTCGCCTTCGCGTTCTACCTGGCCAGCGTGCAGAAGCTGGACAGGCACCGCTGGTTCCTCAAGCTCGCCTTCGCCAGCTTGCTGCTGCCGTGGGTGGGCGCGGAGTGCGGCTGGATCGTCGCCGAATATGGTCGCCAGCCGTGGATCATCGACGGCGTGCTGCCGACCTTCTACGCCGCATCGGGATTGACCTTGACCAGCGTGCTGATCTCGCTGATCGGTTTCGTCCTGCTGTATTCGGTGCTGGCGGTGATCGAGATCTACCTGCTGCGCAAGCTGGTGCTGAAGGGCCCGGACGAAATCGCCGGTGCGTTGAACGAAGGTTTCGGCATCACCGAAGCCGCGACGATGACCAAGGCCTGAGGAGAACGACATGGACGCAAGCATGATCCCCTTCGATTATTCGACCCTGCGCTTCATCTGGTGGCTGCTGCTCGGCATCCTGCTGATCGGTTTCGCGATCATGGACGGCTTCGACCTCGGCGTCGCCGCGCAATTGCCGTTCGTGGCGAAAACCGACGGCGAGCGCCGCGTGGTGCTGAACGTGATTGGACCTGTGTGGGAAGGCAACCAGGTGTGGCTGATCCTCGGCGGCGGCGCGGTGTTCGCCGCGTTCCCGCTGCTGTACGCGTTGAGCTTCAGCGGCTTTTACCTGGCGATGTGCCTGATCCTGCTGGCGCTGATCCTGCGTCCGGTCGGCTTCAAGTTCCGCAGCAAGGTGCCCGACCCGCGCTGGCGCACGACCTGGGACTGGGCCTTGTTCGTCGCGGGCTTTGTGCCGGCGCTGGTGTTCGGCGTGGCGATGGGCAACGTGCTGGTCGGCGTGCCGTTCCGTTACGACGCGGATCTGCGCCCGATCTACGAAGGCGGCCTGTTCGGCCTGCTCAATCCGTTCGCGGTGCTGTGCGGGCTGGTCAGCGTGGCGATGCTGGTGACGCACGGTTCGTCGATGCTGGCGCTGAAGACCGACGGCGCGATCGCGCAGCGCGCGCGCAGGATCGGCAGCATCGGCGCGCTTGCGACCATCGTGCTGTTCGTGCTCGCCGGCCTGTGGCTGGCGTTCGGCCTCGACGGCTATTCCATCGTCGGCACGCAGGACCCGAACGGCCCGTCGAATCCGCTGGTCAAGCAGGTGGCGAAAACCGCCGGCGCGTGGATGCACAACTACCACGCGCTGCCGTGGACCTGGGTTTTCCCGCTGCTGGCGATCGTCGCGCTGCTGGTCGCCGCGTTGCAATTGCGCAAGGGCAAGGCCGGGCTGGCCTTCATCGCCTCGGCACTCGGCATCGCCGGGATCTTGCTGACCGAAGGCGTGTCGGCGTTCCCGTTCCTGCTGCCGAGCAAGCTCGACCCGAACGCGAGCCTGACCCTGTGGGACGCGTCGAGCAGCCACATGACGCTTTTCATCATGCTGATCGCGACGTGCATCTTCCTGCCGATCATCCTGCTCTACACGATCTGGGTATACCGCG
This sequence comes from Lysobacterales bacterium, assembly GCA_015655355.1. Classification (GTDB taxonomy): domain Bacteria; phylum Pseudomonadota; class Gammaproteobacteria; order Xanthomonadales; family Xanthomonadaceae; genus Pseudoxanthomonas_A. The sequence goes on from JAATFG010000065.1 coordinate 54,478, forward strand.
TGCTGCGCGGCAAGGTCGGCGAGGCCAGCGTGTCGCAGACACCCAACGCGTACTAACTAAGGAGAAATGCGATGTGGTACTTCTCGTGGATTCTGGGCGTGGGCCTGGCGGCGAGCTTCGCCATCCTCAACGGCATCTGGTACGGCCTGCGCGAAGCGGACAAGGGCCTTGCCGAGCCGCGGCGCTGACGCAATCCGAAACATGTGCGCGAAAACGCCGGAGAAATCCGGCGTTTTTCATCGCGGCGTGGCCAGGTGCAGGGTGGTACGGGTGCCGCCATCGGGGTTTTCGGAGAACGTCAGTTCCCAGCCGAGGTGTTCGCACAGGCGCGAGATCAGGTCGAGGCCGATGCCGCCGCCGTCGCGGCCGTTGCGCGCGACCTGCGCGTAGAGCTCGCTGATTTCCTCCGGCGACATGCCGTGGCCGGGATCGTCGATGACCATCGTCGCGTCGTCGAGCAACTGGATGCGCACCGTGCCCTTGTCGCTGTTCTCGATCGCGTTGCGCAGCAGGTTGCCGATGGCCACGTGCACCACCGGCAACGGCGCGACGATCTCGCAATGCGGCAGGGGCGCCAATGCAAGCTGCAGGTCCTTGCCGCGGGTGAGTGGCCGGTGCGCGTCGACGATTTCCGGCAGCAGGTGTTCGAGGGCGAGGCGGTCGCTGTTGTCGAGCAGGCGCTTGGGGTCCTTCGCCAGCACCAGCAGCAGCGAGATCAGCTGTTCGACTTCGCGCGCGGCCTGGTGCACGCGCAGCATCTGGTTGTGCGCGGCCGGCGGCACGCCGGGCTGCTCCAGCGCCAGTTCGCTGGCCCCGGCGATCACCCCGATCGGCGTGCGCAGTTCGTGGCTGGCGCTGTCGATGAAGTTGCGTTCGCGCTGCACGAATTCCTCGGTGCGTTGCAGGTAGTCGTTGAACGCGTCGGCGATCACGGTGATTTCCGCGCTCGCGTTCGCCGCCACCGGCACGTGTTCGCCGCGTTGCTGCGGCTGCAGCGCGCCGACGTGCTGGGCGAGCTGGCGCAGCGGTTGCAGCAGGTGGCGCAGGATGAAGGCCAGGGCCACGCTGAGCACGATCAGCAGGTTGATCGCGGCGCCGACGATCATCACGTCGTAGCGGGTCTCGTCCTTGTCGAATTGCTCGATGTCCATCGCCATCGTGTAGTGCACGTCGCCGTAATCCTTGACCAGCGCCACGTGGGTATCGACGCCGATGCTGATGTCGTCGTGCAGGCCGGGCGACAGCCCGCGCAGTTCCTTCGGCAGGTCGGGATCGTCGGCGCCGACGTAGACGACGAAGCCGGCGGTGTCGTCCCACTTGTAGGCCGGGTCGTCGTGGATGCGCTGGACGAAGTGGTCGAGTTCGACGGTGAGCAGCGATTTCCACACGATGCGCTCGACGTATTCGTTGACCACCAGGCCCTGCGAGATCACCGCGACGGTGACGAACGCGGCGAAGGCGAGCATCCACAGCAGGATGCGCCGGCGCAGGCTGAAGCGCTGCGGCGCGCTCACTCCGGCACGTCCTGCGCATCGCTGGCGGCGGCGGTGGACACGGCGAGGCGATAGCCGATGCGCGGCAGGGTGTGGATCAGCTTGCTCGCGAACGGGCCGTCGACGCTGCGGCGCAGTTCGTAGATGTGCGAGCGGAGCATGTCGCCGTCGGGCGGATCGTCGCCCCACAGCGCGTATTCGAGGCGTTCGCGGGTCACTGCCGCCGGACTGGCCTGCATCAGCACTTCCAGCAGCTTGCGGCAGGCCGGGTAGATGTGCAGCGATTGTCCGCCGCGGGTCACTTCCAGCGTGGCCAGGTCGAGCTTGAGGTCGCCGACTTCCAGCGCGCGGGTGCGCTGGCGGCCATGCGCGCGTGCCTGCAGGGCCTGCAGGCGCACTTCCAGTTCGGGCAGGGCGAAGGGCTTGGTCAGGTAGTCGTCGGCGCCGGCGTGGAAACCGATCAACTTGTCCGGCAATTCGTCCCTGGCGGTGAGCATGATCACCGGCACGTCCAGTTCGTATTCGATGCGCAGGCGGCGCAGCACTTCCGGGCCGTCCAGGCGCGGCAGCATCCAGTCGAGGATCAGCGCGTCGTAATGCTGGGTGCTGGCCAGGTGCAGGCCGGTGATGCCGTCCGGCGCGGCGTCGAGCGTGTGCCCGCGCGCCTCGAAATACTCGAACAGGTTGGCGACGAGGTTCTTGTTGTCTTCGATGACCAGCAGGCGCATGGCGACGTCACGGATGCTTGCGGTGGCGGAATCCTACAGCCTCCGTGCGCGGGTGTCGGAGCGAGGTCGGAAATCCGTTGGTTTCGCGTTGCGGTTCATCTGCCGCACGGGCTTTGCAACGGAACGTGAAGCGCGATGCGCGAAAGCGCCGGTTTCAACGTTTTTCCGATGCCATTGCGACCGTGCGCCGACACGGCGCTGCCGAACATGCGCGCACTTCAATTCGCGCCGTGTTGTTCATGTCCCTGCAGATTTCAGGCTGGCCCTCGCGCGCCGGCATCTCGCGTTCCGGCACCGGAGGCAATGGATGGCTGTGGCATCTGTGGCTGCCGTTGCCGGCATTCCTGCTGCTGTCGGCGTGGCTGTTCGGTGGCGCAGGCGACCTGTGGATCGCCGACCATCTGTATGCGTGGGAAGGCGGGCGCTGGACCTGGCAGGACGCGTGGATCGCGCGCCACCTGCTGCACGACGGCGGCAAGAATGCCAGCGCACTGATGTGGCTGGCCGCCTTGCTCGGCTGGATCGGCAGTTTCTTCGCCGCAGGGTTGCGCGCGTGGCGGCGTCCGCTGGGCTATGCGTTGCTGGCGGTGCCGTTGTCGGTGCTGCTGATCGCGGCGCTGAAGGCGCGCACCGACATGGATTGCCCGTACGACCTGATCCGATACGGCGGCAAGCGCCTCTATCACGGCCTGTTCGAGGCCAACCCGAATGCCGCGCGCGGGCGCTGCTTCCCCGCCGGCAACGCCAGCGCCGGCTATGCGTGGCTGTGCCTGTATTTCATGTTCGCGGCGATCAGGCCGAAGCTGCGCTGGATCGGCCTGGGCATCGGCGTCGCGTTCGGCCTGGGGCTCGGCCTCAACCAGCAACTGCGCGGCGAACATTTCCTTGCCCATGACGTGTGGACCGCGATGATTTGCTGGCTGATCGCGCTGGGCCTGTACGCGTCGATGTTGCGCGACAGGTTCGTTCAAGCCGGCGCGCAAGGCGGTGCGCAATGAACAGCGTCGTTTCGCGCCTGCCGCTGTCGCTGCGCGGCACTTGGGAAGCCCTGCGCAACTGGCGTCCCGCGTTCACCATCGAAGCGCTCGCGTTGTGCACCAGCGTGTTCTTCGCCCTGTGCTGCAACCTGAAGTTCTGGCATGTGGTGCTGCCGCACGGCTTCGCGCAATGGCGGCTGGCGATCTCGCTGTTCCTGCTGCTGGTCGGCGCGCAGGGCTTCCTGCTCGGCCTCGTGCTCGGCCGGCGCTGGGCCAAGCCGCTGCTGTCGGTGCTGTTCGTCGCCACCGCCTGCGCCGTGCATTACATGGACGCCTACGGCGTCTATCTCGACCCGGACATGCTGCGCAACGTGCTGCACACCGACTGGGGCGAGGCGCACGAACTGTTCACCACCGCCTTGCTGCGCACGCTGCTGCTGTGCGCGGCGCTGCCGATGCTGTTGCTGTGGCGGATCAAGCTGGTGCGGCGCTCGAAGCCGCAGGCCTTCCTGGTCCGCGGCGGGTTCCTGCTGCTGATGTGGCTGCTGATCGCGTCCGGCGCGGCGCTGTCGATGAAGAGCCTGTTCGCGCTGGCGCGCAACCAGCGCGAGGTGCGTTACCTGGTCACGCCGGGCAATTACCTGTTCTCGCTGGCCAGGGTCCTGCACGTGCAGGCGCCGGGGAAGCAGGCGCCGAAGTTGCCGATCGCCGAGGATGCCGCGCAGTCGCCGCGCGCGGCGGGCGGCAAGCCGCGCCTGCTGGTGCTGGTGGTCGGCGAAACCGTGCGCGCGCAGAACTGGGGCTTGAACGGCTATGCGCGGCAGACCACGCCGGAATTGGCGCGCATCGACGACGTGGTCAATTTCCCCGACATGCAATCCTGCGGCACTTCGACCGAGGTGTCGGTGCCGTGCATGTTCTCGCCGTGGGGCCGCCACGATTACGACGAGAAGAGAATCCGCGCGCACCAATCTTTTCTGCACGTGTTGCAGCGGGTCGGCGTGCAGGTGGACTGGCGCGACAACCAGAGTGGCTGCAAGGGCGTGTGCGATGGTTTGCAGTTCACGTCGCTGACCAACGAGAACGACCCGCGCTTCTGCAGCGGCGAGCGCTGCCTCGACGAAATCCTGCTGCAAGGCCTGACCGACAAGCCGGCGGACGACGGCAAGGACCGCATCGTCGTCCTGCACATGCTCGGCAACCACGGGCCGAGTTATTTCGACCGCTACCCGCCGCAGTTCAAGCGCTTCGTGCCGGCCTGCGAGAACCCGGAGCTGGGCCAGTGCAGCAATGCGCAGATCGCCAACGCCTACGACAACGCGATCCTCTATACCGACCACGTGCTGGCCGAAGCCATCGCCGAACTGCGCAAGGTGGATGCTTACGACACCGCACTGATCTATCTCTCCGACCACGGCGAATCGCTCGGCGAAAACGGCCTGTACCTGCATGGCATGCCGTATGCGATCGCACCGCCGCAGCAATTCCACGTGCCGATGCTGATGTGGTTCTCGCCGCAATTCGCGAGCGACGAGCGCCTCGACGTATCCTGCCTGCGCAAGCAAAGCGCGCAGCCGGCCAGCCAGGACAACCTGTTCCCGTCGGTGCTCGGCCTGTTCGACGTCAAGACGAACGCCTACGACAAGTCGCGCGACCTGCTCGCCGCTTGCCGGCGGGCAACGACGTGATTCGCCGCCTGCGGGTGCGTCGGTCGAAGTGCGATCGCAAGCGGAGAATGCAATCATCGCCGGCATGAGTGAAAAGAGAATTTCCGCAGTCGCGATGGCCAACAAGGTGGTGCAGGTCGGGGTCGCCTTCTGGGTGATGAAGATCTGCGCGACCACGCTGGGCGAAACCGCGGGCGACGAATTGTCGATGACGCTTGGCGTCGGCTACGCGGCCAGTTCGCTGCTCCTGATTTCGATTTTTGCCGCGCTGTTGTTGTGGCAGTTGTTGTCCACGCGCTTGCATCCGTGGCTGTTCTGGGCGGTGATGCTGGCGTCGAGTACCGCCGGCACCACGATGTCGGACTTCATGGATCGCACGCTCGGGCTCGGTTACGCCCGGGGCGCGACGCTGCTGGTGTCGTGCCTGTGCGCGATGCTGCTGTTGTGGTGGCTGATCGAGCGCAACCTGTCGGTGGAGCGCATCGCGCGGCGGCGCACCGAAATCCTGTATTGGCTGACGATCCTGTTTTCCAATACGCTCGGCACTGCGCTCGGCGATTTCCTTTCCGACGATTCCGGTCTCGGTTTTCTCGGCGGCGCGGCGTTGATCGCCGGCGCCTTGCTCGTCGTGTTGATGTTGTATCGCTTCACTCGCATCAGCCATGTCGCGTTGTTCTGGTTCGCGTTCGTGCTGACCCGCCCGTTCGGCGCGACCTTCGGCGACGTGCTGACCAAGCCGGTCGCAAAAGGCGGCCTCGATCTCGGCACCGGCGGCGCTTCGCTGGTGTTGCTGGCGATTCTGGTCGCGACGCTGTTCTTCAGCCTGCGCCGGGAAAAATCAGCCGGCGCTCCGGCTTGACGCGGCGTTGTGCTTGGCGACGATGCCGGTCGCGGTCAAGTCGCCGGTGACGTTGCCGACGGTGCACAGCACGTCGGGAATCGTGTCGACCGAGAGCAGGATGCCGAGCGGTTCCAGCGGCAGGCCGAGCGAATGGGTGACCGGCAGGTTGGTGGCCATGAAGCTCACTTGTCCGGGCAGGCCGACGGACCCCATGCTCATCACCACCGCCAGCACCACCGCGACCGCGGTGTGCGAGGCCGGCACGTCGATGCCGTACAGCCACGCGATGAAACTGGCCACGCCGATGTACTGGATCGGGCTGGTGATGCGGAACAGCGACACCGCCATCGGCAGCACCAGGGATGCGACTTCGAGCGGATAGCCGAGGCGTTCGCGCGCCGCGTCGAGCATCGCCGGCATCGAGGCCAATGACGACGAGGTGCTGGCGGCGACGACCTGAGCCGGCAGGATTGCGGAGGCGAAGCGGCGGAACGGTTCGCCGCCGAAGAAGCGCGCGACCAGGTACAACATCACGGTGACGCTGGCGTACATGATGCATTGCACCGCGATGTAGCCGGCCAGCGCGCCGAGCACGCCGGCGCCGACCTGCGCGCACACCGCCAGCACCAGCGCGAACACGCCCAGCGGCGCGACCGCCAGCACCCAGCGCACGATCACGATCATCGTGTCGGCGATGGTCTGGATGAATTCCAGCATCTTCGCGCGGCGCCCGGTTTCGATCCTGGTCAGTGCGAAGCCGAAGAACAGCGCGAACGCCACCAGCGGCAGCATCGCGCTGTTCGCCGCCGCGGCGATCGCGTTGGCGGGAATGATCGCGACCAGCGCCTGCGACAGGCCGGTGCCGCCAGTCGGTGCCGTCACCGGCGGCAACGTGGCGCGGAAGGCGGCGAGCGTGGCTTCGTCGCGCGGCAACAGCGCAAGCAGATGCGGCGCGACGATGGCGGCGAAACTGGTCGCCGCGAGCAGCAGCAGCACGAACACGAGCAGCGCGCCGCGCGCGATGCGACCGCTTGCCGCCGCATCGCTGGCGTTGTTGACGCCGAGCACGACCAGCGCGGCGACCAGCGGTACCACGGTCATCTGCAAGGCGTTGAGCCACAGCTTGCCGATCGGCTGGATCAGGCCGGCGACGTCCGCGGCATGTTGCGGATTCCAGTACGCCAGCGCGAGGCCGACGAGCGCGCCGAGGACGAGGCCGATGATGACGCGGGTGGTCGAGGACATGCGTTGGCTCGGGTGAAGGGAATGCGCGATGTTGCCGTGCGCCCGCGCTTACGGCAAATGCCAATCGGTTTTGAGCCTCGCGTATTCGGCGCGCGGCAGCAGCACGAACACCGGATGCTTCTTCGGGTCGAGCCACGCGAGCATGGCGTCCATCGTCGCCGGCGCCATCGCGGTGCAGCCGGCGGTCGGTTCGCCCGGCGCCTTCCACAGGTGCGCGAAGATGCAACTGCCCTTGCTGGGAGTGTTGCGCGGATTGTTCTCGATCACCAGGCCTTCGCGATAACGCTGGTCGCCATCGGCGTGCAGGTCGCGGCGCATCGGCTCGCTGGAACCTTTCACCGCGTTGGCGCCGACTTTCCTTGCGTTGACCAAGTTGTTGTAGAGCGGCGAAGCCTCGACGTCGATGCACCAGTCGTCCGCGTCGGTGGCGAGGTACGGCATCCCGGTGTCCGCATGCGGCGCGTAGCCGAACGCGGTGCCGAGGTCGAACACGCCGGCCGGCGCGCGGTTGTCGCCTTCGCGCTTTTGCGGTGCATCGTCCTGAAGCGGATCTTGCCGCGGATTCAATCCGTAGCCCCACGCCGCTCCGTTCTTGCCGACCGCGACCGGCGCGGGATCCGCAACGGCTTTCCATTTGCCGTGCGCGCGGTCGAAACGCTGCAGCGTGCCTTGGGTGCCGTCCCAGCCGTCGGTGACGACCAGCACCAGTTGCGTCGATCCGTCCCACGGCAGCGCGTCCGCCGCGTTCGCGGCGAAGCCGGGCAACGACAGCAGTGCGAGCGCGAAAAGACCTTGCAGGGCGGTTTTCATGGCGCGTGACCTCGTCAGGTTTCGAGCAGGTTGCGGATGCGTTCGAGATTGGTGGCCAGCAGGCGCTGGCGCTCGTCGCGCTGCGCGAGCAGCACGAACAGGAAGTCCAGCAGGTAATCCAGCCCGGCGCGATACAGCAGCGGCTCGATCAGCGGCGAAGGATGCCGCGCCGACACGCCCAGCGCCGCATCGGCATGCGCGCGCAGCGGATTGGAACCGTGGCGGGTGAAGGCGACGACCTTGCCGCCGGCGTCCTGGAACTGGCGGCTGACCTGCGACAGCACCGGCAGCTTGCCGAACTCGGAGAACATCAGCAGCACGTCGCCTTTTTGCGCCGGCGAAATCGCGGTGAGCATCAGGATCGGGTCGGCCTGCGAGGTCACCGGAAGGCCGAGCAGTGACAGCCGCATCGCGCATTCGCGGGCGAAGATGCCGTCGTCGCCGGTGCCGCAGACGTACACGCGGTTCGCGCTGTCGACCAGTTCGACGATGGCCTCGATGCGTTCGCGTGGATTGAGGTGGCGGGTTTCCTCTTCGGTGGACAGCCGCGCCTGGCGCAATTCCTCGTGCAGGCGCGCGTAGTCGTCGGCGTGCGCACCGACGTCCATGCTCGCCGCCGGTTGCGCCGCGGTGCCGCGGGCCAGCGCTTCGCCGATCGAGAACTTGAGGTCGGGATAACCCTTGAAGCCGAGCTTCTGGCTGAACTTCACCACCGAGGATTGCGACACTTCCAGCGCCGCGGCCAGTTGCTGCGAGGAGTAGTCGCGCAGCAGCGCGGCGTTTTCGAGGATGAAGTCACCGATGCGGCGCTCGATCGCCGACATCTGCTCGCGCTCGGCGCGGATGCGCACCAGCGGCGAAAGGGTGCGGTCGGCTTCGCCCCAGGGCATGTCAGCCGACCTCGATCATTTCGAGGCCGCGGATCGCGCGGATGCCCAGCCCCGGTGCGTCGCCGATGCTGATTTCGGCTTCGTTGAAGGTGACGTTGCCATCGACCGGATCGTAGGCGCTCAAGGACGGCCCATCGAGGTCGGCCTTGGTGATCGTGCTGCGCTTCGCCACGCCGAGGTGCGCGCCGGCGGCGACGGAAATGCTGGATTCGAGCATGCAGCCGATCATGCACTCGATGCCGTAGGACGCGCTGATGTCGGCGATCCTGATCGCGTTGGAGATGCCGCCGCACTTCATCAGCTTGATGTTGATGATGTCGGCCGCGCGCATCTGCAGCAGTTCGATCACGTCGATCACCCCGAACGCGCTTTCGTCGGCCATCACCGGCGTCAGCACGCGGTCGCTGACGTATTTCAGCCCGGCCACGTCGCTGCCCTTGACCGGCTGTTCCAGCAGTTCCAGCGCAACGCCAGCGTCCTCCAGCTTGTTCATCGCGTACACCGCTTCCTTCGGCGTCCAGCCCTGGTTCGCGTCGAGGCGCAGCAAGGCGCGGCCGTCGACCGCGGCGTGGATCGCCTTGACCCGCTCGATGTCCAGGCCCATGTCCTTGCCGACCTTGATCTTGAGCGTCTCGAAGCCGCGTTCCACCGCGCTGATCGAATCGCCGACCATCTTGTCGATGTAATCGACGCTGATGGTGATGTTGGTGTCGATCACCGGGTCGCCGCCGCCGAGCATCTTGTACAGCGGCGCGTTGTAGAGCTGCGCCCACAGGTCGTAGACCGCGATTTCCACGCCGGCCTTCGGGCTGGTGTTGTGTTCCATGCTGGCCTGGATGCTGCGCACGATGCCGTTGAGGTCGGCGACGTCCATGCCGAGCAGGCGCGGCTTGATGATCCTGTCGATCGCGAAAACGATGCTGCCGTGGGTGTCGCCGGTGATCACCGCGGTTTGCGGTACCTCGCCGTAGCCGACGTGGCCGCTGTCGGTCTCGATCAACACGATGATGTCCTCGATCGCATCGACGCTGCGCAGTGCGGTCTTGAACGGGGTTTTCAGCGGTACGCGCAGCATGCCCAGCTTGATGTCGGTTATTTTCATAAAGCGGATTATCGGATTCTTTGGATGTTGGTGATGATGTCCGCGAAGATCCCGTCGTGGCCGGCGAGCAGCGGTTCCAGCGGCTCGACCGCGACGCCGTTGAGGTGCGCATGCAGGCGTTCGCCGTTCGCATCAAGCCACGAGGCGCCGGCGACGTCGTTGATGATCCAGGTGTTGCCGCCGTCGTGGCCGATCACCAGCATCACGTGGCCGGGGATGTAGATCAGGTCGCCGGGCTGCGTCCGCTTCAGCAGTTCGAGGCGTTGCGCGCGCGGCACGTCCTTCTCCACTTCAAGCCGGTTGAGCGCCGGGCTGACCGCCTGCGCGCTGGTATTGCGCGGCAGCAGCACGCCGAAGCTGCGATAGACCTCGGAGGCGAAGCCGCTGCAATCGCGCGTTCCGTAGGTGTGCGCCCAGCCGTAGCGTTCGCCGAGGAACTTGAAGGCCTGCCTGACGAGGTTCGCCCGGGTCAGCGGCAGGTAATCATCGGCGACGTGGGCGCTGCGCGGGATCAAGGCCGGCGCGAAGGCGAGCGTGCCGTCGGCGTTGCGCACCGGCAGTTGCACCACGAAGCTCGCATACGGGTTCTCGCCGTTGACGTCCTCGCGCGGCGGCACGTCGAGAATCGGCAGCTTCAGGCCCATGTCCAGTTGCAGATCGGACACGCGCGGCGCTTCCGGCGTGAAGGTCGTGCGCACCTTGGCGCCGAGCACGACGACGTGCCTGGCGGCCTTGCCGTAGTCCAGCACGTCATCGCGCGAACCCAGCGCGACGAATTCCTTGCGCACCCACGCCTCGTAGTTCGGCGCGATCACGAAGAACCATTGCTTGTCCGCGCTTTCGTGCACCACCGCGACCGGCGTGCCGGGGAACAGCGCGGTTTCGGCGAAGCGGTCGATGTCGTGGTCGTCGTCGCTGCTGAAGACGCGCAACGGGGTCGGCACGCCTCGTAGTTCGGCGCGCTTGACGATCAGGCCGAAGCGCGGCGTCACGTCTTGCGCGATCGCATCGAGATCCAAGCTCGCGTCGGTGTCCCGTTTCAGCGTGGCCATGTCCAGCGCCTTGCCGGTTTCTGCGTACAGCGCGCGATGGCCGTCGTAGACGTTCCGGTAATCGGCGACGGCCTTGCGCACGTCGGCGCCGTCGAGGCTGGCCGGCAACTTCGACAGGTCGTGCATCGATGGATCAAGGGCGAACAGCCGGACGTTCTGCGCGGCGATTTCGGCGGGCGCGAGGATCGGCTTGTCGCCGTGCCTGAGCCGCTGCGTCCAGTACGGCGCCGCGAGCTGCTCGACGCGGACGCCGAGCACGCCGGTGTCGGTGGACGGCGGTTCGCCGGCAGGGACTGCAAACGGAACCAGCAGCAGGAAAGTCAGGAGGGTGGCGCGCATGGAAGGCCGTGGATTTCGTTGCGAACGATACGGAAGGAATATTTATTCCAAATATCATGACATGTTGGAATAAATTATTGAACACTGGTTAAGGTCATGTTATAGGTAAGCCGTCATCACGAGGCAGGTGTGAATCAGGCTATGCAGGGGAAACCGTCCAGGCTCGTTCGTGTCGCACTGTTCGCCGCAGCGATATCGCTGCTGTCTGCCTGCGCCACGTCCGCGCACCGCAGCCCGCTGGCCAAGTGGGTGCCGTCGAAGAACTACAGCGAGCGCAACCCGCAGATCGTGGTCATCCACTACACCACCGAGGAATCGGCGGAAAAGAGCCTGCACACGCTGCGCACGCGCAACAACGGCGGGCCGGTCGGCGTGCAATACCTGGTCGGCCGCGACGGCAAGATCTACCAACTCGTCAAGGACAACAAGGCCGCGTGGCACGCCGGCGGCGGGCGCTGGGGCGCGATGAGCAACCTCAACGCGTCGAGCATCGGCATCGAGCTGGACAACAGCGGCTACGATGCGTTCCCCGACGTGCAGATCGAAGCGCTGGTCGCGCTGCTCGGCGACATCTGCAAACGCAACCACATCCCGCGCCGCAGCGTGATCGGCCACGAGGATCTCGCCCCGGGCCGCAAGATCGATCCGGGCGCGCTGTTCCCGTGGAAGCGGTTGTACGACGCCGGCTTCGGCATCTGGCCGGACGCGGCCGCCGGCGACCCGCCGTCGGGCTTCGACGGCTGGCTGGCGATGGAAGCACTCGGTTACAACGTCGCCGACCGCGAAGGCGCGCTGCGCAGCTTCCGCCACCATTTCCGCGGCATCCAGAGCGAAGGCATCGAGTTCGAGCCGGAAGATTTGAAGATCCTGTACGCGCTGACCAAGCCGCCGGCCTACGTGCCCAACCCGCACGAAAGCGTGTCGGAGCCGGACAGGCGGCAACAGGCCGAACCACAACCGGATTCGCCGGCGCCGCCGGCACTGCAAACTCCGTCGCCGCAGGCTCCCCCTGTGCCCGCGACGCCGGCGCGGGAGTAGGCCGCACCCGTCCGCGGCCTGCTTCCACCTTATTGCTCCACATCGATCGCTCCACAGGTATCGCAATACCGCAACACGCCACCCATCCGCCAACGCAACAACCACTACGGGGAGAGAGACCGTAATGACTGCTCGCAACTACCGCCGTCGCAGCCGCCTGGCTGCGGCCATCCTCATCGGCATGGCCGTTCCGGCCGCCGCCTTCGCCCAGGACGCGACCACCAGCAGCACCGACCAGGCCGCCGCGCTCGATGCACAGGGCACGAAGAAGAAGGTCGATGCGACGCTGGACAAGGTCGAAGTCACCGGTTCGCACATCAAGCGCGCGCAAATCGAAGGCCCGGTGCCGATCACCGTCATCACCGCCGACGACATCAAGAAAGAGGGCTATCAAACCCTGGCCGAAGCGCTGCAGACCCTGACCCAGTACACCGGCGACGTCGTCGACGGCGAATTCAACGTCGGCAACAGCGCGCCGGACGGCGAATACCTCAACCTGCGCGGCCTTGGCGTCGGCTACCAGCTGATCCTGCTCAACGGCAAGCGCATGGCCGACTACGCCTCGAACTCCGGCGCCGGCACCACCGGCATCAGCATCGGCAGCATTCCGCTGTCGGCGGTCGCGCGGGTCGAGGTGTTGAACGGCGGCGCCTCGGCGATCTACGGTTCCGACGCCGTGGCCGGCGTGGTCAACATCATCACCAAGGAAGGCTGGGACGGCAATCACGTGCGCGTCCGCGGCGGCGCCACCAGCGATGGCGGCGGCCAGAGCTGGGACCTGCAATACGGCGGCGGCCATACGTTCGAGCGCGGCAGCATCACCTACGCGGCCGAATACCTGAACCGCCAGCCCTTGTACGCGAAAGAGCGCGATTACCTGAGCTACAAGAACCTGGCCTACAACAAGGCCAATCCGGACAAGCCGACCGCGCCGTACCAGGGTTTGATCTTCGTCAACGGCGGCACTGCGCTGGCCGGCAATACCGCCAAGGACGGTTCCGGCAGTGCCATCGCCGCCGGCACGGTGAACCCGGCCAACGTGTACTGGCTGGATTCCAGCGGCAACATGATCCCGTACACCGCCGGTGCGGACGGGTACGCCGACCAGACCACGCTGGATGCGATCAACTACGACTGTTCGCACGCGGACCCGGGGTTCTCGCCGTACTACTCGACCGGTACCCAGCCCAATCCGGAGCGTTGCGGCGCGTTCGACTACTACAACAACGCCACGCTGTCGAACAAGTTCAACAAGCTTTCCGGCTACATCGCCGGCAACTTCAAGTTCACCGACGACACCGAAGGCTACGGCCAGTTGCTGGTGATGAAGTCCAAGGACGAAAGCTCCAAGTACACCTCGTTCAACCTGCTGTCCGGCGGCTATTCGAGCAACCAGGTGTACGACCCGAACTTCGGCATGGTGTCCACCCTGCAGCGCGCGATGACCTTCGACGCCATCGGCTACCAGCCGACCCAGGTGTGGGACGAAACCGCGCTCAATGCCAATGTCGGCGTGCGCGGCACGTGGTTCGGCAAGTTCGACTGGGATGCCAGCGTCTCGCTGTCGCGCGACGAGCTCGACCAGCGCTGGCGCGCGCTGATCGCCAAGAACGTGCAGGATTACTTCTACGGCCCGATCCTCGGCTACGTCGACGACCCCAACAACACCCGCTACAACGGCGTGCCGATCCGCGAGATGAACTACCAGCGCATGTTCGGCGAGCCGATCACCGCCGACGTGTTCAACTCGCTCACCGGCAACGCCGACAGCCACAGCCTGTCGATGACCTCGCAGGCGCAGTTCACCGTCAGCGGCCCGTTGTTCAAGCTGCCCGGCGGCGACGCGCAGTTCGCCTTCGTCGCCGAAGCCTCGCATGCGCACTACCAGCTCGATCCGGACGAGCGTGCGGTGTACGACTACACCGGCGACGACCGTTTCTTCAACTACAGCGCGGTCGCCGGCGGCGGTTCGCGCGACCGCGTCGGCACCGGCCTCGAATTCAACCTGCCGTTCTACAAGTGGCTGACCCTGAGCCTGGCCGGCCGCTATGACAAGTACGACGACATCTCCAACATCGGTGGCAACGCGACCTGGCAGGCCGGTCTGGAAATCCGTCCGTTCTCGAACCTGCTGCTGCGCGCCAGTCACCAGACCAGCTTCCTCGCGCCCAACATCATGTGGGTCTACGGCGCGCCGGTGTCGCAATACGGCACGTTCACCGATGAGTACGCCTGCCGCCGCGATGGCCTGGATTTGACCGATACCGGCGGCGCCGGCTACGCCGCGTGCTATGGCGCGGGCAGCCAGTATTCGCGCAGCTTCTGGTACACGCAGTCGGGCAACAACACCGAACTGAAGGCGGAAACCGCGAAGAGCGACGGCTACGGCTTCGTCTGGGACGCGTTCAAGAATTTCTCGATCAGCGCCGACTATTGGCGGATCGAGTTGAACAACAAGTCGGTCTACCTGGATTCGGGCATCCTCAGCGACGATGCCGACTGCCTGATGGGCTCGATGGTCAACGGCACGCCGGTGGATTCCGGTTCCGGCAAGTGCGCGGTGTATGAAGGCTACGTGCAGCGCGATGCCAACGGCGACCTGGTTTCCTTCACCGAAGGCGCGATCAACCAGTCCAGCGTGGTGACCGACGGCTACGACGCCAGCGCGAAGTACAACTGGAGCTGGGATGCGCTCGGCAACTTCCATGTCACCGCCGGCTACACCCACGTGCTCGATTACAAGGAGCGCACCGTCGCCGGCGATCCGTGGGACAGCGCGATGATGTGGACTTCGCGCGTGGCCTTCGCCGAGCGCAGCAACTGGACCATCGGCTGGAACAAGGGCAGTTGGAACGCAAGCCTGTACGGCTTCCGCGACGGCCCGCGCTGGAACTACTACGCCACCGCCAAGCTGGCGCCGTACGTGCAGTGGAACGGCTCGCTCAGCAAGCAGATCATGCCGGGCATCAGCATCAGCGTGGACGTGACCAACCTGACCAACAACCACGGCCCGTACGACGCGACCAAGAACACCTATCCGTATCCCGGCTACCAGCCGATCTACGGCGTGATCGGCCGCGCGTTCTACGCCAACCTCGACATCGATTTCTGATGCGGGTCATTTGAGGCGATGCATGGAAACGCCGCCGCAAGCCATCGCGGCGGCGTTTTTCCTTATGCTGCGCGCGACCCGAACCGGAACCACGACGATGAAACGACTGCTGCTGTCCTGCGCCCTGTTGCTGCCCTTCGCCAATGCCGCCGCGCTGACCGCGAACGAAAAGGCGCAATTCGACAAGGACCTGCAGGACACGTTCGATCATTTCCATTTGCCTGGCCTGGCGGTCGGCGTGATCGAGAATGGTGAAGTCGTCTACGTGAAAACCCTCGGCGAACGCGAAGCCGGCACGGGCGAAGAAATCGACGCCGACACGCTGTTCAAGATCGCTTCCAACACGAAAGCGATGACGACGGGGGTGTTGGCAAGGCTTGTCGATCAAGGCAAGTTGAAGTGGGACGACCCGGTCACCAAGTACATCCCCGAGTTCAGGATGCACGACCCGTGGGTCACCCAGAACATGCAGGTGCGCGACCTGCTGATCCACGACAGCGGCCTCGGCGCCGGCGCCGGCGACCTGATGTTCTGGCCGGAGCCGAACAGGTTCACCCGCGAGGACATCATCCGCGGCCTGCAATACCTCAAGCCGGTGTCGCAGTTCCGCGCGAAGTACGCCTACGACAACAGCATGTACGTCATCGCCGGCGAAGTCGCGTCGCGCGCCGGCGGCAAGCCGTATGCGCAACTGGTGCGCGAGGAAGTGTTCGGGCCGCTCGGCATGTCGCGTTGCCAGGTCGGCGCGTGGAATCCGAAGGAAGTCGGCGATGTCGCGGTGCCGCACATGCGCACGAAGGTCGGCAACGTGCCGGTGCGCGAGGATGGCGATTTCGTGCCCGACATCACTTCGTCCTCCGCCGGTGGCATCCGTTGCAGCGTGAATGACATGCTCAAGTGGGAAAGGATGTGGCTCGACCCGGGCAACCACTGGGTCAGCGACGCGCAACGCCATGCGCTGTGGAGCATCCAGATGCCGATGCCGATTTCGCCGATTTTGCGCAAGTGGGATAACACCCATTTCTACGGTTACGGCTACGGTTGGCGCCTGAGCGACGTCGACGGCCAATGGAAGGTCGCGCACACCGGCACGCTGATGGGCATGTATTCCTCGGTGATCCTGCTGCCGGAAAAGCGTGACGGCATCGTCATCCTCACCAATGGCGAGGGCGAGAACGCGCGCATCGCCCTCGGCGAGGTACTGACCAAACGCTTCACCGCACCGGGCGCGAAAGTCGATGTCGCGTTCTACGCGAAGGATCTCGAGCAGCCCGTCGAAAGCGCGCCCGCGCCGAATGCGCCACGGGCATCGCGCGTGCCGGACACGTCCAGCCGCGTCGCCGCGACCACGGGCGACGCGAAGGATTTGCTCGGCGTCTGGCGCGACCCGTGGTTCGGCGACGTGAACGTGTGCGAGGCGAACGGCCGCGTCGAATTCCGTTCTGCCAAGTCGCTGTTGCTGGCAGGGCAGGTGATGACGGTCGGCGCGCGCCATCTGGTGCATTGGGACGACAAGAGCGTGGATGCCGAAGCCTGGCTCGATCGCGATGAAAACGGGCACATGAAGATGTCGCTGGTCGATCCGGACGCGGATTTCAGCTACGACTTCCATGATCTCGACTTCAACAAGGCCGGCGAATGCCCGAAGCCGCCGCAGGTGTCTCCGGCCACCGGGGTTGCGCAGACCGATCTGGTCGACGTGGCGAAATATTCGCCAGGCATCGTCACCGACATGCGTTATTACAGCGACAACAACTTCGTCGGCCGTCGCGTCGATGGCTACGAAGCGCCGAAGTGCTACTTGCTGAAGCCGGCCGCGCAGGCACTGGCGAAAGTGCAGGACGATCTGAAGAAGCAGGGCTACGCGCTGCATGTCTTCGACTGCTATCGTCCGCAGCGCGCCGTCACCGATTTCGTGCGTTGGGCGCAGGATTTGAGCGACACGAAGACCAAGGCCGAGCACTATCCGAATCTCGACAAGCGCGTACTGGTGCCGGATTACATCGCCTCCGTTTCCGGTCACAGCAAGGGCGCGACCACGGATTTGAGCATCGACAAGTGCGTCGCCGGCAAATGCGCACCGCTGGATTTCGGCACCGGCTTCGATCTGTTCGACACGCTGGCCAACACTGCCGATCCGCGCATCACGCCTGCGCAGAAAGCCAACCGCCAATTGCTGCTCGGCGCGATGGCCAAACGCGGCTTCGTCAACTACGACATGGAGTGGTGGCACTTCACCTACAAGATGTCGCCGCAGCCGGACGTGCTGTACGACGTGCCGATTCGCTGATTGCGTGCGCGGATTTCCGGCGAAAAGCAGGCCAAATGCGCGCGTTTCCGCGTTTGCGGAGTGATGGGTTAAACTTTGCCCGTACATTCCACACGGGGAAACCTCCATGCGACTGGTGTTGTTGGGCGCGCCCGGCTCGGGCAAGGGAACGCAGGCGGCCCGCCTCAAGGACTACCTGCAGGTGCCGCACATCTCCACCGGCGACATGCTGCGCGCGGCGGTGGCCGCCGGCACGCCGATCGGCTTGCAGGCCAAGGCGGTGATGGATGCCGGCCAGCTCGTGTCCGACGACATCCTGCTCGGCATCATCAAGGAACGCCTGTCGCAGGGCGACGTCGCCAACGGCTTCATCCTCGACGGTTATCCGCGCAACGTGAAGCAGGCCGAGGCGTTGACCGCGCTGCTCGCCGAAATCGGCCAGCCGCTGGAAGCGGTGGTCAAGCTCGACGTGCCGAACGAAGCGATCATCGCCCGCACCGAAATCCGCTTCAAGGCCGAAGGCCGCAAGGACGACAACCCGGACGTGGTGCGTGACCGCTTGAAGGTCTATGCCGAACAGACCGCGCCGGTCGCCGATTTCTACGCCTCGCGCGGCCAGTTGCAGAGCGTCGATGGCGTCGGCGAACTCGACGCGGTGTTCAACCGCATCATCGAAACGCTCGACGCGAGCAAGCCAGTTGGCTGATTCGCTTTCCTTCTCCCGCTTGCGGGAGAAGGCGCCCCGAAGGGGCGGATGAGGGGAAAACGGGGCCATGCGCCCCGTTTTCATTTGCGGCAAATGATGGAAAATGCGGCCATGAGCAAAATCCACATCCTCGGAATCGCCGGCACCTTCATGGGTGGCGTCGCCGCGCTGGCGCGCGAAATGGGCCACGTGGTCGAAGGCAGCGACCAGGCGATCTATCCGCCGATGTCCACGCAGCTGGAAAAACTCGGCATCGCGCTGGCGCAAGGCTACAAGCCCGGGAACATTTCCGCCGACGCGGATGAAATCGTCATCGGCAATGCGCTCTCGCGCGGCAACGAAGCGGTCGAGTGGGTGCTCGATTCCGGGCGCAAGTACAACAGCGGCGCACAGTGGCTGGCCGAAAACGTGCTGCCGGGGCGCGACACGCTCGCGGTCGCCGGCACCCACGGCAAGACCACGACCACGACGATCCTCTCGTTCCTGCTCGATGCCGCCGGGCGCGAGCCGGGCTTCCTGATCGGTGGCGTGGCCGAGGATTTCGGCGCGTCCGCGCGGCTCGGCACCGGCCGCGAGTTCGTGGTCGAAGCGGACGAATACGACACCGCGTTCTTCGACAAGCGCAGCAAGTTCGTGCACTACCGGCCGCTGGTGGCGATCCTCAACAACCTCGAATACGACCATGCCGACATCTTCCCGGACGTGGCCGCGATCCAGCGCCAGTTCCATCATCTGGTGCGCACCGTGCCGCGGCGTGGGCGCCTGATCGTCAACGGCCACGAAAAGACCCTGGATGAGGTGCTGGCGATGGGCTGCTGGACGCCGGTCGAACGCTTCGGCTTCGACGAAAGATTCGAGTGGGCCGCGCGCAAGCTGGCCGACGATGGTTCTTCGTTCGTCGTGCTGCACAAGGGCACCGAAGTCGGCACGGTACAGTGGCATCTGCTTGGCGATCACAATGTATTGAATGCGACCGCCGCACTGGCCGCGTGCGATGCGGTGGGCGTGGATATTGCCAAAGTGATCCCGGTGCTGGCGAATTTCAGCAGCGTCAAGCGTCGGCTCGAAGTGATCGGCGAAGCGAACGGCATCACCGTCTACGACGATTTCGCCCACCATCCGACCGCGATCCGCACCACCCTGCACGGCTTGCGCGCGAAGGTCGGCAAGGCGCGAATTGTTGTTGCGATGGAGCCGCGCAGCAATTCGATGCGGCTCGGCGCGCATGCCGATGCGCTGGCGCCGTCGCTGGACGATGCGGATGCGGTGGTGTTCCTCGCGCGGCCTGAATTGCCATGGGATGCGGCAAAAGTCGTCGCGGCGATTCGTGGCGACGCGCATGCGGTGCCGAACACCGACGAGTTGATCGCGTCGCTGAAGTCGATCGTGAAATCCGGCGACCACGTCGTCTTCATGTCCAACGGCGGCTTCGACGGCGCGCCGCGCAAGTTCCTTGCGGCGTTGAAGGGCTGAAATTTTTGGTGCGCAAGGCTCCGGAATTGATGACGAACGAAACGCTTCCGCTGTTTCCACTCAACACCGTCCTGCTGCCTGGAGCGGCGCTGCAATTGCGCGTATTCGAGCGGCGCTATCTCGATTTGGTGCGCGATTGCGGGCGCAGTGGCTCCACCTTCGGCGTATGCCTGATCCTCGAAGGCAATGAAGTCGGTGACGTGGCCACGCCTGCTGCGTTCGGTTGCGAAGCAGTAATCGAGGACTTCGACACCGGTCCCGACGGCCTGCTGCATCTGCGCCTGCGCGGCAAGCGCCGCTTCCGCGTGCAGAAAACCCGCGTGCGCGACAACGGCATGGTGGTCGGCGAGATCGAGTGGCGCGAGGCGGACAGCGACGACGAACTGCACCCGGAGCACGCGGTGCTGGCGATCGTGTTGCAGAAAATCCTCGAACAGATCGACGTGCAGGGCGCGGCGTTCTCGCAGCACGAGATGGACAACGCGGCGTGGGTCGGCTGGCGCCTCGCCGAACTGCTGCCGATGGACAACGCGCAGCGGCTCGACGTGTTGCAGGAAGACGACGTGCACAAGCGCCTGGACAAGCTGCTGGCGCTGATCGGTTGACCCCCGCCTTGCGTGTCGCAGGAGTGGATTCCTGCCGCGATTGGCCTTCATGCAAAAAAGCGCCGCAGCGGGGATGCTGTTCTACAAGGCTTTCACCCGCAGCACCGGCGCTGTCGAATCCGGATGCGCTTCGGTCCGCTGCGGCAGGCCTGCCAGTGACGCGGTGACGACGGCCAACGCCGCGTCGGCGTCTTGCGGCTGCGTCTTCCACGCGCCGATCAGGCCGAAGAACGCGTGGTAGTGCAGTTCCTGTGCGCTGCCGATCCATAGCGCCTGGTCATGCGTCGCCGCGGCGTGCAGGGTCAGCGGTGCACGCCACAGGCGCAGCGCGTATTGCTCGCCGGGCCGGTCGCCGGCGTGGAGCATCAGCAGGCTTTCGGCGCGGGTGTCGAAGCTCGCCGGCAGCACCGGTTGCTGCTCGTCGGGCAGGCGCAGGTTGAGCAGTTGCAACGCCTGTACCCAGCCGGCGCGTTGCTGCACGCGCCAGCCATGCGCTTCCAGCGCGCGTTGCAGGGTCGGCAGGTCGCCGGCGTATTGCACGTCCAGCGGCCAGCGCTGCGTGTTCGCCAGTTCGCCGCGGTGCGCGGGCAGGTAGCGCCAGCCGTCGTTCCACCAGGCCGCCGCCGCAGTCGTGTCGAACACCTGCGGCGGGTCGAAGCGCTTCAGGGTGTCGTCGACGCTGCGCGGCGCGTGCCACAGCGCGGCCAGCGCGAACGTGCCGTAGAACAGCCACGCCTGTGGCTTCATCCACATCGCGCCTTGCACGCGCCGGCGGTAGGCGACGCCGAGCACCAGCAGCCACACCGCGCCGACCAGCACGCCGCCGACCACGTCGCTGAGCCAGTGCGCGCCGAGGTACAGGCGGGCGAAGCCGGTGAGGGTGACGGCGAGGCCGGCGAGCATGTACGGCCAGATGCGCCGGCGCCCGGGCAGTTCGCGTCCGATCAGCACGGCGAAGAAGCCGAACGCGACGGTCACCATCGTCACCGGCAGCGACGGGAAGCTGAAACCGCTGCCGGCCAGCGGCGGTTTCGGGATGGCGATCAGGGCACCGAGCGCGCTGGTCAGCGCCAGCCCGAACGCGAGCGCGGCCAGCCAGTGCCACGCCGCCAGCCAGCGCCGGCGCCACAGCAGGTACAGCAGCACCAGCGCGCAGGCCGGCACCAGCACCTGCCAGTCGCCGAGCGCGGCCAGCGCGGCCAGCGGCGCATCGGCCAGCGGGTTGCGCAGGCCGTGCATCAGTTCGTTGACCGCGATGTCGGTGCCGAGCAGGCCGCCGCTGCCGATCACGTAGGCGAGGAAGGCGAAGCAGGCGCAGGCGATGACGATCAGCAGCAGGGCGAGCAGGGCCAGCGACACCGATTCGCGCCGCTTCGGGTCGAACAGCGCTTCGGAATAGCGGCCGAACAACGGATGCGCGTGCGACCAGTCGAGCACGCGCGCGGTCAGGTTGTCGGCATGCGCGGACAGCCAGCGGTACGCGAACCACACGATCGACCACGCCAGCACCAGCGCCAGCAACAGCAGGCCGACGACCAGCGCCAGCTTTCCGGCGATCGCGGCGATGGCGTCGTAGGCGGTGCCCAGCGCCCAGCCCGGGGCAAGGAACGCCGCCGCCCAGGTGATCGCGGCGAACACGCTGGCCGGCAGGTATTTGCGCAACGGCATCTGCAGCATGCCGGCGACGGCGGGGACGAACGGGCGGATCGGGCCGACGTAGCGGGCGACGATCACGCTTTTCACCGCGTTGCGCTTGAACTGCTTCTCGCCGCGTTCGAGCAGTTGCGGGTACCGGTTGAACGGCCACATCGCATACAGGCGCTGGCTGAAATGGCGCCCGACCGCATAGCTGAAGCCGTCGCCGCAGAACGCGCCGAGCGCCGCGCAGGCCAGCGCGTACGGGCCGGACAGCCGGCCCATGCCGATCAGCAGGCCGACCGGGATCAGCAGCGGGATCACCGGCACGATCATGCCGAGCACGACCAGCGCATCGCAGAACGCGACCAGGAAGATCACCGCGCCCGCCGCGTAGGGATGCGTGCCGATCCAGGCCAGCAGGCCGTTGACCCATGACGAAATCATCTGCCGATTATAGGTGGGCGAAGATGACGCCTGCGCGTTCACCGCGGCCACTCGGCTAGAATCGCCCAATGCCGACCGCGACCGCCAGCGCATGACCTTCGCCGTGGAAATCGCGGCGCTGAAAGCGGACAGC
Organism: Lysobacterales bacterium; assembly: GCA_015655355.1. Classification (GTDB taxonomy): domain Bacteria; phylum Pseudomonadota; class Gammaproteobacteria; order Xanthomonadales; family Xanthomonadaceae; genus Pseudoxanthomonas_A. The sequence goes on from JAATFG010000065.1 coordinate 77,040, forward strand.
TTCGGCCGCATCGCCCTGATGCGCGGCGGGCACGGGGATTTCGTGCGTCGCGACCTGCGTGCCGCGCCGTGGTGGCTGCGGCTGCCGGCGCGCTGGCTGGCGCGGCGCGAAGCGCGCGCGCTGCATTTGCTGCAAGGCCAGCGCGACGTGCCGCAACTGCTGCGCTGGGATGGCCGCGTGCTCGACCGCAGCTACATGGCCGGTGCCGCGATGTACCAGCGCCCGCCGCGTGGCGACGTCGCGTATTTCCGCGCCGCGCGGCGACTGCTGCGCGAGGTCCACGCGCACGGCATCGCCCACAACGACTTGGCGAAGGAAGCGAACTGGCTGGTGCTCGACGACGGCCGCCCGGCGCTGATCGATTTCCAGCTGGCCACCGCGCACGTGCCGCGCTCGCGGATGTTGCGCCTGCTCGCGCGCGAGGACCTGCGCCACCTGCTCAAGCACAAGCGCATGTATTGCCGCGAACTGCTCACGCCGGTGGAATTGCGCGTGTTGAAGAAGCGCTCGTGGCTGCGCAATCTGTGGTTCGCCACCGGCAAGAAGGCGTATCGCTTCGTCACCCGCGAAGTGCTGCATTGGCAAGACAACGAAGGACGAGGACCGAAGCCATGAATTCATTGCAGGGCAAGACGCTGTTCATCACCGGTGCGTCGCGCGGCATCGGCTTGGCGATCGCGCTGCGCGCCGCGCGCGATGGCGCCAACATCGTGATCGCCGCGAAAAGCGAGGTGCCGAACCCGAAGCTGCCCGGCACCATCCACAGCGCCGCGAAAGCCGTGCAGGACGCCGGTGGCCAGGCGCTGGCGCTGAAGTGCGACATCCGCGAAGAGGATCAGGTGAAAGCCGCGGTCGCGGCGGCGGTCGACGCGTTCGGCGGCATCGACATCCTCGTCAACAATGCCAGCGCGATCTGGCTGCGCGGCGTGCTGGACACGCCGATGAAGCGCTTCGACCTGATGCAACAGGTCAATTCGCGCGGTTCGTTCCTGTGCGCCCAGGCCTGTTTGCCGCACCTGCTGGATGCGCCGAACCCGCACATCCTCACGCTGGCGCCGCCGCCGAGCCTCGACCCGAAATGGTGGGCGCCGCACACCGGCTACACGCTGGCGAAGATGGGCATGAGTTTCGTCACCCTCGGACTGGCCGCGGAATTCGGGCCGCAAGGCGTCGGCGTCAACGCGCTGTGGCCGCGCACGCTGATTTCGACCGATGCGTTGAGCATGATTCCCGGCGTGGCGCTGGCGAACGGGCGCAGTCCCGGGATCATGGCCGACGCCGCGCACGCGGTGCTGGTGCGCGATGCGAAGACGTGCAACGGCCATTTCTTCATCGACGACGAGGTGCTCGCCGAAGCCGGCGTCAGCGACTTGTCCGCCTATGCGGTCGATCCTTCGCAGCCGTTGCTGCCGGATCTGTTTCTGTAGGCTGCGGCGGTTCCTGTAAAATCGCGGTTCCTGTCCCGGTCAATACGCCATGTCGCCGTCCCCGTCCAAAGCCGCCGAACTGCTCGCCCTCGCCGACGACTTCTACATGCCGGTGTACGCGCAGCGACGGATGGTGATCGAGCGCGGCATCGGCGCGCGCCTCTGGGATACCGACGGCAACGAGTACGTCGATTTCGCCGCCGGCATCGCGGTGTGCGGCCTCGGCCACAGCGATCCGGATCTGGTCGAAGCGCTGGTGACCCAGGCGAACAAGATCTGGCACCACAGCAACGTCTTCCACAGCGAGCCGCCGCTGCTGCTGGCGCAGGAACTGGTGGGCGCGTCGAAGTTCGCCACCCACGTGTTCTTCAGCAATTCCGGCGCCGAGGCCAACGAAGCGGCGATCAAGCTGGCGCGCAAGTGGGCGAGCAAGCATGGACGCGACGCGGACAAGCGCGTGATCGTCACCTTCAAGGGCAGTTTCCACGGGCGCACGATGGGCGCGCTGGCGGCGACTGCGCAGCCGAAATACCAGGCCGGTTACGAACCGCTGCCGGCGGGTTTCCGTTATTGCGAATTCAACGACCTCGAAGCGTTGCGCGAAGCGATGGCCGCTGGCGACGTCTGCGCGGTGCTGCTCGAACCGGTGCAGGGCGAGGGCGGGGTGCTGCCGGCCGCGCCGGGTTTCCTGCGCGGCGTGCGCGAACTGTGCGATGTGCACGACGCGCTGCTGATGCTCGATGAAATCCAGTCCGGGATGGGCCGCAGCGGCACGCTGTTCGCGCATTGGCAGGACGAAGTGACGCCGGACATCGTGACCCTGGCCAAGGCGCTCGGCGGCGGCTTCCCGATCGGCGCGATGCTGAGCGGGCCGAAGCTGGCGGACGTGATGTACGTCGGCGCGCACGGCACCACTTTCGGCGGCAATCCGCTGGGCGCAGCGGTGGCGCGTGCGGCGCTGAGGAAATTGCAATCGCCCGAAGTCGTCGCCAACGTGCACAAACAGGCGCAGGCATTCCGCGACGCGCTCGCCGCGATCGATGCCGAACTCGACCTGTTCTGCGAAGTGCGCGGCCGCGGCCTGATGCTCGGCGCGGTGCTCAAGCCCGGATACGCCGGCAAGGCCGCGGCGATCCTCGACGTCGCCGCCGCGCACGGCGTGTTGCTGCTCAACGCCGGTCCCGACGTGCTGCGCTTCGTGCCGGCGCTGAACATCGCCGATGCCGACGTGGCCGAAGGCTTCGTCCGCCTGCGCAAGGCGCTGGCGCGGTTCAAGGCGGGCTGAGTTCCCGCCCGGCGGCGGTTCGTTCCGCCTGCAATCGACTACCCGTTCGTTCCAGACCCACCCGCTTTGCGACCGCAACGGGTGTTCGGGACTGGTTAAGGTCATTGCGTCGCAACAAGTTCTTAACAGCTTGTCGGCGCTCCCTCCCCTTACCCAGTCCATCTGTTCTCGAACGAGGTCGTCCCCATGAGCAAGCGCATCACCGCCCGGCGTCTTTCGCAATCGGTCGCCCAAGCCCTGCACGCCACGCCTGCCGTTGCCTTGCTGGCACTAGGCCTGAGTGCGCCGGCCTTCGCGGCGGACAACCCTGCCGCCGACACCGATCCGGCCGACCCGCAGGCCAAGACCCTGGACACGGTCAACGTGATCTCCACCGGTACGCGCAAGACCAACATGGCCGTGACCGACAGCCCGGCGCCGATCCAGTTGGTCAGTGCCGAGAAGCTCGAACAGAGCGGCGCTCAGGATGTGATGAATGCCTTGGCCAAGCAGGTACCTTCGTTCAACGCCTCCCAGACCGGCGGTGACATGGCCAGCCAGACGCTGACCGCCGCGCTGCGCAATCTTTCGCCGAACCATACCCTGATCCTGGTCAACGGCAAGCGCCGTCATGTCACCGCCAATGCCAACGCCACCAATGGTGCGCAGACCACCGACCTGTCGTTCATCCCCGAAGGCGCGATCGACCACGTCGAAGTGCTGACCGACGGTGCTGCGGCGCTGTACGGTTCCGATGCCATCGCGGGTGTGGTCAACATCATCCTCAAGAAGAATTACAACGGCGGCGAAATAGACGCCAGCTACGGCGGCTACAAGGATGGCGGTGGCCGCGATCCGCAGTTCAGTGCGAACTACGGGTTCGGCAACGACAAGGGTTACTTCAACATCAGTGCCGAAGTGGAGAATCGCCAGTCGGTCTATCGTTTTTCCAACCCTTCCTACGGCCAATGCCTGGCCGACATCGCGGCTTGCCAAGCCTATGCGACAGCCAATGGCCGCACCGCGCTGCAGAACTACATCAACAACGACCAGGGAGCGATCTACAACAAGAACTTCCCGGCGCTGAATACCTGGAACAACCCGCCGGAAGTGCATCGCAAGATCGGCATGTTCAGCGCAGGCTACAACTTCGACAACGGCATCGAGTTCTACTCCGTCGGCAGCTATGGCAAGAAGACCGCGCAGTCGTTCGAGAACTATCGCCGCCCCTCGCAGGATGGCGGCTATGTCGACCCGAACACGGGAGAGACATTGCACAAATACGCCTATGGCTTCAATCCGCTGGAAGCCTCGGACGAGACCGATTACGACCTCACCGTTGGCTTCAAGGGCGAGTTCGGCAATGGCTGGATGTGGGATGCCTCCACCGAGTACGGCCGCAGCGACATGGACGTGTACACGCTGGACTCGATGAACTTCTCGCTGTGGAACGACTTCGGCACTTCACCGGAAAATTTCTACGATGGCAAGTTCTATGCCACCCAGTGGGATAACAACTTCAACGTGACCAAGGACTTCGACATCGGCCTGTCCGCGCCGCTGACCTTCAACGCCGGCTTGGAATACCGTCGCGATGGCTATGGCATCGAAACAGGTGAAGCAGCCTCGTATTACGGTGCCGGCGCGTCGTCCTTCCCGGGCTACAGTGCGTCGCTTGCAGGCGATTATGCGCGTCACAGCCAGGCCGTGTTCGTGGACGCGGTGCTCAATCCGACCGAACACTGGCTGGTCGATGCCGCCGTCCGCTACGAGAAATACAGCGATTTCGGCAGCAAGACCGTCGGCAAGCTGACCACCCGCTACGACTTCACCGATACCTTCGCCATCCGCGCCACCGCCAGCACCGGCTTCCGCGCGCCGACGATGGGCGAGAACTACTATTCGGCCATTGCGGTCTCGCCCACTGGCGCAACCCCGGTCATCCCGGCGGCCTCGGTCGGTAACGGTCTGAAACCGGAAACCAGCACCAATCTCTCGCTGGGTTTCGTGTTCAATCCCTTCGACAACTTGAACATTACCCTGGATGCGTACCAGATCAAGATCAAGGATCGTACCTATCTGGGGACATTCGACTATGCGACGCAGCAGAGTGCCGACACCGTGACGGGTCGTACCACTGGCACATGGAACGAGCTGCTGCCCGATCCGGCGGATTCCGATGGCGATGGCATCCCGGATGACAGTTACAACCAGATTCTGGGCGAAGCATTGGCGGCTCGCGGATTCATTGGCCAATGGGACGATCCGAGCGCAGCGGCGGGCGGCACCCTGGATCCGACGGCACGCCAGAACATCAGCATGAGCTTCTTCAGCAACGTGCTGGATACCAAGACCACTGGTGTCGACTTCGTCGCCAACTACAACATGACCCAATTCGACTGGGGTTCCATCGACTGGAACCTGGCGGCGAACTGGAGCAAGACCGAAGTGACTCGCGCCGGGCGCGTGCCCGGGTTCGAGAGCATTCCCCTGTTCGGTGCGGCCGACATCTTCAACATCGAGCACGACTATCCGAAGTACCGCATCAATTTCGGCCCGACGTTCAACATCGGCAAGTTCAGCATCAACCTGACCGAACAGATTTACGGCAAGCAGGACATGACCGGGAGTCAAGCCGTTCTGGCCAGCCAATACGTGAATGCCGGCTTGACCCCGCCGATCGAGACCATCGGGGGCACCGATTACGTCAAGGAGGAAATCGGCGTGATGGCATTGACCAACCTGGACATCACGTTCAAGCCGACCGACAAGGTCACCGTCAGCATTGGCGGCGACAACGTGCTCAACAAGTATCCGGACAAGATTCCGTCCTCGGTCTGGACCTATGACGTGGCCAACTACCAGCAAGGCAACAACGAGTATTTGACGGGCAGCCCGATCGGCTATTTCGGTGCCTACTACTACGCCAAGGTCAAGGTCAAGTTCTGATTCCGGCAAAAACAGCATCGATACTGCGTCAACCCTTCCGCTCCGGCAGAAGGGTTTTCGCGTGACCGAAAGCCGCTTTTGTGACCGGTTCCGTTCGGTCCGCATACCTCGGGTTCCAGATCTCATTCCCTTCGCCGCTTCGAGGAAAAAATCATGTCGTCCCGGATATCCCGTCGCAAATTCCTCGTCGGTTCCGCAGTTGCCGCCGGCGCTGTCGGTGTCGGCTTGCAGCCTCTTGCACTGGCCGAACCCAAAACCAAGGCTGCCACCGCCATCGCACCTGCGGTGGACGAGGCCACCGCCCCGCTGGTGCAGATCGGTGCCAACGAGTACTGGACCGGCCCGTGCGATGCCGCGCAGAAGGCGATCGTCGACATCGCGCCGCAGGGTGACCGCTACCTGTTCATGACCTTGGGGCCGCAGCTGTACCAGACCCTCGTCAGCCACTGGAACCTGCCGGGGCCGGATCACGTGATCGCCTACCACGGCTCCACGCCGCCGCTGGTCAACACGATGCTGGCCTATACCAATCCCGAGCATCCGTTGATCACCGCCGATCCGACCTTCGAACAGGGCTGGGAGTCGGCCGCTTCCACTGGCGCAAAGGTGTTCAAGATCCCGGCGCGCAAGGACGATTCGCACGATGTCGCGGCAATGTGCAAGAAAGCCGCGGAAGTCGATGCCGGCGTGATCTACATCTGCAATCCGAACAACCCGACCGGTGCGATCACCCTGCGCAAGGACATCGAATACGCGTTGGCGAACAAGCCGAAAGGCACGCTTCTGGTCGTCGACGAGGCCTACATCGATTTCTCCGAGAACGCAAAGACGGTGATCGACCTGGTTGCCGCGCACGCCGACCTGATGGTGTTGCGCACGATGTCCAAGTTGTACGGAATGGCCGGCATCCGTTTCGGCTATGCCATCGCCCAGCCGACGGTGCTGAAGAAGCTGAAGTACTTCGGGGTCAATTCGGTGGCGGTGACGTCGATGGCCGCGGCGATCGCCAGCCTCAACGACAAGGACGTGATCCCGACCCGCCGTGCGTTGAACACGAAGACGCGCGTGGAAACCGTGGCCTTCCTCAACAAGCTCGGCTACAAGACGACGAAGTCCGAATCGAACTGTTTCCTGGTCGACGTCAAGCGCCCGGCCAAGGAGTTCCAGAAGGACATCGCGACCCACGGCATCATGGTCGGCCGCAGTTGGCCGGGCTTCGAGAACCAGTCGCGCATCACCGTCGGTTCGCCGGAGGAAATGGCGCGCTTCCGCGATGCTTTCGCGAAAGTGATCAAGGGCGAACTCGGCCCGCTGCCGCCGCCCAAGCCGTTCCAGATGAGCATGCTCGAACGCGGCCTGCTCGAAATCGGCGGTTACGGGCACCGCATGGCCTGATCGGCGTGCCCGGCCGCAAACGGAAACGCCGCGGAAAACCGCGGCGTTTTTGCTTTTGTTCGTCATTCCGGCGAAAGCCGGAATGACGAACAAAAGCTGTGGGGTGACGGCGGCGCGTCAGGGCTTGATCACGCCGAGTTGCGCCGCGTTGGTCAGGGCCATGTCGCGGCTGTCGGCGTCGAGCTTCTTGTAGAGGTTCTTGAGGTGGAACTTCACCGTGTTCTCGGACAGGTGCAGGTTGCGCGCGATCTGCTTGTTGCTGTGCCCGCGCGCCAGTTGCGCCAGCACTTCGCGTTCGCGCGCGCTGAAGATCTCGTCGACGTTGTCGTCGTCGCCTTGCAGTTTTTCCAGCAGGGTCTGCACGGTCATCGCGCGGGTGGTGCCGCTGCCCAGTTCCGGATCGTGCTGGCGCGCCAGGCGCAGCATCGCCTTGGCAGGCAGGCCGAGATCGACGATGGCCTGCCAGGCGCGGGTGCGGGCGACGAAATCCAGCGCGCTGCGCAACGGTGGCAGCGCCGCCTCGATTTCGCCGCGCTGCTGCAGGCACAAGGCGATGCGCGCATGGCTGCGGGCGAGGTTGAGTTCGTCGCCGCGCGCGGTGCAATCGGCCTCGACCGCGCGCAGCAGCGGCAATGCGGCGCTGGCGCGGCCCGAGAGGAAATGCCAGCGCGCCAGCGCGAAACCCAGCGTCACCACCTGCCGCCAGTGCTGCGCGCGCGTTCGCGCATGCGCGAACGCGGCTTCGGCGCCGGTGTTGGCGACCAGGCCGCCGATCGTCGCCGGATCGGCCTGGTCGAGCATCAGATGCAGGCGCCACGCCGAAGCCAGGTCGGACAGCCGTGCCAGCCTGCGCCGGCGCGCGGTGTCGTCGATGCGTTCGAGCACGCGCAATACGCTGCGCCCGCTGGCGTCGTTGATGCGTGCCAGGGTCAGCGCGGTTTCGTTGGCGGCGACCAGCACGTCGAACCAGCCGTCGTGTTGCTCGACGGATTCCAGCGCGCCGTCGAGCAGGTCGGCCGCTTCGGCGTAATGGCCGCGCTCGCACTGCAGGCGCGCGAGCAGGCAGCGCACGGTCGCGGCCAGCGCGTCGTCGTGGCCGTGGTTTTCCGATTGCGCCAGCGCTTCGCGGTAGATCGCGTCGGCGTCGTCGAGGCGGCCTTGCTGGAACGCGCATTTGCCTAGCAGCAGGCGCGCGTGGTTGGCGCCGCGCGGGGCGTCGGCGCGCAGTTGCTGCAAGGCTTTCTGCCCGAGTTGCCCGGCCTGGTCGAAATCGCCGCGGCCCAGCGCGGCGGCCGCGGCGATGTTGAGCAGCACGCCGCGGCCGAGCTTGTCGGTTTCGTCCAGCGCGTCGGCCTGCGCGCTCAGCTGGCGCGCGCCGTTTGGATTGGCGCAGATTTCGTCGAGCAGGTTGCGCAGCCAGGCGACGACGACGATGTAGTCGCGCTCGAACGGCACGCGCTGCGCATCGGGCAGGTCGCGGAATTGCGCGAGCAGGGTTTGCGCGTGGCTGAATTCGCCGAGGCGCAGGTGCAGATACGCCTGGGTCAGATTGAGCGCCGGATGCTTGCCGACCAGCGCCGGCTCGAAGCGTTCCAGCAGGCTGCGCATGCGCGCCACGCCATGCCGCAGCAGCGTCTGCCAGGTGCCGGCGGCGGCGATGAATTCCGCCGCCGCGTCGATGTCGCCGGCCTCGAGCGCGTGGTGCACCGCTTCGGGCAAGGCGTCGATGCGCATGAAGCCTTCGGCCGCGCGCCGGCGCAAGGCGCGCGTGGCGCCGGGTTCGGCGCGTTCGAGCTGCTGCTGCAGGTATTCGGCGAACAGCGGGTGATAGCGGAACCATTCGTGCTCGCCGTCCAGCGGCACCAGCAGGCCGTGGAAATCCTCCAGCCGCGCGAGCATCGTGGCGCTGTCGCCGCGCTGGCGCACGTGGTCGGCCAGCGCGGTGTTGAAGCGCTCGATCACGCAGGTGTGCAGCAGGAATTCGCGCAGTTCCGGGGCGAGGCGCACGACGACCTGTTCGGCCAGGTAGGCGGCCAGTTGCGCGCTGCGTCCGCTGAAACCGGACAGATCGGATTCCTGCCTGCGCTGGATGTTGCCGCCGGCCCACAGCGCCGCCAGGTGCAGGGCGACGGCCCAGCCTTCGGTGCGCTCGCGCAGCACGTGCGCCAACTGCGGCGAGGCGTCGCGGCCGAGCACGGCGGCGGTTTCGGTTTCGTCCAGCGCCAGTTCGGCGGCGCCGAAGCGCGCGAGCTGGCCGTGCGCGGCCAGACGCGCCAGCGGCAGGTCGGGATTCTGCCGTGATGCCAGCAGCAGGTGCAGGCGCGGCCCGGCGTGTTCGGCCAGGCGCAGCAGCAAGGTGTCGCTGGCGGCGCCGCTGGCGCGGTCGTAGTCGTCGAGGATCAGCACCAGCCGGCGCGGGCTGGCGCGCAGGGTCTGCACGATCGCGCTGGCGGCGGCGTGCGGGTCGCAATGCTGCCAATGCTGGATCAGGGACTGCAGCGCGGGCACCGGCTCGGCGCCCGCGCGCGCCAGGGCAATGCCAAGATAGGCGGCGAGGCGGCCCGGATCGCGGTCGTCCTCATCCAGCGACAGCCACCCCACCCCGAGCTCGCCGCGTTCGTGCAAACGTTGCCGCCACTGCGCTAGCAGCGTGGTCTTGCCGAAACCCGGCGGCGCCAGCAGCAGGCTCATCGGCAGTGGCGCGGCGGCGTCGAGCTTGTCCAGCAGTTGCGTGCGCGCTACCGTGCCTTGCCGTTGCGGCGGCGGTTCCAGCTTGCTGTCCAGCATCCACTCGGCCACGGCGGCGGCGTCCCGCGGCTGCGGGGCGCTGCGTGGCGTGAGCACGGTGACGGGCTTGAGCATCTGCGGTGCGCTGGAAGTTTGGAGGAACAGCCGCAGCGCATCGCCATCGTTGGCTACGCGCTGGAAAAGGAGATCCCCGCCCGCGTCTTGCGGACGCCTGTTGCCAACTTATGACAGCCACACCGCAAAAGTAAAGGGCGCGTTAATTCAGTTGCTTGCGTGACTTTTTTGCGACGTCGATCTCGATCAGCCTCACGCGTGCTGGAACGTCGCATGCGTGGCGGCGTGCATTGTCTCGATTGAGTGGATCCACCTACCCGACGAATGGGGACCTACTCGCGCGATGCGACCGATTCGTCGCGTGCGGTTGCTATCGTCGTTGCGTTCCGGAGTCGTGCGGGAACATTCCGGCGCCGGGCCGGAGATGCGCACTCCCTGCAAGCCAGAGGATTTTTGATGCAAGGCAATCAATTCGGCGCGATGACACGGCGCCAGCTGTTGGCACGGATCGGCATGGCGGCCGGCGGCGCGATGATGTACCAGGCGATGACCAGCCTGGGCATGGCGGCGGAATCGAATTTCCGCGAAGGCTTCAAGCTTGAAGGCAATGCGCGCGGCACCTCGGTGCTGATCCTCGGCGCGGGGTTGGCGGGCATGACCGCGGCCTACGAGTTGCGCAAGGCCGGCTACAAGGTGCAGATACTGGAATACAACGCGCGTCCCGGCGGCCGCAACTGGTCGCTGCATGGCGGCGACACCTACACCGAATTGGGCGGCGCCACCCAGCACTGCAATTTCGACCCGGGGCTGTACATCAATCCCGGCCCGTGGCGCATTCCGCACCACCATCGCGGGGTGTTGAGCTACTGCAAGCAGTTCGGCGTCGCGCTGGAGGCGTTCAACCAGGTCAACTACAACGCGCTGGTGCATGGCAAGGACGCGTTCGGCGGCAAGCCGCAGCGCTTCCGCGACGTCGATGCCGATTACAAGGGCCACGTCTCCGAGCTGCTGGCCAAGTCCACGCAGCAGCATGCGCTGGACCAGGCGGTCGCCAAGGAAGACCAGGAACTGCTGCTGGAATCGCTGCGCAGCTGGGGCGCGCTGGACAAGAACTTCGCCTACGCCAAGGGTCCGGAGAGCAGCACGCGCCGCGGTTTCGCCAAGTATCCCGGCGGCGGCCTGTCCGGCAAGCCGGAGTTCTCCGATCCGTTCTCGGTGCAGGACGTGCTGCGTTCGCGCCTGTGGACCACGCTGGCGGCCGGCAACAACTACGAGATGCAGACCACGATGTTCCAGCCGGTCGGCGGCATGGACCAGATCGGCAAGGCGTTCGCGCGCCAGTTGCCCGCGGACGCGATCCGCTACAACGCCAAGGTCACCGGCATCGACCAGGACGCGCACGGCGTCAGCGTCACTTGGCAGGATCAGGCCAACGGCAACGCCGAGCAGGTCAGCAAGGCCGACTGGTGCATCTGCACGATTCCGCTGTCGATCCTCAGCCGCCTGCCGGTCAAGGCCAGCCAGCCGATGCTCGACGCGATTTCCGCGGTGCCGTATGCCGCCTCGGTCAAGGTCGGCCTGCAGTTCAAGCGCCGCTTCTGGGAGGAGGACGAGGCGATCTATGGCGGCATCAGCTACACCGATCTGCCGATCACCCTGATTTCGTATCCCAGTACCGATTACCACAGCGCCGGCAAGGGCGTGTTGCTCGGCGCCTACGTGTGGGGGCTGGAAGCGTTCGAGTTCACCGCGATGTCGCCGGAAGATCGCGTGCGCAAGGCGGTGGAATACGGCAGCCAGTTGCACTCGCAGTATGCGCAGGAGTTCGACAACGGCGTTGCGGTCGGCTGGCATCGGGTGCCGTTCACCCACGGCTGCTTCGGCCAGTGGAGCGAAGAGGCGCGCGCGGCGCATTACGACAACCTGTGCGCCATCGATGGCCGGCTGATGCTCGCCGGCGAGCATGCGTCCTACATCCCGGCCTGGCAGGAAGGCGCGATCACCTCCGCGCACGACGCCATCGGCCGCCTGCACCAGCGCGTGATGGCGAAAGGAGGCCACGCATGAAGCCGTTGCATGTCTTGACGGTCGCCGTGGTCGCTGCCGTTGCCGCGCTGGCATGGGTGGGCGTGCCGTCGCTGGGGTCGCAGGCGCGCGCGCAGAGTTCCGATGCCACGCCGCTGTATCCGCAAGCCGGCTTCGGCACCGCCAACGGCGAGGTCGTCTACCACGCGATTTGCCAGGGTTGCCACATGCCCGAAGGCCAGGGCGCGAAAGGCGCGGGCGAATATCCGCAACTGGCCGGCAATCCCAAGCTCGCCGCCGCGACGTACGTGGCGATGATGGTGCTCGACGGCCACGGCGGCATGCCCGGTTTCGGCAAGATGCTCAACGACAAGCAGGTGGCGGAAGTGGTCCAATACGTGCGCACCCACAACGGCAACAACTATTCGGATGCGCTCACGCCCGAAGACGTGCACAGCCTGCGCCATTGAGCCATCCGCTTTCCGTTTCCGCGACACGCGATAAGGAGTTGTCATGTCTTCGATCAAATTCACCGCCGTCGGCCTGTTGCTGCTGTTGCCGCTGGCAGCCAACGCCGCCGATGCCGACGTGGTGCGGCACGCGATTCCCGGCAGCACTTTCCCGATCGCCTCGGCGGTCGAAGTGCCTGCCGGCAAGACCACCATCTACCTCAGCGGCAAGACGCCCGCGGTCGCCGATCCGAGCGCGCCGAAGGATGCGCTGGCCGCCTACGGCGACACCAAGACCCAGACCATCAGCGTGCTGACCCAGATCCAGAAGCAACTGCAAAGCCTCGGCCTGGACATGAAGGACGTGGTGCAGATGCATGCCTTCCTCGTCGGCGGCCCCGAGAACGATGGCAAGATGGATTTCGCCGGGTTCATGGCCGGCTACACCCAGTTCTTCGGCGCCGCCGCCAACCAGCCGGAACTGCCGGCGCGTTCCGCGTTCCAGGTCGCGGCGCTGGCCAATCCGGCGCTCCGGGTCGAGATCGAAGTGGTCGCGGTTCGGCCCTGAGCCGGTTTCGCTGCAAGTTTTTTTACGCCAATAATCCCGGGAGTTTGTTTTGAAATCCGTTCTCGCAATGCTGGCCGTGTGTTTCGTTTTGTTCGCGCCCTCGGCTTGGGCGCGCACCTGCCAGGTCACCATCACCGGCAACGACCAGATGAAGTTCGACCAGAGCACGATCGCGATCGCCCCGGGCTGCACCGAAGTCAGCCTGACCCTCAAGCACGCCGGCAAGCTCGCCGCCAACGTGATGGGCCACGACTGGGTGCTGGCCAAGACCGCCGATTTCCAGGCGGTGGCCGATGCGAGCACGCACGCCACGCTCGCGGACGGCTACCTGCCCAAGGACGATGCGCGCGTGATCGCCCACACCAAGGTCATCGGTGGCGGCGAAAGCACCACGATCACGTTCCCGACCAGCAAACTGCAGAAGGGCGGCGACTACACGTTCTTCTGCTCGTTCCCCGGCCACTGGACGATGATGAAGGGCACGCTCAGCTTCGGCTGAGCGTCGCCCTGAACGCACCTCGCGCGGCGACCAGCGTGGCCTCGATCACGCCATCGTCGTGTGCGCTGGAAACGAAACCCGCTTCGTAAGCGCTCGGCGCGAGGAACACGCCGCGTTCCAGCATCGCGTGGAAGAAGCGATTGAACGCGGCCGTGTCGCACTTCGTCGCCTGCGCGTAGGTTTCGACTTTCTCGCCGGTGAAGAACAGGCCGAACATCGCGCCGACCTGATTGGTCGTCACTGCGACGCCGGCATCCTTTGCCGCCGCTTCCAGACCTGCGCAAAGTTTCGCCGTCTGCGCGGAAAGTTTTTCGTGGAAGCCGGGTTGCTGGATCAGCTTCAACATCGCCAAGCCCGCAGCCATCGCCACGGGATTTCCCGACAGCGTGCCGGCCTGGTAGATCGGGCCGCTCGGCGCGATCTGCTGCATCAGCTCGCGCTTGCCGCCATACGCGCCGACCGGCATGCCGCCGCCGATGATCTTGCCGAAGGTGGTCAGGTCCGGCGCGATGCCGTAATGCGCCTGCGCGCCGCCGAGGGCGACGCGGAAGCCGGTCATCACTTCGTCGAAG
>JAATFG010000114.1 GCA_015655355.1 Lysobacterales bacterium
GGCGAGATCGCCGATGCGCTGGAAGCCGAACATCGAGTAGTAGATGTAGAACGGCAGCATCGGCACGTCGCTGACCGAATAGCTGGTGCCTGCGGCCATCCACGAAGCCACCGCGCCCGGCTCGCTGATGCCTTGCTGCAACACCTGGCCGGCCTGGTCTTCGCGGTAATACATCAGCTGGTCGGCATCGACCGGCTTGTACTTCTGCCCGAACGGCGCGTAGATGCCGATCTGGCGGAACATGCCTTCCATGCCGAAGGTACGCGCTTCGTCGGCGACGATCGGCACCAGGCGCGGACCGACATCCTTGTCGCGCAGGGCGATGTTGAGCGACTGCACGAAGGCCATCGTGGTCGAATAGGTGCGCTCGCCGCTGTCCTTCAACAGGCGTTCGTACGCTTCCAGTTTCGGCACCGTGAACGACTTGCTCGCCTTGCGCCGGCGCTGCGGTAAACAGCCGCCGAGCGCTTCGCGGCGCGCCTTGAGGTACTGCACTTCCGGCGAGTTCTCGCCCGGATGGTAGAACGGGATCTGCCCGGCTTCTTCCAGTTGCTTGTCGCTGACCGGAATGTTGAAACGGTCGCGGAACTGCCTGATCGAATCGTCGTCGAGCTTCTTGGTCTGGTGGGTCGGGTTGAGCGATTCGCCGGCGCTGCCCATGCCGTAGCCCTTCACCGTCTTGGCGAGGATCACGGTCGGCATGCCCTTGGTATTCACCGCGGCGTGATACGCGGCGTAGACCTTGTGCGGATCGTGGCCGCCGCGGTTGAGGCGCCAGATGTCGTCGTCGCTGAGGTTGCTCACCAGCGCCGCGGTTTCCGGATACTTGCCGAAGAAATTGGCGCGCGTGTAGGCGCCGCCGAAGGCCTTGCAGTTCTGGTATTCGCCATCGACGGTTTCCATCATCAGCTTGCGCAGCATGCCATTGGAATCCTTGGCCAGGAGCTGATCCCAGTACGAACCCCACAGCAACTTGATGACGTTCCAGCCGGCGCCGCGGAACACGCCTTCCAGCTCCTGGATGATCTTGCCGTTGCCGCGCACCGGGCCGTCGAGGCGCTGCAGGTTGCAGTTGACGACGAAGATCAGGTTGTCGAGGCCTTCGCGGCCGGCGAGCGAAATCGCGCCGAGGGTTTCCGGTTCGTCGCTTTCGCCGTCGCCGATGAAACACCACACCTTGCGGTCGCTCTTTTCAATCAGGCCACGGTGTTCGAGGTACTTCATGAACTGCGCTTGGTAAATCGCGCCAAGCGGGCCGAGGCCCATCGACACCGTCGGGGTCTGCCAGAAATCCGGCATCAGCCACGGGTGCGGGTACGACGACAGGCCGTGGCCATCCACTTCCATGCGGTAGTGGTCGAGCTGGTCTTCGCCAATGCGGCCTTCGAGGAAGGCGCGCGCGTAGATGCCCGGCGAGCTGTGGCCCTGGATGTAGAGCAAATCGCCCGGATGGCTGTCCGAAGGCGCGCGCCAGAAATGGTTGAAGCCGACGTCGTACAGCGTCGCCGCGGAAGCGAACGAAGCGATGTGGCCGCCGAGGTCGCCCGGCTTGCGATTGGCGCGCACGACGGTGGCCATCGCGTTCCAGCGGATGATCGAACGGATCTTCCATTCCAGGTCCGCATCGCCCGGCGACTTGGCTTCGAGCTGCGGCGGAATCGTGTTGACGTATTCGGTCGTGGTCGAGAACGGCAAATACGCGCCGGAACGGCGGGTCACTTCGACCATGCCTTCAAGCAACTGGTGCGCGCGCTGCGAGCCTTCGTTGTCGATCACGCCCTTGATCGAGTCGATCCACTCGCGGGTTTCGCCCGGGTTCGGATCGTTCTGCAACATCTCGTTCAACCAGTTCATCGCCTTTCCTTTCGGGCCGCGTGGGACAGCCGCTTTCTATGGTTCGTGAGCTGCCAAGTTTACTCCAAACCCTTGCGTATACTCGTGGATTCGCCAGCGTATGTTGCAACGATATGCTGCAAAAATGGTCATTATTGGTCTGGCCCATGGGCACGGAAACGACCACGCCCCGCATGCGACGCATGGTGCTGCGGACGGGGTGAAAAAAGTCACGCCTTCTGCTGCTTGCGGATCTGCGAATCGACCGCGGCGATCGCGGTGAGGTTGACCACGCGACGCACGGTGGCGCTGTTGGTGAGGATGTGCACCGGCTCGGACACGCCCATCAGGATCGGGCCGATCGCCACGCCGTCGGTCATCACCCGCACCAGGTTGTAGGCGATGTTGGCCGCGTCGATGTTCGGGAACACGAACAGGTTGGCGCGGCCCTTGAGCGTGCTGTTGGGCATGATGCGCTGGCGCAGCGCCTCGTCCCACGCGGTGTCGCCCTGCATTTCGCCGTCGACGTTCAAGTGCGGGTTGCGCTTGCGCAGCAGGCGGAGCACTTCGCGCATCTTGACCGCGCCGGCGCTGTCGTGGCTGCCGAAGTTGCTGAAGCTCAGCAGCGCCACGTTCGGCTCGATGCCGAACAGCTTCATCCGGTACGCGGCCTGCAAGGTCGCTTCGGCGAGCTGTTCGGCGCTCGGGTCGCTCTCGACGTGGGTATCGACGAAGAAGGTCGCGCCGTGCTGGTTGATCACGCCGGTCATCGCCGAGGTCGAGGTCACGCCCGGTTGCAAGCCGATGACGCTGCGCACGTAGCCGAGTTTCTTGTGGAAGCGCCCGACCAGGCCGCAGATCATCGCGTCGGCTTCGCCGCGCGCGACCATCACCGCGGCGATCAGCGCGCTTTGCTGGCGCATCAGCGCCTTGGCCGCGGCGACGGTGACGCCGCGGCGCTCGGTCAGCGCATGGTAGTGCTGCCAGTATTCGTTGAAGCGCGGGTCGTCGTCCTGGTTGGTCAGCTCGAAATCGACGCCGGCGCGGATGCGCAGGCCAAGGCGCTGGATGCGCGTGTCGATCACCTCCGGGCGGCCGATCAGGATCGGGAACGCGAGGCCTTCGTCGACCACGGTCTGCACCGCGCGCAGCACGGTTTCCTCTTCGCCTTCGGCGTACACCACGCGCTGCTTGTCGCTGCGCGCCTGCTCGTACACCGGCTTCATCATCAGGCTGGTGCGGTGCACGTACTGGCCGAGCTTTTCGCGATACGCGGCCATGTCGGTGATCGGGCGCGTGGCCACGCCCGAATCCATCGCCGCCTGCGCCACCGCCGCGGAAAGTTCGACCAGCAAACGCGGATCGAACGGGCGCGGAATCAGGTAGTCCGGGCCGAAGCTCGGCGCCTCGCCGGCATAGGCGCTGCCGAGGTCGCTGGATTCGCGCTTGGCCATCGCGGCGATCGCGCGCACGCAGGCGATCTTCATTTCCTCGTTGATTTCCGTGGCGCCGACGTCGAGCGCGCCGCGGAACAGGTACGGGAAGCACAGCACGTTGTTGACCTGGTTCGGATAGTCCGAACGGCCGGTGCCGATGATCGCGTCCGGGCGCACCGCGCGCGCGTCCTCGGGCGAGATTTCCGGACGCGGATTCGCCAGCGCGAAGATCACCGGCTGCTTGGCCATCGTCGCGACCATTTCCGGCTTGAGGATGCCGGCGGCGGACAGGCCGAGGAAGATGTCCGCGCCTTCGACGATCTCGGCCAGCGTGCGCTTGTCGGTGTCGCGCGCGTAGCGCTGTTTTTCCGGATCGAGATCGGTGCGGCCGGTGTGGATCACGCCATCCTTGTCGTAGGCGAGGATGTTCTCCGGCCTCAGGCCGAGGCTCACCAGCATGTTGACGCAACTGATGCCTGCCGCGCCCATGCCGGTGGTGGCGAGTTTCACTTCCTCGATCTTCTTGCCGGTCACTTCCATCGCGTTGAGCACCGCCGCGCCGACGATGATCGCGGTGCCGTGCTGGTCGTCGTGGAAGACCGGAATGTTCATCCGCGCGCGCAAGGTGCGCTCGACGTAGAAGCATTCCGGCGACTTGATGTCCTCGAGGTTGATGCCGCCGAAGGTCGGCTCCAGCGAGGCGATGATGTCGACCAGTTTTTCCGGGTCCTTCTCGTCGATCTCGATGTCGAACACGTCGAGCCCGGCGAACTTCTTGAACAGCACGCCCTTGCCTTCCATCACCGGCTTGCCGGCGAGCGGGCCGATGTTGCCGAGGCCGAGCACTGCGGTGCCGTTGGAAATCACCGCGACCAGGTTGCCGCGCGCGGTGAGTTCGCTGGCGGCGGCGGGATTGGCGACGATCTCTTCGCAGGCGAAGGCCACGCCCGGCGAATACGCCAGCGACAGATCGCGCTGGGTCAGCATCGGCTTGGTCGCGGAAATCTGGATCTTGCCCGCGGGCGCGAGGCGATGGTAATCGAGCGCGGCCTGTTTGAAATCTTCCTTGGCCTGCTCGGTGGTCTGCTGCGGAGTGCTTGGCATCGTGGATGAGCTTCATCGAAGGATGGTCTGAATTCTACTCGCTTCCGCCACCGGCTAATTCCAATGGACTATTGCCAACAACATGCGGTGGCGAACGGTTGCGCGGGCACCGAATCAATCGCCATGGCTTGCAATCCACCGATCGAGATAGCGGGCGATGTCGAGACTGTTCTTCTCCAGCATCATCATGTGTCCGTTGCCGTGGATGCCGACGTCGGGCAAGCGCACGAACGCATTGCGCACGCCCGCCTGGGTCAGATAGTCCGACGTGCAGCGGTCATATGGCACGTGATACGACGACTCGCTGCCGAGGATCAGGATGTCCGGCACCTTGGCCAGTTCGACCAGGCGATGCGCCGGTTCGGCCTGCTTCCAGCAATGCACCAAGCCGGCACCGTCGGCCTGCGCCGCGCGCTCCGGCTTGAGCTGTGCGGGGTCGTCGACGGCTGGCGCGTAATCCAGCCGCGTCCGCGTCACGCCATAAGGCAGGCGCACGCCGTCGTCCTTGAACCAGTCCGGCGCGCCGACGTTCTTGATGCCGTAGAACGCCGGGCCGCTCGGTTCGACCGCGACGATGGCGCGAACCTTCTCAGGCCGGTCGTTGGCCAGGCCCCACGCGATCGGGCCGCTTTGCGAATGCACCAGCAGCACCGCAGGCCCGATCCTGTCCAGCAGCGCCGCGCCGGCGGCACGGTTGTAATCCTCGATCCTGGAAACGTCGGCGATGTCTTCCACCTGCGAGGCGAAGAACTGGTCGAACACCACATCGCCCTGCTTTCCCTCGCCCGGCCATTGCGTGTGCCGTTGCGCCTGCGGGTAGTCCGGCGTGTCCTGCGGCCGCGAGAAACGCTGGGTCATCGCCGCCACGTCGGGACGTCGGGTATCGCCATAGGCGCTCTCGAAGAAACCGGAGCGTCCACGCGCGACCTGATCGACCACATACACCGCGTAACCGTGGCGCACGAAATACGTCGCCCAGCCTTCGCGTCCGTCCGGCGTTTCCCAGTAGCCGGCGCCGGTCTGGCCGCCGCCGTGGATCAGCACCAGCGGATACTTGTGCGTCTGTTTGGCTGGAATCTGGTACTGCACGTACATCTGGCCGACCATGATCCGGTCGCCGTGGTCGTCGGCGTAATGGCCGCCGACGTAGAAATTGCCTTCGCCGGCCAGCGCCAGCGGATGCTCGAACAACACGGGGCCGGGTGCGGCCGGCGGTCGTGCCGCGACGGAAGCGGATGCCAGAACGAACGTCATCAGCCAAGCGCGACGAGTCGCGCGGCGCGCGAACGACAGAATGCTGCGCATCGAATCTTGTCCGGTTGAACGCCGCAGCCACGCGCCGCGGCCGATGGGGCGGTCCGGCGCCAATGCCGGACCGCCCGGTTCACTTCGTCACCACGCCAGCCACAGCGAAGCCGCAGCCATGCCCGGCTTGTCACCGTCGTAGATGTTGCCCGGACGATACATCTTCACCACTTTGATGTAGTCCAGCGAGAAGCGCAGGTAGCGGTTGACGTAATAGTTGACCCCGGCCTGCACATTCGACTCGCTGCCGCCTACGATGTCCACATCGTTCAAGTCCATCTCGTCGTAGCGCAGCGCCAACTGCCATGCGCCCTTGTCGCCTCTGGGCTTGATCGAACCGAACGTGCCTTGCTCGTAGGCCCCGGCGCGCGAATCGTCGGTCAGGAAGTACGAAGCCTCCACGTACCATGCGTTGAAACCCAGCTTCGAGAAGCCGGCATTGCGCTGGATGTTCTCCTGCATGTATTCGGCTTCAAACGCCAGCGGGCCATAGACCGCCGTGCCTTCCGCCCCCAACTTGAATGTATCGTCGACGTTGGCGATGTCGCCGGTGTTGAGCATCTTGTTGGCCAAGTGCAGGCCGGGCGAGATCGCGATCGAAGTCTCTTCCAAGTCGCCGGGCTTGCGCCATTCAGCACTTGCACCGATGTGCAGCAAGCGGTCATCGGTGTGCACGAACGCATAGGTGGCACGGCCGTTGACGCTGTAGCCGCCGTCGGCTTTGCCGCCATCGGATGGGAACGCCTCACCGAACAAACCTATCGATGCGGTGTATTCGCTGGTGCCGTGGGTGACGTGACGGAACAGGCCGACGCCGATGCGCTTGTCGGTGTCGAACGCGTCCGTCATCGCGCGCTCGCTGAATTCCGCGGCCTTGTTGTCGCTTTCCTGATACTGCAGCGAATAATCCGGCTTGAAGTAACCAAGGATCACGTCGGTGTTCTTCATGCCGGTGTAGGTCACGTAGGCATTCTTGATGGGGGCGTCGCTGTCGGCGAAGTCGACCGACACCATGTACTGCCAGTTCGTGTATATGTTGCCGGAGATGTCGAAGCGGGCGCGGCGGATTTCGTCGCCGTCGTTGTTGTGGTTCTTGTCGTTCTGGAAGGTCGCGGCTGTGACGAGGAAACGGCCGCCGATCTTCATCGTCAGGTTTGAATCCTTGCCGGTGATCACCGGCGAAATCTTGGCCGCTTTTGCCTCGGGGGCGGCAGTGGCGGAAGACGCGGCATCGAGCGCGGCCTTGTCCTTCTCCGCTTGCTGCGCCTTGTCCTTCTCGGTCTGTTGCTGGACCAGCTGGTCGTACTGCGCCTGGGTCAGCGCGCCGTTCTTCAGCAGGATGTCCAGCAGTTGCAGGTTGCTGTCGGCGACCGGCGCCTGCTGGGCTTGCGCCCAGGCCGGGGCCGACGCCAAGGCCAGCGCCAAGGCGCCCGGCAACAGCCGGAGCCGACGGTGCTTGCGTGTATTCATGTGATGCCCTCTCCTCATCGTGTGTGGTTGGTGTTGCTTCGAATTGCGTGACTTTTCGATGTACCCTCTTCACCCATACGCGGTTGGTTTTGCGGCGAATTGCCGCGAACTGCATGGCTTCTCGCTGAAAAAAGACAAAAGAAGCCCATGCCGGGCCGCATCCAGCGTTCCGGATCAGTACCGCCATTATTGTCGACAATAAATTGTCGACAATAAGACTTTAGACAATCAATGCATCTCAGCGTGTCGTGTCATTCACCCCTCCGCCTGTCCCGACGACAGGCTCCTGCCCCTGTCGTTGCCAGCCCCGGCAACCGGCGACATGCCGACTGCCGAATCCAGACTGAAGCCATTGGCCGATGCCCGGCACGCCTCTTTCCTCAGGCCGGCACGGCGCCGGCCATCCTCGCGACGAGTTGGTTGATGTCGGACACCGTTTCCAGCGCCCAGCACGCTTCGATCAATTCCGCGGCACTGCCCGCGTCCATCACCGTGGCCGCGGCCGTCGCCAGTTTTTCCGCCAGGTCCGCATCCTGCAGCGGCGCCGCCGGCGTGCCGCGGTTGCGATACACCTCGTGACGCAGCGGCGCGCCACCGGCACGCTCGACCGTCAGCAGGCAACCGCGCTTGTCCATGTCCGGGTCGGCGATGATGCGCACCAGCCCGCGCAAGCGCGCGATGCTCGGGTCGTGCACCACCGCATCGCTGAAATCGCCCAGGCCCAGGCCGCCCGTGCTCAACGCCACCGCGATGCAATGCGGCGTGCTGAAGCGCGCTCCGGCGCCATTGCTGGGCTGGGCCAGCGCGGTCACCGCCGCCGGGAACGGATGCATGCGGATTTCGATGCCGCGGATGTCGTCCGGCAGCACGCCGTATTCGCGCGCCAGCGAGCTGGCCGCTTCGATCGCCGGATGGGTCAGCGACGCGGTGGGATACAGCTTGTTGCCGTTCTCCGGCAGGTTCCATTCCGTTCCGAGGCCGTTGACCAGCAGCGCGTCGTTCGGCGCGGAGCTGACCGCGCGCAGCAGACCGCGCTGGCCTTCGATCGCGGTATCGGTGGAGGTGAACCCGACTTCGGCCAGCAGCCCGGCCAGCACGCCGTCCATCGCCGCCTTGCCCGGATGCAGCGCCTTGGTGTCGCTGCCGTAGATTTCGCGCAGGCCCGATGCCTGGGTCGCGCTGCAGCCCAGCGCATGGGTCGCCTCGGCGGCGGAAAGACCCAGCGCATTGGCCGCGGCCGCGGCCGCGGCAACGTGGCCCATGGTGCCGGTGACGTGCCACGCGCTTTCGTAATGGGTCGGACCGGCCGCGCGCGCGACCCGCGCGCCGACCTCGAAGCCGGCTACGTAGGCGGCGATCACCTGCTTGCCGCTGAGCTTGCGCAACTGCCCGATCGCCAGCACCACCGGCCACACGCACGAGCTCAGGTGGATCGTGGTTTCGATCGGATTGAACACGTCGTCGTAGTCGAGCAGGTGCGCGGCATAGGCGTTGGCCAGCGCCGCGAACGGCGGCGTGGTCGACAGCGTCGTGCCGATCACGCTCGCCGGCCCGTCCTGGACGAGTTCGGCAACGACCTGGCGCACCTTGCGCGCGCCGGGCTGGTCGGCGCCTGCCAGCGCCGCGGCAATCCAGTCGACCAGCGCGCGCTTGCCGTAGTGGGTGACTTCGGCCGGCAGGTTGTCATAGGTGATCGAGGCGGCGAACGTGCCGAGCTGGCGCGTCTTGGTGATGGCAGGCGCCGTGGGGGAGGTTTCTGTCATGTCAGGATTTCTTCTCGTTGAGCAACTTGACCAGTTCTTTGACGTCCGCGCTGTAAACGGCCATCTTCTTGTCGAGTTCCGGGCCGGTGACGAACTGCGTCCGGTCCCCTTCCTCGTCCATGTACTTCTCCCAGCCGGGCGTCTTCACCAACTTGGCGAAGAAATCGCGGTAATAGGCCAGGGCTTCAGGCTTCATGCCCCGCGGCGCGGCGAAGCCGCGGAACATCAATTCCGGCGGCACGCTCTGCAAGGGGATGCCCTGCTCGGCAAAGGTCGGCACGTCCGGATAGGCCTTGGCGCGCGCGTTGCTCAGCACGCCGATGACCTTCAATTGACCGGCGGCGACCTGTTCGGAGAAATCGCTCTGCGCGCCAAGCATCATCTGGGCGTCGCCGCGCAGCAGCGCGGTGATGCGCGGCCCGCCATCGGCGAAGGACAGGTACTTCCAGCTGGTGCCGGTGTTCTTCTGGATCTGCAGCGCGGCCAGGTTGTCCACCGACGAATAGGCGCCGCCGACCTGCACCAGTTGTCCCGGATTCTTGCGTGCGGCCTCGATGAATTCGGCGAAGGTCTTGTACGGCGAGTTGGCCGGCACGGCGACCATCTGCGGCTCGTCGGCCAGCATCGCGATGACGGTCAGGTCGTCCACCGTGGTGCCGGCGCTCGGGGTGATGTAGCCGCTCGACACCCACTTGGAAGTGAAGGCCGCGATGTAGTTCGACTGCCCCTTCTTCTCGCCGAGGAAGTTCATTGCCGCCAGCCCGCCGCCCTGCGGCCGCGACAGCACCGGCCAGTTGTCCTTCAGGATGCCGCCGTCGTGGGCCAGCTTGATCACTTGGCGCGCGAACATGTCGCTGCCGCCGCCGGGACCGGTATCGACCACGACCTGGATGTTGTCCGGCTCGCCATTGGCCTCGTTGGCCTTGTTGCAGGCGGCCAGTGCCGCCGTCAGCGCAATGGCGCATGTCCAGCCCGCCCATTGCCGAAGCATCGACTTCTTCATCTCTTTGCCCTCTCCAAGGTAGGTTTGATCGGTCGGCGCGGCACAATCGCCGCGCCGTGTTGATTGGTTTTTTCAGCCCAGCGCCAGCGCCTTGCGCCGCTGTTTCGAGCGGCTGAAGGCCGAAAACAGCACCACCGCCACGGTCACGGCCAGGATCGCCGCGGAAATCGGCCGCTCGACGAAGATCGACAGGTGGTTGTTCGACAACATCAATGACTGCCGGATCGTGCGCTCGGCTTCCGGCCCGAGCACGAAGGCCATCAGCATCGGTGCGGCGGGTACGCCGAGGCGGCGGAAGATGAAACCGACCACGCTGAAGCCCATCAGCAGCCATACGTCGAACAGCGATGCGCGCACGCTGTACGCGCCGACCACGGCCAGCAGCAGGATGATCGGGTACAGCAGCCAGTACGGCACGCGCAGGATCTGCACCCACATCGGGATCAGCGGCAGGTTCAGCACCAGCAGCACCACCGTGCCCAGGTACAGGCTGGCGATCACCGGCCACGCGATCTCGGGGTGGCTGGTGAACAGCAGCGGGCCCGGCTGGATGCCGTACAGCAGCAGCGCGGCCAGCATCATCGTGGTGCTGGCGCTGCCGGGCAGGCCCAGGCTCAGCAGCGGGATCATGGTGCCGCCGCATTCCGAATTGTTGGCCGCTTCCGGTCCGGCGACACCCTCGATGACGCCGGTACCGAACTTTTCCGGATGGCGCGAAGTGTTCTTGACCACCGCATACGACACGAACGAGGCCATCGTCGAACCGCCACCGGGCAGCGCGCCGATGAAGAAGCCGACGATCGAGCCCAGCAGGATCGCCAGCCGCGAGCGGCGCATGTCCTCCCAGGTGGGCAGGTAGTCGCGCAGGCGCTTGGGCACCTGGAACGCGGTGGCGTCGCGGTCGATCTTCTTGCCGGTGTTGATCAGCACCTCGCCGACGGCGAACAGGCCCAGGGTCAGGATCAGGAATTCGACGCCGTCGTACAGGTTGACGCTGCCGAAGGTGAAGCGCTCGGTGCCGGTGAAGATGTCCACGCCGATGGTCGAGACCAGCAGGCCGCAGAACATCGAGATCAGGCCCTTCAGCGGCGACTTGCCCGCCATCGACACGACCAGCAGCAGGCCGAAGATCATCAGCATCGCGAATTCGGGCGGGCCGAAGTTCACCGCCAGCCGCGCGGCCATCGGCGCGGCGAAGGTCAGGCCGATCACGCCCAGCGTGCTGGCGATGAAGCCGGAAATCGCCGACATGCCCATCGCCGGGCCGGCGCGGCCCTGCTTGGCCAGCTCGTGCCCGTCGTAGCACAGCACCACCGACGAGGTTTCGGTGGGGATGTTCAACAGGATCGCCGTGGTCGCGCCGGCAAACTTCGCGCCGTGGTAGATGCCGGCCATCATGATCAGGCCGGTCGTCGGCGGCAGCCGCAGGGTCAGCGGCAGCAGGATCGCCAGTACCGCGGCGGGATTGCCCAAGCCGGGCAGGATGCCGATGAAGGTGCCGAGGATCGCGCCGAGCACGATCCACATCAGGTTCATCCAGGTCAACGCGGCGGCGAAGCCATCCACGAGGTTTGCCAAATCGGACATACGGTGGGTTCCTCCTCAGGTTTTTGTTCAGATGCCCAGCAGATCGAAGCCGAGCCTTCCGGTCGGAAGCTCGATCCCCAGCAACTGCACGAACAGGACGTATGTCACGACGGGTATCACCAGTACCGCGATCACCGAAGACAACTTGCGGCGCTTCTCCACCAGCAGCAGCAGATAGGCCATCAGCGCCACGCCGGTCAGGGTGAAGCCGACCGCTGCCAGCAACGGCGCCGCCACCACGTAACCGATGAAGACCGCGACGGTCTTCTTGTGCAGGAAGCCGGACTTCTCGACTTCCGATGCCGGCTTGCCGTGGGTACGCTTCTCGATGGGGGTCACCGCCCCGATCGCACGGACTTCCGGGCCCGCCGGGCGCAGCGATGTCCAGGCCAGCAGCACGCCCAGGATCAGCAGGCCGGCGGAAACCAGCGTCGGGAGAAATCCCGGCCCCGGAATGCCGCTCGCGTAGAACGGCATCCGCATCGACAACACGAGCGCGGCAAGACCGACGACGGCCACGCTTGCGCCCAAGGAAACATCCGCACGATTCATCAACCCCTCCACATTACAGAAACGTTTTCTTCTTGATGGACAGAACCTAGGAGGTCGGGCCATGCCTGTCAAGACGGGTCGCAACATCTTTTTTGCGCTGCGTCGCAGCAATCCTTTGCTGATGCGGGCGTACGACGCGCAGGCACGACTAAAGGCGAATACGGCTCTGAACACACCGAACGAAGCGGCGTGGCGCGACTGCGCGGATCCGCGCAGCCATCTCCGCCTGCGCCCGCACTATCCGCATGTGGACATGCACGCACCGCGAATTTCGGCGTCGGCCGTGCAGCGCGAGACGACACTGGCCCCGGCACGCATTGCGGCGCAGGGGCACGAAGCGAAGAACCGGAAACGACGGTTGAAGTCAGATGTCATCGCCGAACGCGGCGTGCGCGCTCAAGCACCGGCCGATGGCGAACCGCATCGCGCATTGCGCATCACGCGCAAGCGGAAAACAGGCGGGAATGTCCGCTCCAAGGAAACGGGTGCGCCCATCCGACGACATTGCCGGACACGCGCGCGCCGCGCAGGCGGCAAGACCGCAACCGCACGGGCAAGTGGCAACGGGGGAAACCTCAGACCGAAAGTTCGCGGAACTTTTCGCGCACGTCTTTCAGCGCGGCGACGATGTTGGCCTGCATCCTGGAATTGAGGCGGCTGACCGGCAGGGCCACCGCAATGGCCGCCACCGGGCGGTCGGCTGCGTTGACCAGGGTGATGGCGACCGAACCCACGCCGTCCTCGCTTTCCTCGCGATTGGTCGCATAGCCCTGCTCGCGCACGGTCGACAGCGCCGACTCCAGTTCCTTCATCGAGGTGATCGAATGCGAGGTCTGCGAGGTCAACAGATTCTTGTCGGCGTACAGCGTGTGCACCTGGTCGATGCCGAACTCGGCCAGCAACGCTTTGCCCGCCGAGGTGCAATGCGCCGGCAGCAGTTGCCCGGTACGCGAAATGACCCGCAACACGCGGTCGCTCTCCACCGCATCGACATAGCGCACGTGGTCGCCTTCCAGCGTCACCAGATGCACGGTTTCGCCGAATTCGGCGGCGAGCTTCTCCAGGAACGGCCGCGCCTGCATGCGCACGTCCATTTTCTGCACCACGGCCAGTCCGATGTCGACCAGCATGGGCCCGGGGCGATAGGCACGGTTGGCGTCCTGACGGACGAAGCCGCGATGGATCAGCATCGCCAGCAGGCGGTGCGCGGTGGAATGGGCGACGCCCAGATAACTGCAAGCCTCGGTGAGCCGCATCGACTGCTGCTCGCGGAACAGCAGCAACAGCCGCAATGCATTGTCCACCGACGAGATCGGATAATTTGGCGCCGAGCTCTCGGCAATGTTGGTTTCCTCGCGCACCCAAATCCCTCTTTCCTCAGGACGGACATTTTTTCAGATTTTTATGCAATTTGTCCATAGTAAGAACATCCTGGCTTGACTTCACCGGACGCGCGTAGCAACATTTGCCTGTCCGCCTTGCGGACATAATTTCTTTACCAAAGACAAACACCGTACTCTAGGAGAATCAGGATGCGCATTCGCCACATGGGCGTTGTCACCAAAGACCTCGAGAAAGCTGCGACTTTCTACGAGAAGGTACTCGGATTCAAGCGTCTTGGCCCGATCCGCACCCCGGGCCACTATCCGGGCAAGGCCATCGACATGAGCGATGGCGAGGTCAATTACTCGCTGCTGTGCCCGGACGAGCGCGTTCCGCTGGCGCCGTGGGCGCAGGGCACGCTGGGCCCGAACCACATCGGCGTGGCGCTGGAATCCGAGAAGATCGCCGGCGTGATCGAGGGCCTGAAGGAATACGGCATCGAGATCTACGGCGAGGACAAGCAGCAGGTGCCGCCGCGCTTCTTCAAGTTCCTCGATCCGGACGGCGTCGAAATCGACGTGGCCACGATCGACCGCAGCTGGAAGTACTGAGCGGACCAAGCGGAGAAGGATTGGGGGAGGGGCGATGCAGGAGTCGGAACAGTCTCGGCATCGCCGCTCCTTGTCCGCTTGGCCGGTGGTGCTGGTCGAGTTCGCCCGGATCGGCGCCACGTCCTTCGGTGGCGGCAGCGCCACCATTTCCGCGATGCGCCAGACCTGTCTGCGCAAGGGCTGGATGGACGAACAGGCGTTCGTCGACATCGTGGTACTGTCCCGGCTGACGCCGGGCATCAGCATCCTGGCGCAGTCGCTGTTGATCGGTCGCGCCGTCGCCGGCGTATCGGGCATGTGCGCGGCGCTGTCCGGAATGATGATCCCGGCCTTCGCCATCACCCTGGCCCTGGCCGAACTGTATGAATCCCTGAGCAACCAGCCCGGCGCCTCCTCGCCGCTGCACGCGGTGGTGGCCACCGCCGCCGGCTATGCCGTGGCGATGACCTTGCAGTTGCTGAACGACATCCTCAAACGCAGCCGGCTGCTGTACAGCGCCATCGCCGTTGCCGCCTATGCCGGGCTGGCCCTGCTGCTGCACAACCCGCTGCTGGTGATGGGCATCGCCATCGCCTGCGGGCTGGCATTCCCGGCGCTGTTCGACGCCGGCGCCGAACCACGGGACGACGCCCCCGCCCCTGCAAAGGACGGCACCGACGCGACATGAGCCTGTGGCACTTGTTCCTGACGATACTGGTTTCCAGCCTGATCGGCTTCGGCGGCCTGAGTTCGCTGCCGGTGCTGCGCGGACAGTTGCAGAACGCGGGGCTGCAGGCGGACAACCTGATCCTGCATTCGCTGGCGATCGGCAACATCACCCCCGGCCCGAACGGGCTGTACCTGCTGGTGGTCGGCTTCTTCGTCGGCGGCGTGCGCGGCGCGCTGGTCGCCACCGCGGCCCTGCTGATCCCGCCCTTCCTGGTGCTGCTGCTGGAACGGCTGCGCGACCGGCTGGAACACCTGCGCCGTTTTCGCGCGGTGATGCACTCGCTGAGCCTGTCGGTGATCGCGTTGCTGATCCCGTCCAGCGGTTCGCTGGTGCTGCACGCCGGGACCGATGCACTGGGCATCGCGATGGTGGTGATCGGCACGATCCTGCTGACCTGCAAGCTGCCGCCGCTGGTCGGCATCTGCATCGCCATCGCGGCGGGGTTGATCTTCCGGTGAGCGGCCGCTGCGGACACGCCCGCACAGTGGACAAGCTGTCTGGAAATTGGGAAAATCGTCTGTCAGGAAGAAAACGCAGCTCCTTCGTGGACGGACCCCTGCCGGCGCGAACCGCGCCCTTTTCCGGCAACCCTTCCCTTACCGGCATTGCCCGCCGTCCACCGCGGCAGGGAGCTGCGCGCGTTCTCCACCCCCTCCGCACGACCGCGGTGCGCCGCCGGTCACGGACACGCCCGTTTCCAGACAACAGGTTCGACCATGCATATCGGCATCGACTTCGGCACCAGCTATTCCGCCGCCGGCACCCTCGTTGACGGCAAGCTCTCGCTGATCCGCTTCGGCGAAGCGGCACAGTTCCGCACCGCGGTGTACTTCCCGGAAGTCGTCCCCGACCCCAACGAGTTCCAACTGACGCCGGAACTGGAAGCGCAACTGGACGCATTGCTGCGTTCCTCCCGCACCCAGCAGCGGCAACTGGTCGCCGAGGCGCAGCAGCGCGGCCACGCCTTCACCCCGCGCAACGACGCCGACCTGCAGCGCGACGCGCTGCGCCTCGTGCGCCGGCAATGGATGGAAGAACAGAGCCGCGGCCCGACCGCATCGGTGGCCGGACTGCGCAACGCACGCTTCGGCGACGAGGCGATCGAGGCCTATCTGGAATACGGCGACGGCAACCTGATCGAATCGCCGAAGTCGATGCTCGGCTTCCGCCTCGACCCGCAGGTGCGCAAGGTCATCGTCCACATCGCCACCCACATCCTCGAACACATCCGCCTCGCCGCCGGCCGGCAACTGGGCGCCCCGGTGCACGGCGCGGTGATCGGGCGACCGGTCAAGTTCCGCAGCTCGATGGGCGAACACGGTTCGCTGCAGGCGATGGAGATCATCCGCGAAGCGGCCGGCGTCGCCGGCTTCGACGAGGTGTCGTTCCTCGAAGAGCCTTCGGCCGCGGCCATGCACTACCACAAGCAGCTCGCCAGCCGGCAGCGCGCGCTAATCGTCGACATCGGCGGCGGCACCACCGACATCGCCTACGCCGAACTCGGCGGCGGCGAAGCGCCACGCATCCTCGGCAGCTGGGGTTTGGCGCGTGGCGGTACCGACCTGGACATCGGCCTGAGCCTGCACAGCTTCATGCCGCTGCTGGGCAGCCGCGACACGCGCGTGCCGATCCACCACTTCGTCGAAGCGGCCAGCGTGCAGAACCTGCCCAAGCAGCGCGATTTCCGCCGCCACGACTACAAGCTGGCGCCCGAACCCTACCGCTCGCGCCTGCGCGCGCTGCAACGGCTCGGCGCCACCACCCGCCTGAACCAGCAGGCCGAACGGGCCAAGATCCGCCTCAGCAGCGACGCGGAATTCCATGCCGACCTGGGCTTCCTCGAACCCGGCCTCGGCATCGACATCCACCGCGAGCACCTGCAAAGCGCGATCGCTTCGTTCCTCGAACAATTGCGCGCGCTGCTGGACGAAGCCCGCGCCGACCTGCCCGCACTGCCCGACAGCCTGTTCCTCACCGGCGGCAGTTCGCGTTCGCCGTTCCTGAAGGCCTGCGTGCGCGAAGCCTTCCCGGGCATCCCGATGGTCGAGGGCGACGCATCGCTGGGCGTGGTGTCCGGCCTCGCCGTCGCCGCCAGCGAAGCCGCTGCCGTCGCCGCATAACCCGGCCACTGCACAAAAACGACGCGAGCCGCGATCGGCGCCTTCATCGGAAGGCCACCGTCGCGGCTCGCACCGTTTCTGCCGTGCAGATAAATGTCTGCGCGGATGCGATGGATCAGATCAGAACGCCACCTGGGTGCGCACGCCGATGGTGTTGCCCGAATCCGGGCCCTGGAAATCGCCGACCTTGTTGTCGGTCTTCCAGTGCACGTAGTCGAGCATCAAGCGGGTCCAGTTGGTCAGGTACCAGTTCAGGCCCAGGGTCCACGCATCGCCCTCGCCGCCGCGCGCGGCATCGAGGAAGTCGTACTTGTCGTAGCGCGCGGCCAGCTCGAACGCGCCGGGACCGCCATCGGTGACCGGATGCAGCACCTTGGTCGTGCCCCATGCGCCGTTGCGACGGTTGAAGCCGGGCTTCTCGCCGGTGATCAGCCAGCCGGCATAGACCGAGGTCGCCTTCTGGTCGACCGAATCCACCGTGCTCGAATCGATCGTGCGCACCGTGGTTTCGGCGAAACCCCAGAAATTGCGGTACACGCCGCCCAGTTCCGCGCCCCAGGCGTGGTCGTTGGTGACGTTGGCGATCGAACTGGCCGACACGCGCACGTTGCCGTTCCAGCCCAGCGCCACCGGCGAGGTCTTGTTGATGCTGGCGACGTCGTCGCCCAGGTTCTCGTACCAGTACCAACCACCAAGGTGGATGAAGCCGTTCTCGCCGTTGACCGGGTTCCAGTGCGCACGCGCCAGATAGGCGACGGTGTCGCTGGCGGTGTCATCGTTGCCGACGTCGTCGCCGGTCACCGCCAGGCTGGCATGCCAGTTGTCGCCGATCAGCTTGGCGGTCAGGCCCAGGCCGTAGTAGCCGCTCTGCTCGGCACCGACCGACGCGACCGCGTTGCGCTCCATGAACGGCGTGTGGATGCCGCTGGTGCCGCCGTCCAGGCTGCGGTCCTTGAGCTTGTTGCCGACGTAGAACTCGGCCGGCAAGCCGCCGAACTTGGTGTCGTAGGACACGTAGGTGTCCTTCAGCGACACCGCGTCGCCGGCGAAGTCGGCGTCGATCTTGTAGCCCAGCGCGCCGATCTGGCCTTCGGCGCCGAGGCGGCCGCTGGACAGGTCGGTGCCGGTGACGTTGCGCGGGTCGTAGCGGGAGCCGTGGGTGCTGGTGTAATCGATCAGCACGCGGCCGCGCGGATGGAAGCTGAAACTGCCGTCGCTGCTCTTGAACTCCGGCCCGCCATCGCGCCAGCTGACGTTGCCGCCGCCACTGCCGGTGCCTTCCGCGGCCAGTTGCGCGACCTGCGCCTGCAGGACGGCCAGGTCGTCCTGGCGGGTATCGGCCACCGCGGCGGCGGTAGCGGCCGCGTCCTGTGCCTGCCCCTGCGGCGGCGCGGCATCGCCGGTTGCATGCTGCGCTCGTTCCAGCGTGGACAGGCGCTGGTTCAAGGTCTGGATCTGCGCGGCCTGCTGTTGCAGCAGCGCGCTCTGTTGTTCGAGCAGCTTGCGCAACGCGGCTTCGCTGGCGGTGTCGGCGGCCAGCGCCGGCAGCGCCGTGGACAAGGCGGTGGCGACCGCCGCGGCCAGCGCGGCGTGACGAATGCGGTTCATTGGTGATCTCCCGTGGTCTTGCGTGATGAAGTGGCGGCGAAGAAACGCGTGCGGATCAATCGCCGCTGTCTTCGTCGCCATCGTTGTTGGCGGCCTTGCCGGTGGCGTGCCTGATGCCGGGAATCGGCGTCAATTGCGTCGGCGGCGCACCGAGGAAACCGTGGCTGCGCGCCCAGTTGGCGAACAGCCGCGGCCACTGCGCGACCAGCGATCCCGGCGTCCCCAAGCCCCAACCATGGCCGCCCTTTTCGAACACGTGCAGTTCGCTGTCCACGCCGTTGCGGTGCAGGGCGTCGAACATCACCAGGCTGTTGCCGATGTTGGCGATGGGATCGTCCTCGGCCTGGGCGAGGAAGGTGGGCGGCGTGTCGTGGCTCACGTGCAGCTCCACCGAATACGCCTGCACCGCATCCGCCTGGGTGGACAGTTCGCGGAACGAGCGGGTGGTGTCGTAGGGCTTCTGCAACGAAATCACCGGATAGATCAGGCCTGCGAAATCCGGGCGCGCGGACAGCGCATCGCTGGCATCCGCCGCCGGGTAGAAGGCATCGCCGAAACGCGTTTCCAGGATGCCGGCGAGATTGCCGCCGGCGGAAAAACCGATGACGCCGATGCGCTGGGCATCGATCCCCAGTTCGCCGGCATGCGCACGCAGCAGGCGCATCGCGCGCTGCGCATCCTGGAATGGCGCCACGGCCGGCCAATGGTCGGCGGGCAACCGGTAGTAAAGCGCCACGGGCGTCACCCCCAGCGCTTGCAGCCACTGCGCCGTGGGCATCACTTCGTGGCCGATGCCGATGCGGAAGTAGCCGCCGCCGCCGATCAGCAGCACCGCCGAACCGTTCGGCTGCGCGGGCCGGTAGACCTCGATGCGCGGGCGGCTCACGTTCGACACGGCGCCGATGCCGGTGCCGGTTCGCCCGATGCTTTCAGCCCCCTGCGGGCCACTGCCGCCACCGGGCGGCGTGCCCGGCCACAAGTCGTACGTCACCGGTTTGCCGGCATCCGCTGTGCCGTCCTGCGCCTGCGCGCTGCCGGCGAGGCAAAAAAAGGCCAATACCCACCCTGCCAGCCAGCGGCCGGCATTCGTTTTGCGTTGCATGGTTCCTCTCCCGTTGTTGGGTTACATCGTGCTTCGATGCTTTGCGTCAAGGTTGATCAAGTACGTGCCGGCACAGGTTCGGCACCCCGCACCAGCGCTGCGTCCAGGCGCGCGTGATCGAGCGCGCCCTCCCAGCGGGCGACCACGACCGTGGCCACCGCGTTGCCGATGAAATTGGTCAACGAGCGGCATTCGCTCATGAATCGATCCACGCCCAAGATCAGCGCCATGCCCGCGACCGGTACTTCCGGCACCACCGCCAGCGTCGCCGCCAATGTGATGAAACCGGCGCCGGTTACGCCGGCGGCACCCTTCGAGCTCAGCATCGCCACCAGCAGCAGCGCAATCTGGTGGCCCAGCGTCAGATGCGTGTCGGTCGCCTGCGCGATGAACAACGCCGCCAGCGTCATGTAGATGTTGGTGCCATCGAGGTTGAACGAATAGCCGGTCGGCACGACGAGCCCGACCACGCCCTTGTCGCATCCCGCCGCTTCCATCTTGAAGATCAGGCTGGGCAGCGCCGCCTCCGACGACGAGGTGCCGAGCACGAGCAGCAATTCGGCGCGCAGGTATCGGATCAGCTTCAGGATCGAGAAGCCCTGGCTCCA
>JAATFG010000127.1 GCA_015655355.1 Lysobacterales bacterium
ATCGAAGCGGCGCACCGGTTGCCCAACGTGCCGCCCGGGCACAAGTGCGCGCGCCTGCATGGGCATTCGTTCCGGATCGAGATCCACCTGCGCGGGGACATCGGCACGGACACCGGCTGGGTGATGGATTTCTCCGATGTGAAGTCCGCGTTCCAGCCGCTCTACGACCAGCTCGATCACCACTACCTCAACGACATCGAGGGGCTCGACAACCCGACCAGCGAGCGCCTGTCGGTGTGGATCTGGGAGCGATTGAAGCCGTCACTGCCGCTGCTGTCGGAAGTCGTCGTCCACGAGACCTGTACGTCCGGATGCCGCTACCGCGGCATTTGAGTGCATTTGAGCGCCCCCGCTCAAATGCAAATAGACAACGAAGCTCTGATGGCGAAAGTACGAACCACTCACGTCCCGCATCAGCTTTGCGACTTCCCTCGCACGACAAACGCCGAGTCTGAATTTCCTTCGACCGCAGCGATCACGCTGTCGGTGTGCTGGCCGAGCACCGGCGCGGCGAACGGCGCCGGTCCCGGCGTGCGGCCGAAACGGATCGATTGGGCGACACCGCGATAGCGCCCCACCACCGGATGTTCGAAGCTGCCGACGATACCCTGGGCCAGTACCTGCGGGTGATCGAACATGTCCTCGATCTGCCGAGCGGCGGCACAAGGCACTTCATCGCCGAACCGCTCTTCCCATTCCAGCGCGGTATGCGTGGTCAGCGCCGCATGCAGCTTCGGCACGATCTCCGCCACGTGCTGCGCGCGCTTGCGCACCGTGTCGTAGCGCGCATCCTCGGCGAGCGCGTCCAGTCCGGTTTTCGCGCAGAGCGCCTTCCAGAAGCGCGCGGTGTTGGCGGAAATGTAGATGTAGCCTTCGCGCGCCGGATGGATGCCGGTGACGCCGCCGGAACGCATGTCGCGGCCGATGTCGAGCGATTCGCCCTCGGCCCAGATCATCCGCGCCGACTGCATGGTCAGCGCAGCGCGCAGCAGCGACACGCCGACGAACTGGCCCAGTCCGCTGCGCTCGCGCTCGTACAGCGCCGACGACACGCCGGAGGCCAGCAATGCGGCGGCGTAATAGTCCACCACCGAACCGTAGATGATTTCCGGCGCGCCGCCGCGCTTGCCCTGCAGCGTGCACATGCCGGTCATGGTCTGCAGCACCTGGTCGTAGCCGGCCTTGTCCTTCATCGGGCCGGTTTCGCCGTAGCCGGTGATCGCGCAGTAGATCAGCCGCGGATTGACCAGGTTGAGCCGTTCGTGGTCGATGCCCAGCCGCGCCGGCACGCCCGGGCGGAAGTTGTGCACCAGCACGTCGGCATCGCGCACCAGCTTGAGCAGTACGGCGTGATCCTTCGCCTGCTTGAGGTCGAGCACGATGCCGCGCTTGCTGCGGTTGACGCCGAGGAACGCGCGGCTTTCGCTGGGCAGCGTCGACGGATACTGGCGCAGGTTGTCGCCGTCGGGCGGCTCGGCCTTGATCACGTCCGCACCCTGGTCGGCCAGCAGCGAGCAGGCGTAAGGGCCGGCGATGTACGCGCTCAGGTCGAGCACGCGCACGCCATCGAGCGGGCCGGACGAACCGTTGCGGGCTGCTTTCGACTCAGGCGGAAAGGTGTCCATGCGCTGCGCGTCCACGAAGGTTCATCCCTCTTGACGGAGTCACTTTGCACCATGCCCCGGGGAAGAAACAGGCGCGGTGGATATGTTCTGGCGCCACAAATTCTTGTGTGACGAAGTGCATCGGCCTCACGGCGCCGGTTCCGGCGCAAGCTGCAGCCAGGTCAGCCGCCATGCGCCGTCGACACGGCCGCCGGTGCCGAAATACGGCGTGAACACCAGCGGCGCGCGGTAGCCCGGATCCAGCGCGATGCGCGGAATGCCGTCGTCCTGCACGGGCAGCGGGGTCAGCCAGGCATCCTGCGGCGCATCGGGCAGGCGCAAGGTTTCCTCGATCTTGAAACCGTCGATCAATCCCGTCGCATAGACCAGCGGCCCGCAGGTGACGGCGGCATAGTCGAAGCGCAATACCTGCTGGCGCACCTCGCTGCCGTCCGGCGCCAGCGACTCCTGCACGTTGCGGTTCACCGCGCGATGCAGCACCGGACGCATCGGGAATCGCGCCACGACCTCGTCGCCGTCCTGCCATACGCGCTCGATCACTGCGTACTGCCCGGGCACGGTCGCGACGCAGGCATCCTCGCCACCGATGGTCAGTGCCGCGCCTTCGGCCCATGTCGGGATGCGCAGTTTCAGCGCGAACCGCGCTGCGCGTTCGACCGAAATCCGCAAACGGATATCGTCGGGGTAGGGATATGCGGTGTGCTGCGCGATGCGTACGTCGCCCGCTTCGGACAGCGTGAAAATCGATTCACCCGGCCCGTAGATATGGACGGCTATATCGCCATCGCCATCGAGTGCGCAGGCGATCGAAGGCAGTTCCTCCAGCCCCATCGCACCGCTGGACTTGCAGCAGCGCCAGTAGGTGGTGTGCACGCGGCGGCCGTTGGGGAACACGTAGTAGCACCAGTCCTCGCCGTCCGGCGCCTGCGCGCCGAGCAGGTCGTTGTAGGCGCTGCGTTCGATCTCCTCGGCATAGATCGCCTCGCCGGTGATGGCGAGCAGTTCGCGATTCAACTGGATCCACGACAGCGTCGAACAGGTTTCGACATAGCCGTACGGGCTGAATACGCCGGGTGGATTGAACACTTCGCGCGAGCGATGCGCCACGCCGCCCCACGGGCCGCCGCCGAGCGTGAGGTGGTGCTCGCGGATGCTGCGCCAGAGATGATCCACCGCGCGCCGGCAGTCCTCGTTGCCGGTCGCCTTGTGCAGCTTGGCCAGGCCTACCAGGTTCCACTCGAGCTGGTAGGCCTTGCCGGTCGCGATGCCGGCCGCATCGACGCCGGCCAGCGCGCACGGCAGCAGCGCAAGTTCGCGATGATCGTTCGCCTGCTGCAGCACGCACTGCGCGAGATCGAGGTAGCGTTGCTCGCCGGTGGCGAAATACAGCTCGACCGCCGGGTCCATCAACACCGTTGCCGACATGCCGTGATGGTTTCCCAGCTCGGTGATGTCGATGCCGCCTTCATACAGCGTGCGCCAGCACAGGTCGCCGATCCGGCGCGCCGCATCGAGGTAGCACGGCTCGGGAAAATGGCGGTGCAGCTCGAGCAGGCCGAGGATCAGATAGGCATGCGTCCAGATATCCCAGGTACGCACGCTGGGCGCACCGTCCCAGCTCGCCGGCTTGGGCGGTTGCGGCCGCATGAAGCGGCGCTCCGGTGCATACGTGCCCAGGTAGCCGTCGGCTTCCTGGGTGGAGACCAGAAAATCTGCGATGCGGCGCAGGTGGGTAAGCAATGCCTCGTCGCCGCTGCGCGCCGCAGCTTTCGCGGCGGCATAGAGCCATTTGCCAGCGTGCTCGCCGTACCAGTCGCCTTCGCGGTTCTGCTGCCGATGCGCCGGCGCGAAAATGGCGATGGCGGGGCTGTGCTCGTCGACGATGAAGTGCGACAGACGGCCGTGCAGGTTGGCGTTCAGCGCATCACCGAGCAGACCGCGCAGTCGTGTGATCGGCATGGTCGATCCTTCCCGTCGCGCATTCATCAGGCCGCATCCATCACGCAGCGAAAGCCGACGCAGCCGGAGCGGTCCTTGCACGGTGCCATCAGCAGGTATTTGCCATGCTGGTCGAGCCGATGCGCCTGCGGGAAATACCAGTGCGAGGTCTGCGGCTGGTATGAGCTGCCGCCGCGCAGGATCGCCGCACGGGTATGCCCGTCGACGTATTCGTCGGTCCACTGCCAGACGTTGCCGACCAGGTCGAGTACGCCGAACGGACTGGCCGCCTCGGGATGCGCATCGACGTCAGCGGGCGGGCGCAAGAGGCGTCCGCGATTCGTCGCCGGCACCATCGCCTCGTTCCAGTCGTTGCCCCACGGATAGAGGCGGCCGTCGTTGCCCTGCGCGGCATACTGCCATTCCCACTCGCGCGGCAGCCGCTTGCCGGCCCATTGGGCATAGGCGCGCGCGTCCTCGATCGACACCCAGGTCACCGGCTTGTTGTTCCAGCCGGCCGGTGGTGCACCGTTCTGCCAGTGGCGCAGGAAGTTGTGCGGGTCGCGCGGGCGCCAGCCGCTGGCTTCGAGAAATTCGCGGTATTGAGCGTTGGTCACCGGCGTGCGGTCGATGTGGAAGGCATGCATCGTCATGCGTTGGCGATGGCCGCGGCGCGCGCTGTCCTCCCACGGATACTGCACGTCGTTGCCTGCCCAGGTCTGGCCTTCGATCTCGACGCCGCCGACCGCGAAATCGAAGTCGCCGGCGGGAATCGTGAGCATGCCTGGCGGGGTTTCGGCCACGGCCTGGGTGGCCTCGATCGGCACCAATGCCTGCGGCAACGAGCGCCACTGGTTCGATAGCGACCGCAGCGGCACCACAGCAAGCGCATGCATGCGTGCGAGGAAGTCGTCCAGGCCATCGACATCGGTGCCGCCGGCCACGGCAAGCAGGGCGCCGAAGCCGCGCCCCTCGATGGCGACATCGAACACCGCCCGTCCCTCGTCGATGCGCGGCTGCAGCGCGGTGCCATGCCAGGCATCGTAGTAGCGCGTGCCGTCGCGGTGCGGCACGGCGATCTGTTCGCCGGTCACGTCGTACTCGTTGCGGTTGACCAGCGTCCACAGCGTCAGGCCATCGACGGGAAAGCGGCTGGCGAACACGCCGGCCTGCAGGGTACGTTCGTACGGTCGCCAGTCCATGCTGACCATCAGCGGTGCGAACCGGCGCTCGATGGCGGCGATGCGGCGCAGCGTTTCCGCATCGCGCGGAGTGAGCTGGTTCCAGATGCCCCAGACGTTTTCCCAGGCGTTGTAGCCGATGCCGTTGAAGAAGATGTACTGCAGGTCGTGGTTGCGATCGCGGCCCCAGCGGTTTTCGTAGTTGATCATGTGGCGCGGTTCCAGCCACTTGAACTTCGCCACTGGCGGAACGGCTTCGTTCGGCGCCTTCTTGCCCCAGCTCTGCACGTTCCAGATCAATGCCTCCTCGGCGCTGATGGTGGATTCCGGCTGCAGCACCACCGGATGGCCGAAGGCATCGCAGGCATCGAAGAATGCACGCGGCACGCCGTTGTAGGTGTCGCCGTTGATGCCGTCGGCGCCGACCGCCTTCACGATGCGGGCGATGGCTTCCCAGTCGCTGTCGGCGTTCTCGCGCGTGCCGTGGTCCCAGGGCTTGGTCGGCAGGAAGACTTTCACGCCGCGGCGATGGAAGGCATCGACCGCGCGCTTGAGGCCGTCGAGCCCGCCGGGCAGGTCATGCGCA
>JAATFG010000073.1 GCA_015655355.1 Lysobacterales bacterium
GGTGGTCATGCCGCCGAACGGGCGCTGGTAGATCTTGCCTTCCTCGGTGCGCGAGAACGGGACGCCGTAGTGCTCGAGTTCGATGATCGCGGGAATCGCCTCGCGCACCATGTATTCGATCGCGTCCTGGTCGCCCAGCCAGTCCGAACCCTTGATGGTGTCGTAGAAGTGGTAGCGCCAGTCGTCCTCGCCCATGTTGCCGAGCGCGGCGGAGATGCCGCCTTGAGCTGCGACGGTGTGCGAACGGGTCGGGAACACCTTGGTCAAACAGACCGTGTTCAAGCCCTTCTGGGCGAGGCCGAACGTGGCGCGCAGGCCGGCGCCGCCGGCGCCGATCACGACCATGTCGTACTTGTGTTCGGTGATCTTGTAAGCGGAAGTCATGTGGGTTCCTTTGCGAAGCTCAGACGCGGCCCAGCGCGATCAGCACGACCGCGAAGATGCCGGCCAGCGCGGCCAGCACGCAGACGAAGCGCACCGCCAACTGCGAAAGCACGGCCAGCAGCGGCGCATGCACGTAATCCTCGAGCACTACCTGCACGCCCAGTTGCGCGTGCCACAGCGCGGCGATCAGGAACGCGATCAGCGCGATCGCATTGCACGGCCTGGCGACCGCAGCGGTGGCGGTGACGTAATCGGCGCCGACCAGGCCGACCACGAAGATCAGGAACCACGAAGCGAGGAACACCAGCGCCACCGCGGTGACGCGCTGGAAAATCCAGTGATGCAAGCCCTGCTTGGACGACCCCAGGCCACGCGCGGTCTTCAGCGGCGTGCGGAAATTCTTTTCTGCGGCGCCCATCTCAAGCCCCCTTCGACAGCGCGATTGCGAAAACGACGACCGCCAGCACCAGGCTGACGACGATGGCCAGCCAGCCGTTGCGGATGAAGGTCGGCTTGGCGAAGCCCTTGCCGCCGTCCAACCACAGGAACTTCAGGCCGTTGACGAGGTGGTAGGTGAAGGCCCACGTCCACAGGAACAGGAAGGCCTTGCCGTACCACGCGGCGGCGAACTGGCTGATGCAGGCCCAATGGCCCGGGCCGGAAATCAGGCCGAGCAAGGCAGCGACGATCAGCAGCAGGCCCAACGCCAGGATGATGCCGGTGGCACGGTGGAAGATGGAGGTGGCCATCTGCACTTGCCAGCGGTATACCTGCAAATGCGGAGAAAGCGGACGCGGATTTGCCATCGTCAATTCTCTTGGCTGAGCGATCCATCGTCGGCGATGCGACAATGCGACCGTGTGGCTGGAAGACGCCGCGCCGGCTTCGTCAGAAGTCGATGCAACGCCCGTTCTTTTCCCAATCGCCGTAGCGCGTCGGCTCCAGACCACCGCGACCGCCCACTTCCGTGGGCAGCACGACGCTCTGCACCGCTTCGGTCTTTTCGAGCTTGACCGGCTCGTCGGACTGCTGCGTTGCAGGCGTGGTTTCGGTGGCGGGAGCGTCGTGTTCTATCATGCGGTGCACAAAATTCTAGACCTCGCACCCGTGGCTGACAACCAGTTGAACACCTTTATCGAGACCGACAAAACCTTCGCCCTGCCCGCGCATGCCGTGTTGTCGCTGCAAGGCGTTGATGCGATTGCGTTTGCGCACGCGCAGTTCGCCAACGACGTCGCTGCCCTCGCCGCCGGGCATTGGCAATGGAATTGCTGGCTGAGCGCGAAGGGCCGCGTCATCGCGCTGTTCGCCCTGCTCAAACTGGACGAAAACAGTCTGCTATTGCTGCTGCCCGACTATCCTGCGGAGTTGTTCGCCGAGCAATTGCGCAAGTTCGTGTTCCGCAAGAAAGTGAAGGTCGACGTCGCCGCGTTGCACGCGAACGCGCGTTTCGCCGCACCGGTGCAAGCGCACGGTTCGCAATTGCATGTCGAAGGCGATGTCATCGAGCTGGATATCGGCACGTCTGGCTTGCCGCGCACGCTGCTGCTCGCGCCGGATGCCGCCGAAGCCGATGACGCGCTGGCCGCGCGCTGGTTCGCGCTCGATCTGCGACACGGTTTGCCGCACCTGCCCGAATCGCAGCGCGAGCAATGGACGCCGCAACAACTTTCGCTCGAACGCCTGCCCGCTTTCAGCGTGAAGAAAGGCTGCTATCCGGGCCAGGAAATCGTCGCGCGCACGCATTTCCTCGGCAAGGCCAAGCGCGGGCTGGCGCTGCTGGAAAGCGATGCGCCGTTGCAGGCCGGTGCCGAAGTTCTCGCCAACGATGCCAGCATCGGGAAAGTGGTTTGCGTTGCCGACCAATATGCGCTTGCGGTGCTGCCGCTGGAACACGACGCGGCGGCGCTGTCGGTCGATGGCCATGCGGTGCGCGGATTGCCGCTTCTGTAGAGCCGGGCTTGCCCGGCTGATTCTCGTTCCGGGTCACGGGTCCCGTTGCAGGCATTGCGCACGGCAATCAGGGCAGCCGGGCAAGCTCGGCGCTACAAGAACGAAAAAGCCGGCATTGCTGCCGGCTTTTCCTTTGTCGCATCGGGCGTGCTGCGCGATTACTGCTGGCTCTGGCCACCCACTGCCGCGACGACCTGGCCGTTGATGAC
The DNA here is from genome assembly GCA_015655355.1 of Lysobacterales bacterium. GTDB lineage: Bacteria > Pseudomonadota > Gammaproteobacteria > Xanthomonadales > Xanthomonadaceae > Pseudoxanthomonas_A. The sequence continues at coordinate 2,547 of JAATFG010000073.1, forward strand.
CGGCAGGCGGTCCGCATCCGGCTTCTGGTTCATGCGGAGGGTCTTTTCCTCGCCGTTGTAGCGGTAGGTCACGTCATAGCCCTGCACCGCGTCCTGGCTGCCGAGGGTGATGGTCGAACCCGGCTTCTTGTCGGTGCGGATGGTGCCGGTGGTGCCGTCGTCCTTCTTGTAGGTGACGTTGTAGCCGGTGACGGTGCTGGTTTCGGCAGTGGCGTTCTCGGTGTGGCACTGCTGCTGGGTCACGGTCTTGGCGTCGGCCCGCTTCTGCTCGACGCGGTTGCCCGCATAGCCGCCTGCCGCGGCGCCAGCCACGGTCGCCACGGTCTTGCCCTTGCCGCCGCCGACCATGTGGCCGAGCAGGCCACCGGCCACCACGCCGACCGCGGTACCGGCGACATTGTGTTGGTCCTTGCGCGGCGCCGCCACCTGCACGTCCTCGCAGACCTGCTTGGGCGTGGTCGTGGTGCTGGTCTTGGTGATCGGCTCGCTGCCGATCACGGTGGCAACCACCTTCTCCTTGCTGGTCACCGGCACCACATTGACCACGTCGGCGTATTGCACGGTATCCGCCGGCAAGGCGCCGCTGGCCGCGGCATCGCCGGCGCTGGCCGGGGCCGCCGCCGCAGACGTCGCGGCAGTATCGGTCGCCGGCTTGCTGCAGGATGCGACCGCCAAGGTGCCGGTCAGCAGGGCGGCGATCAGAAGGGGGGTGGTATTGCGCTTCATAGTTCTAGCCTCGTCATTGAGTTAACCGCGTCTTGTGCGCGGCGCGAATTGCAGCATGGAATAGCTGAACAAAACCCGGACCGCCGTCGGATAAACAGCAAGACGGGCTTGCTGCACGCGCCAGCGACCGCATGTTAGCTTGGCGCCTGTTTTCCGTCGAATCCGCCCGTCGCATCGAGGAACCCTTCCATCATGGCCAATCCGCTGCTGCAACCTTTCATGGGCTGGCTGGGCAAACTCAGCCACCCGCGCCTGTTCGTGGTCATCGCGGTGCTGTTCCTGATCGACCTGTGCATTCCCGACCTGGTGCCATGGGACGACATCGGCCTGGGCCTGGCGACGATCTTCCTCGCCAACTGGAAGAAGCGCAAACAAGACCCCGCCGACGCGATAGAACAACCGCCGCGGAAGTAATGCCGGTTTTGGACGCGCTTGCAGACAGCCACTGCCACCTCGACGCACCGGAATTCGATCCCGATCGCGGCGCAGTGATCGCGCGCGCGCGCAGCGCCGGCGTGACCCGGCAGGTCGTGCCGGCGATCACCGCCGCCTCGTGGCCGAAACTGCGCGAGGTCTGCGCATCGGCGCCGGGATTGTTCCCGGCCTACGGCCTGCATCCGATGTACCTGGCCGATCACCGGCCAGAACACTTGCACGCGTTGCGTGACTGGATCGAACGCGAAAAGCCGGTCGCGGTCGGCGAATGCGGCCTCGATTTCTTCGTCGAAGGCCTCGATGCGCAACAACAGCAAATCCACTTCGACGGGCAACTGCAACTGGCCCGCGAATTCGGCTTGCCCCTCATCGTGCATGCGCGGCGCGCGGTCGACCAGGTCATCGCCTCGATCCGCAAGGTCGGCGGCCTGCGCGGCGTGGTCCACAGCTTTTCCGGCAGCGAGGAACAGGCGCGACAGCTGTGGAAGCTCGGTTTCCTGCTCGGCATCGGCGGCCCGGCGACTTACCCACGCGCGAACCGTCTGCGCAAACTGGTCGCAACCATGCCGGCGGAATTCCTGCTGCTGGAAACCGACGCGCCGGATCAACCCGACAGCATGATTCGCGGCCAGCGCAACGAACCGGCACGCCTGCACTTCATCTGCGCCAGCTTCGCCGCATTGCGCGGCATCGACGCGCACGAACTTGCGCGCATCACCACGGACAACGCCGCACGTTTGTTCAATCTGCCCGCTTCGGCTTGAGCAGCAATTCCAGCGCCTTGCCGACCATCGCGAACGCGAACGTGCCGGTGATGTGCGTCGCCGCGCCGAGGCCGACGCCGCAATCGAGCTTCAACGCCGCATCCGCGCCGAGTTGCGGACGCAGGCCGCAGACGCTGCCGTCGGCCTGCGGATACTTGACGTTTTCCAGCGAATACACCGCCGGCACGCCGAAATAGCGGTCGGGATTCTTCGGGAAATTGAATTCGCCGCGCAGTTTCTTGCGCACCAGCGCCAGCAGCGCGTCGTGTTCGGTGCGCGACAGGTCGCGCACGCGCACCTGGGTCGGATCGGTGCGCCCGCCGGCCGAACCGCTGACGATGATCGGCCGCTTGCGCCGGCGGCACCACGCGATCATTTCCACCTTGGTGCGGAAGCTGTCGCAAGCGTCGAGCACGAGGTCGTAATCCTTGTCGAGCAGTTCGGCGAGATTGCCCGAAGTGACGAATGCGGTGACCGCATCGACGTCGATCACCGGATTGATCGCAAGGCAACGCTCGGCCATCGCATCGACCTTGTTGCGCCCGTACTGCCCGGCCAGCGCCGGCAACTGGCGATTGGTGTTGGACACGCAGATGTCGTCGGCATCGATCAGCGCCAGATGGCCGACGCCACTGCGCGCCAGCGCTTCGGCCACCCACGAGCCGACGCCGCCGAGGCCGACGATGGCCACGCGCTTGTGCGAGAAACTTTCCACGCTGCCGGCGCCGTACAAGCGGTCGATGCCGGCGAAGCGCTGCTTCAATTCGGAATGTTTCAGTTCGCTGTTCATAGGCTGCGCATTTTACGCGTTGACGTGTACCATCGGCCCATCATCGACAGAACGGAGCCTGTGCATGTCCCAGCCCGCCAAGAAGCCCTCGCAAGCCTCTCGCTACCTGTTCCTGCTGCTGGTCGGCCTCGTGATCGGCGTTGTCGCCGCGGTGATGGGGCTGCGCGCGTGGCAGGAACGGCAGGACCCGTTCCCGCACAGCGTGATGCACGTGATGGACCACCACGCCGATGCGCTGAAGCAGAGCATCGCCGCCAACCGCTGCGCCGCCAGCGACACCGTCCCGCACCTGCGTACCCTGCGCGCGATGGCCGACGACATCGAAACCGCCTTCCCCGACCTGGCCCAGGACGCGCGCTTCGGCGCGCACGCCACCGACCTGCGGCGCAAGCTCGACGCGGCGCTGGAAAACCCGCCGGCCAATTGCGCCGCGGCCAGCGCGGCGCTGGCGCAAGTGCACGACAGTTGCTCCGCCTGCCACCAGGACTTCAACGACTGATGCGCCGCATTCTCGCCCTCGCCTTTTTCGCCGCCTGCGCCATCGTCCTGTCGGCCTGCGCCACGTTCGGCAACAACAAGCCGGCGGCCTGCGCCAGTTGCGGCACCGTGATGTCAATCGCCGCCAGCAGCGCCACCCACGCCAACGCCGGTGGCAGCGGCGTGGTGCTCGGCGGCATCGTCGGCGGCGTGGCCAACGCGCAGCCGGCACAACCGGCCAAGCCCGCACCGCCGGCCGGCTACGACATCCGCGTGCGCATGGACGATGGCCGCGAAGTCGTCGTCCACCAGGCCGAAACCGCCGGCCTGCGCCCGAACGCGCCGGCACGGGTGATCAACGGTCGCGTCGTCGCGGCGACCACGGTGACGGCGAAACCATGAAGCCCCTCTCCCCTCGCGGGAGAAGCGGCACGAAAAAAGCCCGGCTTGCGCCGGGCTTCAAGAAATGTCTTGCATGCGGCATGCTCCTAAGCGGAAACGCTCAGAGCGGCTGCACCGCATCGGCCTGCAGGCCCTTCTGGCCCTGGACGACGGTGAAGCTGACCTTTTGGCCTTCCTTCAGACTCTTGAAGCCATTGGTCTGGATGGCGCGGAAGTGCACGAACACATCCTCGCCGTTCTCGCGGCTGATGAAACCAAAGCCCTTCGCATCGTTGAACCACTTGACGGTTCCGTTTTCACGCTCGGACATCGTTGACTCTCTCCATGAAGCAGTTGGGTGGAAAACGCCGTGGCAGCGGCGGCTGGTTGCAGGGAGGAGCGTGTAACGATGGAGCCGAACGTGCAACGATAAAGCGCAGACAAGTTCAACTGCATCAGGTCACAATTCACCGTGACCGTGCAAGCACAGCGGCTGCACACTAACCCGGCGTTCAGCAAAATGCAACGCCTGCGCCGGGTAGCCTCGCATCCCTCCCACCCTGCCCCGAAAGGACCACGAACTTGACCCTCGACATCCTGCTGTACCTGCTGGCTGGCCTGCTGATGCTCGGCGGACTGCTCGGCGTGGTGTTCCCGGTGCTGCCGGGCGTGCCGCTGGTTTTCGCCGGCATGCTGCTGGCCGCCTGGACCGACCATTTCCGGCACGTCGGCTGGGTCACCCTGATCATCCTGGCGGTGCTGACCGCGCTTTCGGTCGCCGCCGACTTTTTCGCCACCGCGCTGGGCGCGAAAAAGGTCGGCGCCAGCCGCAAGGCCCTGCTCGGTTCGGTGATCGGCACCGTGGTCGGGTTCTTCATCGTGCCGCCGTGGGGGATCTTCATCGGCCCGTTCGTCGGCGCCCTGCTCGGCGAGCTGTGGCACAGCCAGGAAGTGCACAAGTCGCTGAAAGTGGGACTGGGCACCTGGCTCGGGCTAGTACTCGGCGTCGTGCTCAAGCTCGGGCTGGCGTTCGCGATGCTGGCGCTGTTCGTGTTCGTCTGGATCTGGAACCGTTAAATGCGCCCACTCCGGTTTGCCCTCTGCCCGCTCGCGCTGGTTGCCGCACATGCCGTGGCGCAGGAAGCCACGCCGACGCCGAGTTCGCCGCAGGCCTGCGTCGGCCTGGATTCCGACGCGCTGCGCCTGGCCTGCTACGACGCCGCATTCGGGCGCAAATCCGATGCCCAGGCCACCGCCACTGCCGACGCCACCGCGGATTACGCCGAGTTGCTCCGACGCGACCTCGACGCAAAAGGCAAATCCGGCGACACGACCGCGCAAAACGGGCTGTTCAAGATCGACGCCGGCCTCGACCAGGCACAGGCCAACGCCGGCCGCGGCTCGCTGCTGGACCGGCGCTGGGAACTGGCCCGGGACAGCAAGCTCGGCGTCTTCCAGTTGCGCGGCTACAAGCCGCTGTACCTGTTCCCGGCGTTCTGGACCAGCAGCCCCAACCCAAGCCCGCATTCGCCGAACCCGCGCGATACCGCCACCGAGCCGATGCAGCTGCAATCGACCGAGACCAAGTTCCAGCTCAGCTTCAAGACCAAGGTCTGGGAAAACATCTTCGGCGACAACGGCGACCTGTGGACCGCCTACACCCAGGATTCGCACTGGCAGGTCTACAACGCCGACAGCTCGCGCCCGTTCCGCGAGACCAACTACGAGCCGGAAGCGATGCTGGTGTTCCGCACCAACTACAGCCTCGGCGGCTGGCGCGGGCGCCTGCTCGGGGTGAGCTTCGACCACCAGTCCAACGGCCGCGGCGATCCGCTGTCGCGCAGCTGGAACCGCATCATCGGCAGCGTCGGCCTGGACGATGGCAAGTGGTCGCTGGTACTGCGGCCGTGGTGGCGCATTCCCGACCCGCGCAACAACGACGACAACCCGGACATCAGCAACTACATGGGCCGCGGCGACGCCACGCTCGTGTGGCACGGCGACGACGGCCGGGAATTCAGCCTGCTGGCGCGGCACTCGCTGCGCACCGGCGACGAATCGCACGGCGCGCTGCAACTGGACTACTCGATCCCGATCAACGGCAATTTCCGCGGCCACCTGCAGATCTTCCGCGGCTACGGCGAGAGCATGATCGACTACAACCACATGGCCACCTACATCGGCCTCGGCATCTCGCTGCTGGAGTGGTACTGACCACTGCGTTCGTCATCCCGGCGAAAGCCGGGATCCAGCGACTTTGCGCGCGGAAGGCGCTGGGTTCCGGCTTGCGCCGGAACGACGGAGGAATGCATCAAGTCCAGTCGGTCAGACCTTCGCGTCGATACGCTTCCTTGAACGACGGCAGCGCCTTCATCCGCGCCGCATGCGCATGCAACGCCGGCCACGCATCGGACGGTTTCGGCATGTTGCGCGACCAGCGCATCAGCATCGTCAGCACGAAATCGGCGGCGGACTTCTCGCCACCCAGCAAGTACGGCCCGTTGGCGGCGAGATGTTCGTCGAGCTGCTGCCACGCCCGTTCGATGATCGCGCGCGAAGACGCTTTCACCTTGTCGATGTTCTCCTCGCCAGCCGGCTCGTCCGGATAGAACCAGCCGCGGAACGCCGGCATCAGCGTGTACGCGCAAAACAACATCCAGCGGTAATACGCTGCGCGCTGCGGCGTGCCGATTTCAGGTGCGAGTTTCGCCTGCGGATGCAGGTCCGCAAGCTGCATCGCGATGGCGGCCGATTCGGTCAGCACCTGTCCGTCGATCAGCAGCGTCGGCACGCGGCCTTGCGGGTTGAGCCGCAGGTACTCCGGCGATTTCTGCTCGTTCCTGTCGAAGTCGAGCATCACCAGTTCGTGTTCGATGTCCAATTCGATCAGCAGCCAGTGCACGACCAGCGAAGCGGTGGACTGCGAACCGTAAAGCGTTACCGGCATTTTTTTCTCCCCACGAATGAAGAAACCGGGCGGCGCCCGGTTGCGATGATTCAACTGATGCGATGGAAGCCGCACAGCTTGTTGCCGGCCGGATCGCGCAGGTAGGCCAGATACAGCATGCGATTCTCGGTGGCGTGGCGGATGCCCGGCGGGTCTTCGATGCTCGTGCCGCCATTGGCGATGCCCGCAGCGTGCCAGGCATCGACGATTTGAGGCGATGCGGCGAGGAAGCCGGTCGTGTTGCCGTTGCCATGGTGCGCCGGCCCGCCGTCGATCGGCCGGGTGATCAGCAGGCGGCCGCCGTCGTGCACGTAGACGATGCGGCCTTTCGCGTCGAGCGTGCCCGCCGCCACGCCCAGCACGCCGAGCGTGGCGTCGTAGAACCGCTTCGATGCGTCGATGTCGTTCGCGCCGAGGACGATATGCGAAAACATGTGCGTGCCCTTACTCGACCACGACCGGAATCTTGCCGATCTTCGCCTGCCATTTCCTCGGGCCGGTCTGGTGCACCGATTCGCCGGTCGCATCGACCGCGACGGTGACCGGCATGTCCTTGACCTCGAATTCGTAGATCGCCTCCATGCCCAAATCCTCGAAGCCGACGACCTTGCTGGCCTTGATCGCCTTCGACACCAGGTACGCCGCGCCGCCGACCGCCATCAGGTAGGCGCTCTTGTGGCGCTTGATCGATTCGATCGCGACCGGGCCGCGCTCGGACTTGCCGATCATCGCGATCAGGCCGGTCTGGCCGAGCATCGTCTCGGTGAACTTGTCCATGCGCGTCGCGGTGGTCGGGCCGGCCGGGCCGACGACTTCATCGCGCACCGGGTCGACCGGGCCGACGTAATAGATCACGCGATTGGTGAAATCCACCGGCAGTTTTTCGCCCTTCGCGAGCATGTCGGCGATGCGCTTGTGCGCGGCGTCGCGGCCAGTGAGCATCTTGCCGTTGAGCAACAGGGTCTGGCCCGGCTTCCACGCCGCCACCTGTTCCGGCGTCAGCGTGTCGAGGTTCACCCGCGTCGAGGTCTTGGTGTTCGCTTCCCACGTCACCTTCGGCCAGTCTTCCAGCTTCGGGGTCGGCAGTTCGGCAGGTCCCGTGCCGTCGAGGTGGAAATGCACGTGGCGCGTCGCCGCGCAGTTCGGGATCATCGCCACCGGCAGGTTCGCCGCGTGGGTCGGATAATCGAGCACCTTGACGTCGACGACCGTGGTCAAGCCGCCCAAACCCTGCGCGCCGATGCCGAGATCGTTGACCTTCTCGTACAACTCGAGGCGCAATTCCTCGGCACGGTTTTGCGGGCCGCGCGCCTTCAGTTCGTGGATGTCGACCGGCGCCATCAGCGATTCCTTGGCCAGCAGCATCGCCTTCTCCGGAGTGCCGCCGATGCCGATGCCGAGGATGCCCGGCGGACACCAGCCCGCGCCCATCGTCGGCACGGTCTTCAGCACCCAGTCGACGATGGAATCGGACGGGTTGAGCATCGCCATCTTCGATTTCGCTTCCGAGCCGCCGCCCTTGGCTGCGCAGATCACCTCGACACCGTTGCCTGCGACGATTTCGTAGTGGATCACCGCCGGCGTGTTGTCCTTCGTGTTGGTGCGCTTGCCGGCCGGATCGGCGAGCACGCTGGCGCGCAGCTTGTTGTCCGGGTCGTTGTAGGCGCGGCGCACGCCTTCGTTGACCATGTCGGTGATCGACAAGGTGCTGTCCCAGCGCACGTTCATGCCGATTTTCAGGAACACGGTGGCGATGCCGGTGTCCTGGCAGATCGGGCGGTGGCCTTCGGCGCTCATCCGCGAGTTGGTCAGGATCTGCGCGATCGCGTCCTTCGCCGCCGGATTCTCTTCGCGCTCGTAGGCTTCGCCCAGCGCGGTGATGTAGTCGAGCGGATGGTAGTAGCTGATGTACTGGAAGGCATCGGCGATCGAGGCGATGAAATCATCCTGCTTGACGACGACGGGCGCGTTGCTGCTGGCGTGGGACACGGCGGGCTCTCTGGCTGGCAAAGGAACCGGATCATTTTACGCCAACGACGCCGGTCACGTTCCCGTGCCGAAGGACAGGGGCGCGGCGCGCATTGCAACACCGCCGCAACAGTGGCCGCAGAACATCGCCGACATCCGCCACCTCCGATGCTGCGATGAACCAAGACACGCTCCCGTCCGCCGACTATCCTGTGGCCATGAATGCAGAACACGCGGCAGCGGCCGCCTCTCCCGCACACACCACGCGCATTTTGATGTGCGTGCCGACCCACTTCGGCGTCGAATACGTGATCAACCCGTGGATGCAGGGCCAGACCGGCAATGCCGACGTCAGCCACGCGCAACGCCAATGGGATGGATTGACCGCGGCCATCGGCCGCGTCGCCGAGGTCGAACTGGTCGCGCCGATCGCCGGCCTGCCGGACATGGTGTTCACCGCCAACGCCGGCATGATCTGGGACGACGCCTTCGTGCCGTCGCGCTTCCGCCATGCCGAACGCCAGGGCGAGGAAGCGCATTTCATCGCCTGGTTCCGCGAACGCGGCTTCCGCATCGTCGAACTGCCCGAAGACCTCGAATTCGAGGGGGCCGGCGACGCGCTGTACGACCGCGCGGTCAGCAACCGGCTGTGGATGGGCCACGGCCATCGCAGCGACCTCGGCGTCGCCGCCGAACTGGAAAAGCGGCTGCCTGTCCAGGTGCTGCCACTGCGCCTGAGCGACGAACGCTTCTACCACCTCGACACCTGCTTCTGCCCGCTCGAAGGCGGCTGGCTGCTGTATTTCCCGGGCGCGTTCGACGCCGCGGCCAATGCGCTGATCGAAGCCAACGTGCCGGCGCACAAGCGCATCGCCATCGACGAAAGCGATGCGGTGCACTTCGCCTGCAACGCGGTCAACGTCGGCGACACGATCATCCTCAACCGCGCCGGCGACAGCTTGAAAGCGCGCTTGCATGCGGCCGGTTTCCGCGTGCTCGAAACGCCGCTGGACGAATTCCTCAAGGCCGGCGGTTCGGCCAAGTGCCTGACCTTGCGCCTGCAGGAACCGCCGCGGCCATGAGCGCCACACTGCGGCGCATGCAACCGCGCCTCGCCATTGCCGCTTTGCTGTGCGCCGCAATCGGCGGCCTCGCCGCAGTCGGTGCGTCCGCGCAACAACCGAAGGAGACGATCATGCACGCCACCGGCACGTTCGAGGTCAAGGTCAAGCCGCAGCAGGCGGACAACCCGGACGCGCAAGCGGCAGGCTCGATGCGGCTGGCGCTGGACAAACAGTTCAGCGGCGCGCTGCAAGGCGAAAGCCACGGCGAAATGCTCGCCCTCGGCGACGGCGGCAAAACCAACGGCGCCTACGTCGCGGTCGAGACCTTCAGCGGCACTCTGGACGGTCGCGCCGGCAGCTTCGGCCTCATCCATCGCGCGCTGATGCGCGATGGCAAGACCAAGACCGAGCAATGGAGCATCCTCGTCGCGCCAGGCTCCGGCACCGGCGCGCTGGCCGGCATCGACGGCAGCCTGACGATCAGCGTCGACAACGGCGTGCACCACTACGCATTCGACTACACGCTGCCGAACCGGTAACCGCTAAACTGCGGCGCATGCCGCCGAATCCCGAACCAAAACCGAGCTTGCGCGAACGCTTCCACGCGCTGCGCAACGTGCCACCGTTCCTGAAGATGGTGTGGAACACCAGCCCGTGGCTGGCCGCGTCGAGCATCGGCCTGCGCCTGTTGCTCGCGCTGATCCCGCTGGCCAGCCTGTACATCGGCAAGCTGATCATCGACCAGGTCGTGTACCTGCTCGCGAATGGCGCGCACGTCGATTCGTTCGCCGCCGCGTGGCGCGATGGCCAACTCGACCCGTTGCTGTACCTGCTGCTGGCCGAATTCGGCCTGGCCATCGTCCAGGATTTCTTCGGGCGCATGATCGGCTACGCCGACGGCCTGCTCTCGGAGAAATTCAACAACGCCGCCAGCATCCGCCTGATGGAACACGCCGCCACGCTCGACCTCGAAGACTTCGAGAGCCCCGACGTGCAGGACAAGCTCGACCGCGCGCGCCGCCAGACCCTCGGCCGCTCGAACCTGCTCAGCCAGTTGTTCGAGCAGATGAAGGACGTCATCACCATCGTCAGCCTCGCCGCCGGGCTGGTGGTGTACGCGCCGTGGCTGATGGCCCTGCTCGGCGTCGCGCTGGTTCCGGCGTTCCTCGGCGAAATGCACTTCAACGCCATCGGCTACACGCTCAGCCACTTCTGGACGCCGGAACGGCGCGAAGTCGAGTACCTGCGCCAGACCGGCGCCAGCGTGGAGACGGCGAAGGAAGTCAAGATCTTCAACCTCAACCGCTTCCTGATCGAGCGCTACCGCGCGCTGGCCGAGCAGATGTACGCGGCCAACCGTTCGCTGGCACGGCGCAGCGCGTTGTGGGGCGTGGCGTGGGCGACGCTGGGCACGTTCGGCTACTACCTCGCCTACGCCTACATCTGCTGGCGCACCGTGCACGGCGATTTCTCGATCGGCGACCTGAGCTTCCTGTCCGGCAGCTTCATGCGCCTGCGCGGCTTGATCGAAGGCTTGCTGATCGGCTTCTCGCAAGTCGCGGGACAAGCCTTGTACCTCGACGACCTGTTTTCGTTCTTCGAGATAAAACCCGAAATCGTCTCGCCGCAAAATCCCGTGCCGTTTCCGCATCCCATTCGCCATGGCTTCGTGTTCGAGGACGTCGGCTTCCGCTACCCCGATGCGCAGCGCTGGGCGGTGCGCCATCTTTCCTTCGAGTTGCAGGCCGGCGAAGTGATCGCGCTGGTCGGCGAAAACGGCGCGGGCAAAACCACCCTGGTGAAGCTGCTCGCGCGCCTGTACGACCCGGACGAGGGCCGCATCCTGCTCGACGGCCACGACTTGCGCGACTATTCCATCGATGACCTGCGCGCCAACATCGGGGTGATCTTCCAGGACTTCGTGCGCTTCAACCTCACCGCCGGCGAGAACATCGGCGTCGGCCAGGTCGATGCGCTGCATGACGCCGAGCGCATCCGCAACTCCGCGCAACGCGGCATGGCCGACGAAGTGATCGCCGCGCTGCCGAAAAGCTACGCGCAGCCCATCGGCCGCCGCTTCAAGGACGGCGTGGACCTAAGTGGCGGGCAATGGCAGAAGATCGCCATCGCCCGCGCCTACATGCGCGAGGCGCAGGTGATGATCCTCGACGAACCGACCGCGGCGCTGGACGCGCGCAGCGAATTCGAGGTGTTCCAGCGCTTCAAGGAATTGAGCGACGAACGCACCGCGGTGCTGATTTCGCACCGGTTTTCCAGCGTGCGCATGGCCGACCGCATCCTCGTGCTGGCCGATGGCAAGGTCGAGGCATCGGGGACGCACGATGAACTGATGGCGCACGGCGGCCGCTACGCGGAGTTGTTCGAGCTGCAGGCGGCAGGCTATCGTTGAACCCCGCCCGCCACTGCCACCAGCGCGGGGATCCATGGGCTTTGATTTCGTTCGCCGCTCTCGCGCAGGCGTGAGCCCAGCGGCTCCACATGAGGAGGAACCATGAAAAAGATTTTCGCCACCGCGCTTTGCATCGCCCTGCCCTTCGCCGCGCAAGCCCGGCAAGCCGCGGCCGACCTCGCGCCGCGCCCGGATTTCGCCGGCGCCAAGAAACTCGCCGACCGCGACGAGGACCGGATGGAAAACCTGACCAAGAAATACGTCACCACCGCGCAGGGCCAGTTGCTCAACGAGATCGCCGCGCAATGCGCCGCGCCGGATGCCGAAACCAAGCCATTCACGATCGTGGTCGAGCTGGACAAGGACGGCAAGGCGCTGGACATCTGGCGCCAGGGCGACACCAGGCTGGCGCAATGCTTCGAGCAGCAGATGCGCACGCGCCCGACGCTGGTGCGTCCGCCGGCGGCGCCGTATTACCTGAGCTTCGAGGTCAGCTTCACGCAATGAACCTCGCAGGTTGGCGCGCCTAAGCGATCTTGCGTGTTCCCTCACGCGTCGCCGGCGTCGATTCGCCGATCCATTGGAAGATCGCGTCGAACACCGGACGCAGGCGCCGGGCTGATTCGGCCAGATCGTATTCCACCCGCGGCGGGACTTCCGGATAAGCCGTTCTGCGGATCAGCCCGTCGGCTTCCAGTTCGCGCAATTGCGCGGTCAGCATGTGCTGGGTGACGCCGGGAATGGCGCGGCGCAGTTCGTTGAAGCGGTACGTCCGTTGGTTCAGCAGCCACAGGATTTCCAGCTTCCACTTGCCGCCGATGGACTGCAACGCACGGCGCAGTTCGTTGTGCATCGGCGCGACGTGTTCCAGCGTGCCGCTACAGATGTCGTTGGTATGGTTTTCCATACTTGGTCAGCAAAACAATCCTTCTTGATGGAATCACTGTACGCCAATAATTTCATGTGCCCAACCAATCAACTTCCGGACACATGAACATCCTGCACATCGATTCCAGCATTCTCGGCGAACAATCCGTTTCCCGTTCTCTCACCTCTGCGGCCGTGGCACGGCTGCGTGCGCTGTCGCCGGACGCGCGCGTGGTCTACCGCGACCTTGCCGCCAATCCCATCCCGCAATTCTCCGCAGCGCTGGTTGCCGCTGGCGCGACGCCACCGGAGCAACTGGACGAACCAACCCGGCGCGACGCGGCGACACTGGGTGCGGTTCTGGAGGAATTGCTCGCGGCGGACGTCATCGTCGTCGGCGTGCCGATGTACAACTTCGGCATCCCCAGCCAGTTGAAATCGTGGCTGGATGCATTGGCCGTGCCGGGCAAGACCTTCAGTTACGACGAGAATGGCGCGAAAGGATTGCTCGGCGCCAAACGCTTCGTCATCGCCTCGGCACGCGGCGGGCTGTTCGGCGAAGACGGCCCTTACGCGGCATTGGAACATCAGGAAAGCTACCTGCGCAGCTTCCTCGGCTTCCTCGGCGTGACCCGCATCGAGATCGTCCGCGCCGAGGGCGTGCGCATCAGCCAGGCGCAGGCCGAAAGCGCCATTGCCGCCGCCCTGCAGGAGGCGAGTCAGTTGCAGCCCGCCTGACAAGCGTCAACGCTGAAGGCGTTGCACGCAGCGCCTTCAGCGCAATTCGAAACAGTCGGCATCCAGCATCGCCGGGAAATGCGCGCGGAATTCGGCCAGTTTCCGTGCCGAAACCGTCGTCGTCGCGATGTGTTCGCCGGCCGGCAATTCGAGCAACGGCTGGCCGAGGAAATCGATCACTGCACTGTCGCCGGCATATTCCAGGTTGTTGCCGTCGATGCCGGCGCGATTGACCGCCGCGACGTAGGCAAGATTTTCGATGGCGCGCGCACGCAGCAAGGTTTTCCACGGATACGCGCGCACCGCCGGCCAATTGGCGACGAAGATCTGCAGATCGAAATCGAGCTGGTTCTCGCGTTCGACGTTGTAGCGGTTGCGGCAGAACACCGGGAAACGCAGGTCGTAGCAGACCTGCGGATTGATCCGCCAGCCTTTCCAATCGACGCTCAGGCGATCATGTCCTGCCGCATAGCGTTTGTGTTCGTTGGCGTAGCGGAACAGATGGCGCTTGTCGTAGTGCTGCAATTCGCCGTCAGGCGTCGCCCACAACAGGCGGTTGAACACGCCGTCCGCGGTGCGCAACTGCACGCTGCCCGTCACCGCCGCATCGAGTTTTTTCGCCTGCTCCGCGATCCACGCGACGGTCGGCCCGTCCATGCCTTCGGCCTTGTCGATGGCTTCGTTGGAGAACCCGCTGGTGAAGGTTTCCGGCAGGATCACGAGGTCGCTCTTGCCGGCCAGCGGCGCGATCAAGTCGCCGTAGTAATCGCGATTGCCGGCCGGATCGTGCCAGCGCGTGGCGCCTTGCGCCAGCGAGATGCGCAGTTCTTCCTGCATGTTCGTTCTCCAATGGAGCCGCGGGCAAGCCCGCGACTACAACCTCTTCAAGCGTTCGATCGCCGCATCCAGCGTCTGCGGGTTCTTGGCGAAGCACAAGCGCACCAGACGCTGGCCTTCCGGCGCTTTTTCGTAGAACGGCGACAGCGGAATCGCGGTGACGCCATGCTCGATGGTCAGCCATTTGACGAACTCGGCGTCGGGCAGATCGCTGACCGCCGAGTAATCGACCAACTGGAAATAACCGCCGGCCACCGGCAGCGGCTTGAACTTGGTCTGCAGCAACTGCGCGCGGAATGCATCGCGCTTGGCCTGATAGAACGCGCCAAGCTGCTCGTCGTGTCCGGGCTCCTCGCGGATCATCGCCGCGAACGCGTGCTGCGCCGGGGCGAAGGTGCAGAACACGTTGTACTGGTGCACCTTGCGGAATTCCGCCGACAGCGCCGGCGGCGCGATGCAATAGCCGATCTTCCAGCCGGTGCAGTGGTAGGTCTTGCCGAAGCTCGACACGACGAAGGCGCGCGCGCGCAGTTCCGGCCAGCGCAGCACGCTTTCGTGGCGGCGGCCGTCGAACACGATGTGCTCGTACACTTCGTCCGCAAGCAGGAACACGTCGGTGCCGCGCAGGATGTCCTGCAGGGCGCGCATGTCGTCCGCGTCGAGCATCGCGCCGGTCGGGTTGTGCGGCGTGTTGATGACCAGCAGGCGCGTGGCCGGGGTGATCGCGGCCTTGAGCTTGGCCCAGTCCACGCTGAAATCCGGCTCCAGCGCGACGTGCACCGCTTTCGCGTTGGCCATGTCGATCGCCGGCTCGTAGCTGTCGTAGCACGGGTCGAGCACGATCACTTCCTCGCCCGGCCGCACCACCGCCTGGACCACGTTGAACAACGCCTCGGTCGCGCCGCTGGTGACGGTCACTTCCGCATCGGCATCGACCTGCGCGGCGTACACGCGCAGCGCCTTTCCGGCGATGGCCTGGCGCAGCGCCGGCACGCCGGTCATCGGCGCATATTGGTTGTGGCCGGCGCGCATCGCCGCGTCGAGTTCATCGACCAGCCGCTGCGGCACGGCGAAATCGGGAAAGCCCTGGCCGAGGTTGACCGCCTTGTGTTCGGCCGCCAGTTGCGACATCACGGTGAAGATGGTGGTGCCGACCTTCGGCAGCCGGGTCTGGGGCTGGGGCATCGCGGGAGACTCGTGGGGACGTTGCAGGCGCAAAGTGTACGCAAACTGCCGTGTCGCCGAGATGGCGATGCGCCATATGCGCGCGCAAACCGGTTTTGCGTCGAAGGTCGTGCGCCACGCCCGTGGCCAGCCGATACAATCGCGACGATGACCGCCGATGCCACGCACCGCACATTCCCGTTCGCCGCGACTCCCCTGCTCGCCGCCGACGGACTGGCGTTTTCGCGCAATGGCGAGCCGGTGTTCGGCCCGCTCGACCTGCACGTCGACGCCGGCGAAGCGCTGCTGATCCACGGTGCCAACGGCGCCGGCAAGACCAGCCTGCTGCGCGTGCTCGCCTGCCTGCTGCGCGCCGACGCGGGCCGGGTCGCGCGCGCCGCGACGCTTGCCTTCCTCGGCCACGCACCGGGGCTGAAGGCCGAACTTTCCGCGCGCGAAAACCTCATCGCGGCCTGTGGCATAGCTGGCCGGCGCGACGCACGCACGGTGTCCGCCGCGCTGGACACCGTCGGCCTCGGCGGCTACGACGATGCGCTGTTCCGCCAGCTTTCGGCCGGGCAGAAGAAGCGCCTCGCGCTGGCGCGGCTGTGGCTGTCGCCGGCGGCGCTGTGGCTGCTCGACGAGCCTTACGCCAATCTCGATCTCGACGGCATCGCACTCGTCAACCAGCTGCTCGGCGAGCATCTCGATGCCGGCGGCGGCGTCCTGCTCAGCACCCACGGCGCGCAGGCCGCGCCGCCGGTGCGGCATCGGGTCTTCCCCCTTCCCCCGGCAAGCGGAGAACAGGCCGCGTGACAATGCCCACGCCGACGCTCGCCGCTTCCGCGCGCGCGCTGCTGCGGCGCGATGCGCACCTGCTGTGGCGCCGCCGTGGCGATGCCGCGCAGCCGCTGCTGTTCGCCATGCTCGTCGTCGTGCTGTTCGCGTTGGCCGGCAATGGCGACAAAGCCGAGCTGGCGAGAATTTCGGCATCCGTGATCTGGGTCGCGGCACTGCTGTCCGGCCTGCTCGCGCTGGACAACCTGTTCCGCGGCGATGCCGAGGACGGCACCCTGGAACAATGGCTGCTTGCGCCGGTGCCGCTGGCCTGGCTGATCGCGCTGCGCGTGCTCGCGCATTGGCTGGCGACGACGCTGCCGCTGATCGTGTTCGCGCCGCTGCTCGGCGAATTGCTGTATTTGCCGCACGCATCGATCGCGCCGCTGCTGGTGTCGCTGTTGCTCGGCACGCCGCTTCTGGCCCTGCTCGGCGGCATCGTGGCCGCGCTCACCGTCGGCATGAAGCGCTCTGGTATCCTGCTGGCGTTGCTGGCGCTGCCGCTGTACGTGCCGGTGCTGGTGTTCGGCGCGGGAAGCGTGGCCGCGCGTGCGCAGGGGCTGGACGCCTCGGGCGCATGGCTGCTGCTCGGTGCCGGGCTGGCGCTGGCGCTGGTGCTCGCGCCGCTCGCCGCCGCCGCCGCGTTGCGCATCGCTCTGGATTGAATGCACGAATGAACGCCCTGACCACCACGAGCCTGACGCGCTGGTTCCACAAACTCGCATCGCCGCCGTATTTCGATGCGTTCGCCGCGCGCTGGTCGCCGCGCTTCTTCATTGCCGCACTAATATTCTTCGCGTTCGGCCTGTGGCAGGGCCTGTTCGTAGTGCCGGCCGATTACCAGCAGGGTGATGCATTCCGCTTGTTCTTCGTGCACGTGCCGATGGCGATGCTGTCGCTGCTGGTGTTCATCGCGATGGCGGTTTATTCGGCGATCGCGCTGATCTGGCGGATCAAGCTGTGCGAAACCCTGGCGATGGCCTGCGCACCGACCGGCGCGCTGTTCACTGCGGTCACCCTGGTTACCGGTTCGATCTGGGGCAAGCCGATGTGGGGCACGTGGTGGGACTGGGACCCGCGCCTGACGACGGAACTGATTTTGTTGTTCCTGTACCTCGGCGTGATCGCGCTGTACGCCGGCATCGAGGATCGGCGCAACGCCGCGCGCGCCGCCGGCCTGCTCGCCATCGTCGGCGTGGTGATGGTGCCGATCATCAAGTATTCGGTGACCTGGTGGAATTCGCTGCACCAGGGACAGACGATTTCGCTGTTCGGCCAGTCGAAGATCGACGCGAGCATGATCGCGCCGTTCTGGCTGATGTACGCGGGACTGAGTTGCTGGTTCGTCGCCTCGCTGCTGCAACGCGCGCGCCTCGACAACCTGCGCCGCGAGATGGACAAGGAATGGGCCAGACAACTTGCGCACAAGCAGTCCGCGCCATTGGAGAGCCGGTCATGAGCTATCTGCCCTATGTCGTCGCCGGCTACGCCGCCTTCGCCATCGCATTGGCGTGGGACTTCATCGCCCCGCGCCTGCAACTGCGCGGGCTGCTGCGCGCGATCCGCCTGCGCAGCGCGCGCAAGAACGCCAAGAACCGGAACCCATGAACCCCACCCGCAAGCGCCGCCTGCTGCTCGTGTTCGCTTTGCTGCTTGCCGCGGGAATCGCCGCGACGCTGGTCGCGCTCGCGCTGCAGCACAACGCCACCTATCTGTACACGCCAAGCGAAGTGCTGCGCGGTGAGACCGCAAGACAGGCGCAATTCCGCCTCGGCGGCATGGTCCAGCACGGCTCGTTCCAGCGTGCTCAAGGCGCGCTCGAAGCGCATTTCCGCGTGACCGATGGCGACGCGGCCTTGCCGGTGAGCTATACCGGCATCCTTCCCGACTTGTTTCGCGAGGACCAGGCGGTGATCGCCACCGGGAAGATGCTCGGCAACGTATTCGTCGCGACCCAGCTGTTGGCCAAGCACGACGAAACCTACATGCCGAAGGAAGTGGCGGACAAGATGCAGGCCGCGCACGTGAAGCACGGCGTGGCCCCCTCTCCTGTCGCCGCTGGCGCTGGCGCGACAT
Organism: Lysobacterales bacterium; assembly: GCA_015655355.1. Lineage (GTDB taxonomy): Bacteria > Pseudomonadota > Gammaproteobacteria > Xanthomonadales > Xanthomonadaceae > Pseudoxanthomonas_A. The sequence continues at coordinate 21,028 of JAATFG010000073.1, forward strand.
CCTCTCCCGCGAAGGGAGAGGGGACAACGCAATGATTCCCGAACTCGGACAAATCGCCTTGCTGCTGGCGCTGCTGGTTGCCGCGCTGCAGGCCGTGCTGCCGCTGCTCGGCGCGCACAGGAACAAGCCGACGTGGATGCAGGTCGCGCGCCCGGCCGCGTTCGCGCAGCTGTTGTGCCTGCTGTGCGCGTTCGCCGCGCTGACGGTGAGCTTCGTGCAGCAGGATTTCTCGGTGAAGTACGTCGCCGACAATTCCAATTCGCTGCTGCCGCTGGTCTACCGCTTCACCGCGGTATGGGGCTCGCACGAAGGCTCGCTGCTGCTGTGGGCGCTGGTGCTGGCGTTGTGGAGCGCGGCGGTCGCCGAATTCTCGCGTGCCCTGCCCGACCCGGTGGTCGCGCGCGTGCTCGGGGTGATGGGCCTGGTCGCGGTCGGCTTCCTGTCGTTCCTGATCTTCACCAGCAATCCGTTCGCGCGCCTGCTGCCGGCGCCGGTCGAAGGCCGCGACTTGAATCCGCTGCTGCAGGATCCGGGCATGATCGCGCATCCGCCGATGCTGTACCTCGGCTACGTCGGTTTCAGCGTGCCGTTCGCGTTCGCCATCGCCGCGCTGCTGCAAGGCGAAATCGACGCGCGCTGGCTGCGCTGGACGCGGCCGTGGACCAACGCGGCGTGGGGCTTTTTGACCTGCGGCATCACCCTCGGCAGCTGGTGGGCGTACAAGGAACTGGGCTGGGGCGGCTGGTGGTTCTGGGACCCGGTCGAGAACGCCAGCTTCATGCCGTGGCTGGCCGGCACCGCGCTGCTGCATTCGCAGGCGGTGACCGAGAAGCGCGGCAGTTTTTCCGGCTGGACCTTGTTGCTGGCGATCGCCGCGTTCGCGCTGTCGCTGCTCGGCACCTTCCTCGTGCGCAGCGGGGTGATCACCAGCGTGCATTCCTTCGCCGCCGATCCGGCGCGCGGGCTGTTCATCCTCGTCTTCCTTTTCGTCGTGATCGGCGGTTCGCTGCTGCTGTATGCGCTGCGCGCGCCGGGCGGTGGCGGCAAACCGTTCGCCGCGTATTCGCGCGAGACGCTGTTGCTGGGCAACAACCTGCTGCTGGCCTGCGCCTGCGCGATGGTGCTGCTCGGCACGTTGTATCCGCTGCTGGCCGATGCGCTGCACCTGGGCAAGATTTCGGTCGGCCCTCCCTATTTCGGCCTGCTGTTCTTCGTGCTGATGACGCCGCTGCTGCTGTTGCTGCCGTTCGGGCCGCTGGTGCGCTGGCAGCGCGAGCAGGATTTGCGCGTGGTCGCGATGCTGGCGCCGTGGCTGCTGATTGCGCTGGCCGCCGGCATCGCGTCCTTCGTTTTCGGCCATGCGCAAATACCGTGGAAAATCGCCCTCGGCGCGATCGCCGCGGCGTGGGTCGGTTTCGGCACGCTGCGCTTCGTCTGGTCGCGCTTCAAGGTCGCCGGCAAGAAGTTCACCGCGGAAATGCTCGGCATGTGCCTCGCCCATTCCGGCATCGCCGTGTTCGCGATCGGCGCGGTGTTCGGCGACGCGCAGGCGGTGCAGCACGAACTGGCGATGAAGCCCGGCGACAGCGCCGCGCTCGGCCGCGACCGCATCGTCTTCGATGGCGTCGGCGACAACGCAGGCCCGAACTACCAAGCGCATCGCGGCCAGTTCCGCCTGCTCGCTGCCGACAACGGCATGCTGGCCACGCTGCATCCCGAAAAACGCGAGTACGCCAGCGGCGGCCAGGTGATGACCGAAGCCGGCATCGACGCCAACCTCGTGCGCGACGTCTACGTCTCGCTCGGCGAAGACCTCGGCGGCGGCGCGTGGTCGCTGCGCGTGCAGGTCAAGCCGTTCGTGCGCTGGATCTGGATCGGCGCGCTGCTGATGGCGCTCGGCGGCTTCGTCACCGCCTGCGACAAGCGCTTCCGCAAGCGCGAGAGCGCCGCATGAGCGCGCGCATCGCCAACAACCGGCTGCGCAATCTCGCCCTCGCCATCGGCGCGCTGGCGTTCGCGGCGTTGTTCGCCCTGCTGGCCTGGAGCGTGTGGCACAGCGACGACGCCGACCGCAAGGCGCTGCCCTCGACCCTGATCGGCCGGCCGGCGCCGCAGTTCGATTTGCCCTTGCTGCAAGACCCGCAGGACGCATCAGCGCGAAGCCGCCTGGAAACCGGCGACCTGCGCGGCGCGCCGTTCGTGCTCAACGTGTGGGGCAGTTGGTGCGTGGAATGCCGCGTCGAGCAGCCGGCGCTGCTGCAACTCGCATCCGCGCAGCAGGTCAAACTGGTCGGCTACAACCTCAAGGACGAACCGGGCGACGCGCAGCATTGGCTGCGGCAGAACGGCAACCCTTACGGCGTGATCGTCAGCGACGTCGATGGCCATGCCGCGCTGGACTGGGGCATCTACGGCGCGCCGGAAACCTTCCTCGTCGATGGCGCCGGCATCGTGCGCTGGAAACACGTCGGCCCGCTCGACGCGGCCATCGTCGCCAGTGAACTGTTGCCGCAACTCGATGCGCTGGAGCGGGCGCGATGAAAGCATTGCTCGCGATGTTGATGCTGCTCGCCGCCTTCGCCGCGCAGGCGCAAGTCGAAACGCCGGAACGCCTGCAGTTCCGCGACGCGGCCGAGGAAGCCCGTTTCCACGCGCTGGCCGCGGAACTGCGCTGCGTGATGTGCCAGGACCAGTCGATCGCCGATTCCAACGCGCAGATCGCCCGCGACCTGCGCCGCGAAGTGCTGGCGCAGATGCAGGCCGGGCGCAGCGACGCGCAGATCAAGCAGTACCTGGTCGCGCGCTACGGCGAATTCGTGCTGTACCGGCCGCGGGTCGAAGCGCGCACCTGGCTGCTGTGGTTCGGGCCGGCGCTGTTGCTGCTGCTCGGCCTCGCGTTGCTGGTCCTGGTCGTGCGCCGACGCGGCGGCACCCGCATTCCCGCCGACGACGGACAGGAATGGTGATGACCGCTTTCATCGCTCTTGCCCTGGTCTTCGCCTTGCTCGTGTTCACCAGCGTGCTGTGGCCGCTGTGGCGCACTGCATGGAAATTCGCGCTGGCCCTGCTGCTGGCACTGTGCGTCGGCGCATTCGCGCTGTACGAAATCGTCGGCACGCCGAAAGCGCTCGATCCGCGCAATCGTGTTGCGCACGCGCAGGAGAACCCCGACCAACTGGTCGAAATCGCCTACCAGCGAATGATGGCCGACCCGCAACGCCATGCCGACGCGCAAACCGTCGCCCTGCTCGAACGCGCGCTGCAACTGGACCCACGCAACCAGCGCGGTCGCTGGTTCTTCGGCGTCGTGCTGCGCCAGGCCGGACAGGCCGCGCAAGCCGCGGCGCTGTGGGAAACGCTGTTGTCCGACGTCGATGCGAACACCGCCGCGAGCCTGCGCACGCAGATCGACGCGGCGCGCAAGGATGCCGGCTTGCCAGCGTTGCCGGCGGACGCCGGCGCCAAACCGATCCTCGACATCACGCTCGATGCAACGCCCGCATTGCGCAAGCGCTTCGCCGGCGATGCAACGGTCTACGTGCTCGCCCGCGAGCCCGGCGGCGCGCCGATGCCGGTCGCGGTGCAAAAGCACGTGCTGTCCGAATTGCCGTTGCACGTCGCCCTGAGCGATGCCGACAGCCCGATGCCGACGCGCAGGCTTTCCTCGCTGCAGCAAGTCGAAGTGCTGGCGCGCATTTCCGCCAGCGGCGATGCGCTGCACGCCGATGCCGAAACCGTGCCGGTGCGAATCAGCATTCCGGACGACCAGCCGGTCAGTGTCACCCTCGGCAAGTAAACTGGCGGCATGAGCGAATTCATCCCTCCGGGCACGCGGTTCCACCTCCTGCCCCCGACGTTCCCGATGAAACGCGGCGGCGCATTGCATGGCGCGCGCATCGCGTTTGAAACCTGGGGCGAATTGAACCCCGCGCGCGACAACGCGATCCTGCTCGTCACCGGCATGTCGCCGGACGCGCACGCCGCCAGCAACACGGGCAACCCGGCGCCGGGCTGGTGGGAAGCGATGCTCGGTCCGGGCAAGTACATCGACACCCGGCGCTGGTTCGTGGTCTGCGTCAATTCGCTGGGCAGTTGCAAGGGGTCGACCGGGCCGGCGTCGATCAATCCGGCGACGCACCAGCCGTATCGGCTGGCGTTCCCCGAATTGTCGGTCGAAGACGTCGCCGACGCGGCGTTCGAGGTCGTGCGTGCGCTCGGCATCGAGCGGCTTGCGTGCCTGATCGGCAATTCGATGGGCGGCATGACCGCGCTGGCGTATTTGTTGCGCCATCCGGGTTCGGCGCGCGCGCACGTCAACATCAGCGGCGCGGCGCAATCGCTGCCGTTCTCGATCGCGATCCGCTCGCTGCAGCGCGAGGCGATCCGCCTCGACCCGAACTGGAACAACGGCGATTACACCGAGGACACCTATCCCGAATCGGGCATGCGCATGGCGCGCAAGCTCGGCGTGATCACCTATCGCTCGGCGCTGGAATGGGAAGGCCGTTTCGGCCGCGTGCGCTTCGACTCCGACCGGCCCGACGAAGAACCCTTCGGCATGGAATTCGAGGTCGAGAGCTATCTCGAAAGCCATGCGCGCCGCTTCGTGCGCCGCTTCGACCCGAATTGCTATTTGTACCTGAGCCGCTCGATGGACTGGTTCGACCTCGGCGACCACGGCAACGGCGACGTGCTGCAAGGGCTTGCGCAAATCGACGTGCCGCGCGCACGGGTGCTCGGCGCGCGCACCGACATCCTGTTTCCGCTGCAGCAACAGGAACAGATCGCGCACGGCCTGCGCCTCGGTGGGTGCGATGCAACGTTCGTGCCGCTGGATTCGCCGCAGGGCCACGACGCCTTCCTCGTCGACATCGCCGGGTTCGGCGCGCCGATTCGCGAGTTCCTCGCCCAGGTCTGATCCGCAAGTGCTTGATGCCGGGTCGCGATGCGCGCCGCAGCGCATGATTTAACCGTTTGTGTACGCCGTGCATTTACCATCGGGCTCAACGTCACGACGTACCCCACCGATGCCCCAACCGGATTTCCATGGCCGCGACGCGCTTCTGGCGACGATCGATGCCGCCATCGCCGAAAACGACGTGCCGCGCATCGTCGCGCGCCTGTCGCGCGATCTCGCATCGTTGCTGCACGATGGCGCATTGCAGTTGCCGGCGCAGGTGTTCACGCCGGTCGCGGGCCATTACGCGCGGCGCCTGCTGCATCACAGCGCCGAACGCGGCTACAGCGTGATCGCGATGACCTGGGCGCCGGGGCAGATCACGCCGCTGCATGACCACGATGGCCAGTGGTGCGTCGAAGGCATCATCCAGGGCGCGCTGGAAATCGCCGGGTTCGACTGGCTCGAAAGCGATGGCGAACTGCATCGTTTCGCCGCCGGCGCGCGCGAACTGGCGCGCATCGGCAACACCAGCGGCCTGTACGCGCCACGCAAATACCACGTCGTGCGCAATCCGTCGGCGGACATCACGACCGTGTCGCTGCACGTCTACGAACGCCGGATGGACCGTTGCCACGTGTTCGAGCCGCTGCCCGAACGCCCGGGCTGGTACCAGCGCACGTTGCGCGAACTGGCGGCGGATTGAAGCCATCAACGAAAAACCCGGCCAAAGGCCGGGTTTTCGTCGAGCTGGTGCCGGAGGGGGGACTCGAACCCCCACGATATCACTATCGGCGGATTTTGAGTCCGCTGCGTCTACCGTTCCGCCACTCCGGCGGGTTGCGCAGTATAGCCGAGCGCCCCGGCCGGCGCCAAGCCACCGGCTCAGTGCAGCGCGTTGGCCACGATGCTGGCGATCACCCCGGTCGCCGCCGCCACCAGCAGGAAATCTCCGTTGTCGCTGCGCACCCAGTGGTAGCCGCGACGGGGCTTCTTCAGGTGGTAGGTACGGTAATCGTTGACCACGTAGGTGTTGCCGCGATACGCGGTGGGCACGTGACCGCCCTTGCGATACCAGCCTTCGCGCACGCCGCGATCGTGGAAGCCCTGCGGGCCGTGTGGCGCGCCGTGGTGCGACGACGACGGCCCCGAATGGTGGTAATCCTGCGCCAGGACCAGCGACGGGGACAACAACGCGCTGCAGATGACAGCGGAAAGCACCAGCTTCTTCATCTCTGACTCCAATTGCGATATGGATGGATGGGCCCTTGCGCGCGCCGGAGGTGCGCCTGCAAGTGGACTGCACGCTAGCGCCAGCGCACTGAACTGTCCGCCAACAATGTTGCACGATGTTGTCGGAATGTATCCGTGGCAACGAAAGCGCAGTCGAATCCGTGCCTCCGGTAAGCTGGCGGCATGAGCGCCGCAACCCTCACCCACCGCCTCGCCCGCCGCGACGACCTGCCGGCCCTGCGCATGCTGATGGACGCGGCGATCGGCGAATTGCAGCAATCCTTTCTCGACCCCGAACAGATCGCCGCCAGCCGCTTGTTCATGGGCCTGGACACGCAACTGATCGACGACGGAACCTACTTTCTCGTCGAGGCCGACGGCGAACTGGCCGGCTGCGGCGGCTGGAGCATGCGCAACACCTTGTACGGCGGCGACCATACGCCGGGGCGCAATGCGGATTTGCTCGATCCGGCGCGCGATGCCGCGCGCATCCGCGCGATGTACACGCACCCGACGCACGCACGCAGGGGTGTCGGCAAGCTGATCATCTCGCTGTGCGAACGGGCCGCGCGCGAAGCGGGTTTCAGGTCCGCGGAAATGATGGCGACGCTGTCCGGCGTGCCGCTGTACCGTGCCTGCGGCTACACGCCGATCGAGGAAGTGCTCGACGAACGCGGCGGCGTGCCGGTGCCGCTGTTGCGGATGCGCAAGCAATTCTGATACCTGGGTCACGGTATCTTGCCGATTTTTCTCAGAACCCGCGGAAACGCGGGTTTTTTCGTCATGGCCCCTCGCGTTTTCCGCCATTTCCGCAGCCGCAATGTCGCCGCGCTGTCACGCGCCGTTTCTAACATTTTCCTAACCGCTGCACACCGGCCGGTTCATTCCATTTTTCTCCAGGTATTCCGCTCATGCGCAAGAATCTGCTTGCCCTCCATGTCTCGTTGCTGCTCGGCAGCGCCGTTCCCGCCATCGCCTTCGCGCAGTCCGCCACCAACAATGCCGCGCAGGACGCGAAAGTCGACAGCGGCACCGCGACGGCGAGCGCGACCACGCTCGACAAGGTCATCGTCAGCGGCAACAGCGTCGACACGCTGGCGCCGTCCGCCGCGCCGCTCGAAGCGAGCCAGCCGACCTCGATCATCGACGAGCGCTTCATCCGCGACAGCCTGCGCAACAACTCGAACTTCGACTCCCTCATCAAGTACGCGCCAAGCATGTCGGTGAGCTCGCCGGAAGGCCCTGGCATGGGCAAGGCCGAAAACACTTCGCTGCGCGGCTTCCAGGACGGCCAGTTCAACATGACCTTCGACGGCATCCCGTTCGGCGATTCCAGCGACTGGCACCACACCACCTCGGCCTACTTCACCAACCACGTGCTGAGCCAGGCGCAGATCGAACGCGGCCCGGGCACCGCCAGCACGATCGGCAATGCCACCTTCGGCGGCAACATCGGCCTGCGCTCGCGCAACCCGAGCGACGTCGACGGCATCACCCCGTACTTCACCGTCGGTTCGTGGAACACGCTGGCCGGCGGCGTCAGCGCCGACGAGCACGTCGGCAACACCGCCGTCTTCGCCGACCTGTCCGACGAAAAGAGCGACACCTACCTGAAGAACACCGACGACAAGCGCCAGCACGTCTTCGTCAAGACCATCACCCGGTTGGGCGACGAAACCACGCTGACCGTCCTCGCCAACTACAACAAGGAACGCCAGAACACCGTGCAGGGCGCGACCAAGGAGATGATCGAAAACGATCCGCGCTCCGGCGGCCTGACCGACAACCCGGCCCTGCTGAGCTACGCCGGCTACAACGGCGCCAAGTATTCCTCGGTGTTCAGCTACATCGGCCTGGATACGCGCTTCGGCGACAACTGGAGCTTCAACGACAAGCTCTACTTCAACAACTTCGACCACTGGTCGAACAAGACCGCCGACGCCACCGACAGCGACCCGGATTCGCCGTCGCTCGGCGTGCAGTATTACTACCCGGTCGGCAGCACCGACGGCACGCCGGGCGACAAGAGCCAGAAGATCGCCGGCGACGTCGGCGGCAACCAGAGCGACAACAAGTTCCACGCCATCGGCGACACGGCCAAGTTCAGCTACGACTTCGACACCGTGGGCAGCCTGTTGTTCGGCGTGTGGTACGAACACAGCGAAGCCAGCAAGAGCAAGCGGCCGATGGACTACACGCTGGGCGTGCCGAGCTACGTCAAGAAGACCGGCGTCGTCTCCACGTTGGAAACCTACACCACCGACACCTTGCAACCGTACCTGGAATTCGACTGGAAGCTCACCGACCAGCTGACCTTGACCCCCGGCGTGCGCTACGCCTCGACCAAGCGCGAGGACAAGCAGCCGAGCCTCGCCTACGATGGCAGCGCCACGTACAGCGCCACGTTGCCGTCGGTGTCGCTGCACGATGCGATCAGCGACCACTGGTCGGCCTATGCCCAAGCGGCGCAAGGCTTCCTCGCTCCGCCGATCGACTACGTCGAAGACACCGACACCACCAGCGGCCGGCATCTCGACCCGGAAAAGACCACCAACTTCCAGATCGGCACGGCTTACGCGGCCAAGAGCGTCACCTTCGGCATCGACGTCTACGACATCGACTTCGACAACTACATCACTTCGTACACGCCCGTCGGCAGCGACGATGCGATCTACGTCAACCGCGGCGGCGCAACCTACAAGGGCGCCGAAGCCGAAGCCACGCTCTCGCTGACCCACGGCCTGAGCCTGTACGCCAACGCCAGCTACAACCAGGCCGAGTACAAGCACAGCAACGTGCAGATCGGCAACACGCCGAAGGAAACCGGCGCGATCGGCCTGCTCTATTCCGGCGACAGCGGCTTCTTCGGTTCGCTGATGGACAAGATCATCGGCGAGGAATACGGCGACGACGGCTCCACGGCCGACGTGCCCGTGTTCCAGGACCAGCCGAACACGCACATGGGCGGCTATTCCACCTGGGATGGCGCGTTCGGCTACCGCAGCAAGGACGGCGGCCCGACCGGCAAGGGCTGGACGGTCAGCCTCGACGTCACCAACCTCTTCGACGTGCACAAGCTGGCGGACTGGGAAGGCTTGAACACCGCCGGAACCGAAGACACCTGGTTCGCCACGCCCGGCCGCGGCGTGTTCCTCGACTTCGCCATGAAGCTGTAAGCCTCGCACGCCGGCGAACATGGGAAAGCCCCGGCAACGGGGCTTTCCTTTTCCGACGCGATCGCCACAATGGCGCCATTCCCGAACGGAACCCCTGCCATGAAATTCCAATCTCTCTGCCTGCTGCTCGGCCTCAGCCTCGCCGGCCTGGCCAATGCAGGCGTGCCGGCCGCAAACACGCACGACGGCGCGCAGATCGTGCAGCAGATCGTGCTGATCCGCCACGGCATCCGCGCGCCGACCAAGGCGCCGGAAGCGCTCGACGCGTATTCGGCGCAGCCCTGGCCGCAATGGCCGGTCGCGCCGGGCCAGCTCACCGAACACGGCATCGACCTGATGCGCGCGCTCGGCGCCTGGCACCGCAACGACCTGCTCGCCGCCGGCATCGACGTGAAGGCGTGCAACAGCGTGCGCGTGATCGCCGACAGCACGCCGCGCAACCACGACAGCGCCGCGGCGATGCTGCAAGGCCTCGCCCCGGAGTGCGCGCAGCCGTACTACGCGCTCGCCTCCGACCAGCGCGACCCGTTGTTCAGCGGCGTCGGCAAGAAGCCCGACGACACCTCCATCGAGATCGATCCGCGAACCCACGCCACCCTCGCCGAATTGCAGCGCGTGCTGCTCGGCTGCGACGACGACGCGTGCATCGCCAGGGCGCAGGCCGACGACCGCAAGCCGCTGCTGGCGATGAAGCCGGACAAGGCGCTGGGCACCGCCGGTTCGCTCTCGGAAAACCTGATGCTCGAATACGTGCAGGGCCTGCCAAGCGACCAGGTCGCGTGGGGCAAGCTTGATGAAGCCGGCATCGCGCGCATCGTCACCCTGCACAACGCCGATTTCGCCGCATCCGACAAACCGCACGCACGTGCGCAGCAGCGCGGCGGCAACCTGCTCGCCCACGTCGCCGCGACCTTCGCCCACACCGCCAACGCACAGACCGCCCTGCCTTCGCTCGCCGCGAACGGCGAACGCGCGGTGGTCCTGCTCGGCCACGACACCGACCTTGCCGTCGCCTCCAGCCTGCTCGACGTCGATTGGCACGACGCCACCGCGCCGGACGACTATCCACCCGGCGGCGCGCTGATCTACCAGCTCGTCGAAACCGGCAAGAACGCCTACGCCGTGCGCCTGCGCGTGGCGATGCCGACCCTGCCCGGCCTGCGCGCCGCCAGCACCGACGGCGACGGCCTGCGCGTGGCGACGGTCAAGCAAGCGGCCTGCGGCAATGCCGAACTGTGCCCGCTGCCGAAGTTCCTGCAGCACGTCCACGCCGTCGTCAGCGATGCGGCGATCGATGCGGGCAGCGGCAGCGAGCCGGCGATTACCCCCTGATCCGGCCGCCCTGCGTGAATCACGCAGGGCAATTCCCAGGAGGAGGGGTTGGGGAGGTTCGCTTGGTCATGATCCGGTGCGAATCCGGCCCCCGCGTATTCAAAGCCCCGGCCTGCCGGGGCTTTTTCGTTCATGCAGTTGACCATGGACGGCCTTGCCATCGATAATATCTCCCCATCGCGATAAAAAGATATTACGGATTCCCGCATGGATCTCGAAGCCTGGTCGGCCCATCTCAAGGTGTTCGCGGACGCCACCCGCGTGCGCCTGCTGGCCTTGCTCGCGCGCGAGGAGCTGACCGTCGCCGAGCTGTCGGCGATCACCCAGCTCGCGCAGCCGCGCGTGTCCACGCATCTGGCCAAGTTGAAGGACGCCGCGCTGGTGCGCGACCGCCGCGCCGGCGTGTCCGCGTACTACCGTTTCGACGAGGACAAGCTCGACGCCGCGCAACGCAACCTGTGGCGCAGCCTGCGCGACGGCAGCAACGACCCGCTGCTCGACCAGGACGCCGAGCGCATCGCGCAGGTACTCGCCGCGCGCGCACAAAGCCAGAACTGGGCCGACAGCGTCGCCGGCGACATGGAGCGCCACTATTCGCCCGGCCGCACCTGGGAAGCGATGGCGCGCAGCGTGCTGCCGCTGTTCTCCACCGGCGACGTGCTCGACATCGCCAGCGGCGACGGCGTGCTGGCGGAGCTGTTGTCGCCGCACGCGAACCGCTACGTGTGCATCGACACCAGCGCGCGCGTGGTCGCCGCCGCCGGCGAACGCCTGCGCAAGTTCGGCAACGTCGAAGTGCGCGAAGGCGACATGCATGCCCTGCCCTTCAAGGACGCGAGCTTCGACCTGGTCGTGTTGATGCATGCGCTGACCTATTCGCAGAAGCCGGCGCAAGCGGTGGGCGAAGCGGCGCGCGTGCTGCGCAAGGGCGGGCGCCTGTTGTTGAGTTCTTTGGCCAGGCACGAACACCGCGCCGCGGTCGAAGCCTACGGCCACGTCAACCTCGGCTTTTCCGACAAGGAACTGCGCAAATTCGCCGAGAAAGCCGCGCTGGACGTCGCGAACCTCGACACCGTCACCCGCGAGCGGCGCCCGCCGCATTTCGAGGTGATTTCACTGATTGGAGTCAAACAATGAAAGAGTTGCCGTGGCTCGATCCGCAGCGCGCCGCAGCGCTGCTGCAAGCACTGCGCGAACGCATCCTGATCATCGATGGGGCGATGGGCACGATGATCCAGCGCCACGAGTTGCAGGAAGCCGACTATCGCGGCGCGCGTTTCGTCGAAGGCTTCGACGCGCAACATGCGCACGCCCACGGCGAAAATTGCGGCTGCGACCTCAAAGGCAACAACGACCTGCTGCTGCTGACCCAGCCGCAAATCATCGCCGGCATCCATGCGCAATACCTCGAAGCCGGCGCGGACCTGATCGAAACCAACACCTTCAATTCGACCAACGCGTCCCAGGCCGATTACCACCTCGAACACCTCGTCTACGAATTGAACAAGGCCGGCGCGAAACTGGCGCGCGAGTGCTGCGATGAAATCGAGAAGAAAACCCCGGACAAGCCGCGCTTCGTGATCGGCGTGCTCGGCCCGACCAGCCGCACCGCGAGCATCAGCCCGGACGTCAACGATCCCGGCTTCCGCAACACCAGCTTCGACGAACTGCGCGAAACCTACAGGGAAGCGACGAACGGCCTGATCGACGGCGGCGCCGACATCGTGATGGTCGAGACCATCTTCGACACGCTCAACGCCAAGGCCGCGCTGTTCGCGATCGAAGAGGTTTTCGAGCAACGCGGCGCACGCCTGCCGGTGATGATTTCCGGCACGATCACCGATGCCTCCGGGCGCACGCTGTCCGGGCAAACCGCCGAGGCGTTCTACACCTCGCTGATGCACGCGCGGCCACTGAGCATCGGCTTCAACTGCGCGCTCGGCGCCAAGGACATGCGCCCGCACGTGGAAACGCTGGCGCATGTCGCCGATGCCTACGTCAGCGCGCACCCGAACGCCGGCCTGCCCAACGCCTTCGGCGGCTACGACGAAACACCGCAAGACATGGCGGAAATCCTCAGGGAATTCGCCACCTCCGGCCTGCTCAACATCGTCGGCGGCTGTTGCGGGACCACGCCCGAACACATCAAGGCGATTGCCGAGGCGATGCAAGGCGTCAAGCCGCGCGTGCCGCTGGCATGCGAAAAAGCGGCGTAGTCGTCATGCCGGCGAACGCCGGCCTCCAGCGACTTCAGCGCGAAATATCCAAGACACTGGATCCCGGCGTCCGCCGGGATGACGAGCAAAAGAAAATGATGCAAGCCCGCCACACCCGCCTCTCCGGCCTCGAACCGCTGGTCGTCAGCCCCGACCTGCTGTTCGTCAACATCGGCGAGCGCACCAACGTCACCGGCTCGGCGCAGTTCCGCAAGCTGATCAAGGAAGAGCGCTACGGCGAAGCGGTCGATGTCGCGCGCCAGCAGGTCGAAAGCGGCGCGCAGATCCTCGACATCAACATGGACGAAGGCCTGATCGATTCGGAAAAGGCGATGCGCCGCTTCCTCAACCTGATCGCCTCCGAGCCGGACATCGCGCGTATCCCGGTGATGGTGGACAGCTCGAAATGGAGCGTGATCGAAGCCGGCCTGCAATGTTTGCAGGGCAAGGGCGTGGTCAATTCGATTTCGCTCAAGGAAGGCGAAGCGGCCTTCATCGAACACGCACGCAAAGTGCTGCGCTACGGCGCGGCGACGGTGGTGATGGCGTTCGACGAGAAAGGCCAGGCGGACACCAAGGAACGCAAGATCGAAATCTGCACGCGCGCCTACGACATCCTCGTCGGGCAAGTCGGCTTTCCGCCGGAAGACATCATCTTCGACCCCAACATCTTCGCCATCGCCACCGGCATCGAGGAGCACGACAACTACGCGGTCGA